>JAAAPE010000117.1 GCA_009908385.1 Gammaproteobacteria bacterium
GACCGGGCCCCGGCATCACGAACGTGCGTCATTCTATACACAGCGCGCCGCGGCACCGTCGGCCCGGTTGCTTCTTGTCTACGGCCGGCTATCGGCTGGAGGCGTCACCTTCGAATCGCGAACGCATGCCTTCCAGCCAGGGCGACTGAATGCCCGATCGCTCGGCCTGTCGCAGCACCTCGAGCGCTTCGCCGGGTCGTTCGAGCCGAGCGTAGGCCATGGCGAGATGCCCGTGGGCGTCCAGCGCGCCCCACGCCGGGCGCCAGGGCGATTCGCCGACATGCTCCGCGCCGCCGGCAAGACGATCCCGGGCGTCGGAGAGACGGCGCTCGGCACGCTCGATGTCGCCGCCGTACTGCGCCGGCGTGTAGAGGTCGTTGATGCCGGCGGCCAGCAGAACGCGCGGATTGTCGGGCGCGAGGAGCAGCGCCTCGTCGAGCGCGGCCTGGGCCTTGGAGCCGTAGCGCATGCCGGCCATCATGCCCGTGCCGGCCAGCTGTCCGTAGCACAGTCCCAGCAAGGCATGGGATTCGCCGCTGTCCTCGCCGCTCTCGACGGCCTGCTCGGCGGTTTCGACGCAGGCCTCGAGACGCTCCTTGTCCGGCTCGTCTTCCCCGGCCAGGTAGGCGGCACGGTAGTGCAGATAGGCGCGCCAGTACGCATTCCATTCGCGTGGCTCGACCGGTTCGTCGCGGCGCTCGGCCTGGAGCTCGATCAGGGCGGCCTGCTCGCCGCCCTGGACCGCCGCGGCTGCGCGCTCGGTAAATTCATTCCAGGAGAACGTGGCCTCGCCCAGCGCGCTCGTCGCGAACAGCGTGGCGAGAAGAATCGTGAGGGCTTTCATCGATGGACCTCCTTGCGTTGCGTTGATTCGTTGCTTCGTTGATTCGTTGCTTCGTTGGTTCGTTATTGGCATCCATGCCCTGCATGGCAGTACGTGGCATTGTCGAGATCACCATGACGGCGCAACAGTGAGGGATGTCCCCGATTCGCGATGACAATTGTCACTGGCTCCGGGACGGGCGGGCGCCTATATTGAAGCGGCATTGAACGGAAAACCCGGTTTGCGACACTGAATGGCGGAAGGCCGAGAGGGAAGACAGACGACATGGGCGACGACACGCTGATCGACAGGCTCAGGATCGACCGCGATGCGGTCCGGGAAGAACAGGCCAGCCGCCGCTGGCCGGTCGTGGTCCTGATCATCGCCCTGGCGCTCGCGGCCGCGGCCGGAGCCTGGTGGTTCACGGCCACGCGCGCGCCGATGGTCGAAACCCTCCGGCCGCAGACCGTCGAGACTGGCGCGGCGGCCAGCCAGGCCAGCGTGCTCGATGCCTCCGGCTACGTGGTCGCGCGCCGCCAGGCGGCCGTTTCCGCGGAAGTCACCGGGAAGCTCGAGGAAGTCCTGATCGAGGAAGGCATGCAGGTCGAAAAGGGCCAGGTCATCGCGCGTCTCAACGACGAGACCGAACGCGCCCGGCTCAACCTGTCACGCGCCAGGCTGTCGGCAGCCGAGTCCGCCCTGGCCGAGCTGCGGGTGCAGCTCGACGATGCGAGACGCACGCTGCGCCGGCAGGCGGAGCTGAACCGGCGCGACCTCGTCTCGCAGTCCGAAGTCGATCGCGCCGAAACGAACGCCCGGAGCCTGGAAGCCCGCCTGGCCAGCCGCGAGAGCGATGTCGAGGTCGCCCGGCAGGAGGTTCGGCTGCAGGAGCAACTGGTCGACGAACTGACCGTCCGCGCGCCGTTCTCGGGCGTGGTCGTCGCGCAGACCGCCGAAGTGGGCGAGATGATCTCCCCGGTATCGGCCGGCGGCGGATTCACACGCACTGGGGTGGGAACGATCGTTGACATGGACTCGCTCGAGATCGAGGTCGACGTCAACGAAAGCTACATCGACCGGGTCGAGACCGGCCAATCCGTCATTGCCCGGCTCGACGCCTATCCGGACTGGCGCATACCGGCCGAGGTCAAGCGCGTGGTGCCGTCGGCCGATCGCGACAAGGCGACGGTTCGCGTTCGCGTCGAGCTGCTCGAGAAGGACAGCCGCATCCTGCCCGACATGGGCGTGAGCGTGCGCTTTCTCGAGGGCGGCGCCGAAACGGGGGCGAACGAGCAGGCCTTGATGCGCGTTCAGACCGTGCCCGAATCGACCGTCTACAGCTCAAGCGGCAACGATTACGTCCTCGTCGTCGACTCGGGACGGATCGAGCGCCGCGCCGTGCGAACCGGCGCCCGCGAGGGCGGCCGAGTCGTGATCACGGCCGGCCTGGCCGGCAACGAGCGGCTGGTCGCGAACCCGGGCGAAACCGAACTCGAAGACGGCGACGCCGTGCGCGTCGCCGGTGATGATTGAACCCGGTACGTTTCCGGTGGACCGTACAGGCATGGAGACGAGCAAAATGAACGAAAAGACGCTGGACCACATCGTCGAGCTCAAGGGCGTGACGAAGACCTACCACCGGGGACGCGAGCGGATCGAGGTCCTCAAGCAGCTCGATCTCGAGATCGAGACCGGCGAATTCGCCGCACTCATGGGTCCGTCGGGCTCGGGCAAGACCACCCTGCTCAATCTGATCGGCGGGCTGGACCACCCCAGCGCGGGGGAGATCCACGTCAGCGGCCAGCGCATCGAGCGGCTGGGCTCGAGGGCGCTGGCGAAGTGGCGCTCGAACCACATCGGCTTCATCTTCCAGTTCTACAACCTGATGCCCGTGCTGACCGCGCAGCGCAACGTCGAGCTGCCCCTGCTGCTCAAGAAGATGTCGAGCAAGGAACGCCGCGATCGCGCGATGACGGCGCTGGAGATCGTGGGGCTCACCGACCGGGCGAAGCACCTGCCGCGGGAATTGTCCGGCGGCCAGGAGCAGCGCGTCGCGATCGCCCGGGCGATCGTCAGCGATCCCGACCTGCTGCTCGCCGACGAGCCCACCGGTGATCTCGACCGCGACACCGCCGGCGACATCCTGGAGCTGCTGCAGACGCTCAACACTCGGCACGGCAAGACCATCCTGATGGTGACCCACGACCCCGCCGCGGCCGATCGCGCCGGACGCATCGTGCACATGGACAAGGGGCGCCTGCTCGAGGAAGCCGCGTGATGGGCACGCTGCACCTGATCCGCAAGAACCTCGGGCGCAAGAAGCTGCGCACGACTTTCACGCTGCTGTCGATCGCGATTGCCTTCGTGCTCTTCACGCTGCTCAGCGGCATCAACCAGGCCTTCAACGCCGGCCTGGAACTGGCCGGCGCAGACCGGCTGATCACCATGCACCGCATGTCCTTCATCCAGCCCATACCCATCAGCTACCACCGGCGGATCGAGGCCATGGACGGCGTCGAGGCCGTAGGGCATTTCACCTGGTTCGGGGCTTACTTCCAGAACCCGAGGCAGCAGTTCAGCCTGCAGCCGACCGAGCTGTCCGGGCTGACCGACCTCTACCCGGAGTACCAGATACCCGAGGACCAGTGGCAGCGCCTGATGAACAACCAGACCGGCCTGCTGGTCGGCCAGGGCCTGCTCGACGCCTACGGCTGGGAGCTCGGACAGCAGGTGCCGCTGAACTCCACCATCTTTCCGAAAAGCGACGGATCCTACGCCTGGCCGTTCCAGATCGAGGCGGTGTTCACGCAGGAGTCGACCGCCAACGAGATACAGGCGTTCATGCACTGGGACTACTTCAACGAAGCGCGCGCATTCGGACAGGACCAGGTCGGCTGGATCGTTACCCGCATCGCAGACCCGGACCAGTCGGCCGAGATCGCGGCCCGCATCGACGAGCGTTTCGCCAACTCGCCGACCGAGACCAAGACCTCCAGCGAGCAGGGCTGGACGGCCAGCTTCGCCGCGCAATTCGGCAATATCGGCCTGATCGTGCAGTCGATCCTGGCCTGCGTGTTCTTCACCCTGCTGCTGATCGCCGGCAACACGATGGCCCAGGCCATCCGCGAGCGCACCGGCGAGCTGGCCGTCATGAAGACGATCGGCTTTCCCGACTCGCGCATCGTCGCCATGGTGCTGGGCGAAAGCGTCCTGCTCGCCGTGGTCGGCGGCCTGGCCGGCATCGGCCTGGGCGTCCTGTTCGTGCAGGGGGCGGCCGCCTCGCTGACGCAGTTCCTGCCGGGCCTGGCGGTGACCGGTTCGGCGGTCGCCACCGGTCTCGTCCTGGCGGTTCTGCTCGGCCTGCTCACGGGGCTCGTTCCCGCCTGGCAGGCAGGACGCCTGCGCGTCGTCGAAGCCATGGGGAGGCGCTGAAGATGAGACAGACCCTCGCGATCACGCTCCAGAATCTCCGTAGCATCCCGGGGCGAATCGGCCCGTCGCTGGTGGCAGTCATCGGCGTCGCCGGCGTGGTGGCCGTCCTGGTCGCCGTGCTGTCGATGGCGCGCGGCTTCGAGAGCGCGCTGACCACCGGCACCGACCCGGAGAACGTCGTCATCATGCGGTCGGGCTCCAGCGGCGAACTGGACTCCGGCTTCGACGGCCCGACCACCCGTCTGATCACCCAGGCGCCGCAGCTGGCCTTCGCCTCGCCGGAACTCTACGTCGTCGTCGACCTCCAGAAGAAATCGACCGGCACGCAGGCCAACGTGCCGTTTCGCGGCATCAGCGAGGACGGTCCCGCCGTCCGCGACGAATTCGAGATCGTCGAGGGCCGCCTCTTCGAACGCGGCCGAAAGGAACTGATCGCCGGCGTGGCGGCGGCCGAAAAATTTTCCGGGCTCGAAGTGGGCAACACGCTGCAGTTCGGCCAGGAGCGCTGGGACGTCGTCGGCCTGTTCTCGACCGGGGGCGGCGCAACGGAATCCGAACTCTGGACCGACACCGCGATCCTGCAGGGCGCCTACCGCCGCGGAAACTCGTACTCGATCGTCTACGGCCGCCTGCAGAACGCCGACGACTTCCAGGCCTTCAAGGACGAACTCACGACCGACCCGCGGCTTTCGGTCAAGGTCGAACGCGAAACCGAGTTCCGGGCGCAACAGTCCGAGGCCCTGTCGGGCTTCATTTCCGTGCTCGGTTACGGCATCGCCATCCTGATGGCCCTCGGCGCCCTGTTCGGGGCGCTGAACACCATGTACACGGCCGTGTCGGATCGTTCGCGGGAGATCGGCACGCTGCGCGCCCTGGGCTTCGCGAGCGCGCCGATCGTCGTCTCGGTCATGGTCGAGGCCCTGCTGCTGGCCCTCGCCGGCGGCGTGATCGGCGCGGCCGCGGCGTACGCCCTGTTCAACGGCTTTGCCGTGTCCACGCTGAACTTCAGCAGCTTCACGCAGGTGGTTTTCGCCTTCGCCGTGACCCCCGACCTGCTCGTCCAGGGCGTGATCCTGGCGCTGTTCATCGGCCTGATCGGCGGCCTGGCGCCGGCCGTGCGCGCCGCCCGTATGCCCATCGTCTCGGCCCTCAGGGAATAGGCCGGCTCAGCCGTCCCCCGGCGGCTCGACCGGCAGTTCCCAGCTGTACTCGAACTCGGTCACCCGGCCATCGGCGTCGATCGCGATGCGATAGCCGGTGGCATCGCCGAAGCGTTCGCCGTCGACGAAGAAGTACTGCCCGCCGCGCTTTTCCATGCGCATTTCCTCGGCGGTCATCTCCGGCTCGCTGAAGGGGAAACCGAAGTGCAGCGCCAGGGCGGCGGAGACGATACGCCGGGCTTCGGCGTCGGATCGCACCCTTAAGTCCGCCGGCAGCAACTTCACGAAGCCCTCGCGCATCCGGGGCTGGTCGAAGCGATGCAGGCGCAGCACCTCGCCGCCGTGCACGGCCATGAAGACCATGCTCTCGCCGTCGTTGCCTTCGGTGGCGTAGGCCACCTTCCAGACGCCGGCGGTCAATAGCTCGTCGATCGCCTCGGCGTGGAACGGCTCGACCGAATTGACCGAGGTCACCGCCTGGTCGGCGTCTTCCAGAAGGTGCTGCCGAATCTGCTGGGGCGGCTTGGCGGCCGCGGCCGGCAGCGCGACCGCGCCCATCGCGGCCAGGCATAGTGCGGCCGCGAGGCCATGACCTGCGCGGCGCAGCGGATTCCGTGCAGCGCGGTGCAGTCGCGTGCCGGGTACTTCACGGTGATACATGGTCCTCCTCGAGCTTGCAGTGTGTGCTTCACCCTCGCCTACGGCCTCGCGGGGCGGATCATGACAGGCATCAGCGGATCACGCTCAGGCAGCCTTG
>JAAAPE010000105.1 GCA_009908385.1 Gammaproteobacteria bacterium
CATCCTCCTGCCCGCCGGGGTCGAAGCGGTTCGGATCGACTACGCCAGTTCGCCCGCAGCCTTCGGCCTGCAGTGGCTCGACGGCGAGCAGACCTCGTCGGGGCAGCCGTTCATGTTCTCGCAGAGCCAGCCCCACTACGCGCGGACCTGGGTGCCGCTGCAGGACACGCCGGCGGTTCGCTACACCTTCGACGCCACCGTCCGCGTGCCGGACGACCTGTTGGCCGTGATGGGGGCGGCCGGCAATGCCTTCGAGCGCAACGACCGGGGCGAGTACGACTTCCACATGCCCGAGCCCGTGCCGTCCTACCTGATGGCCATTGCCGTGGGCGACCTCGAGTTTGCCGAGATCGGTTCGCGCTCGGGTGTCTACGCCGAGCCGCAGTGGATCGAGGCGGCGGCGCAGGAATTCGACGTGCTCGAGGAGATGATCGACATCGGCGTGGATCTCTACGGCGAATACCGCTGGGGCCGCTACGATCTGCTGGTCCTGCCGCCGAGCTTCCCGTTCGGCGGCATGGAGAACCCCCGACTGAGCTTCGTCACGCCGACCATCATCGCCGGCGACGGCAGCCTGCTCGCCCTGGTCGCGCACGAACTGGCGCATTCCTGGTCGGGCAACCTGGTGACCAATGCCGCCTGGCGCGACCTCTGGCTCAACGAGGGTTTCACCGTCTACTTCGAGTCGCGCATCATGGAGGCGCTTTACGGCGAAGCCGTCGAACGGCAACTCGCGGTGCTGGAGTGGCGCGATCTGGTCGAGGAGCTGGAGAACACCCCGGACGGTATGGCCAGCCTGGTGCTCGACGTCGACGACAAGGATCCGGAACAGGCCTTCATCGGCGTGCCCTACGCCAAGGGCCGCTTCTTCCTGGACTGGATCGAACACCGCGTGGGACGCGAGGCCATCGACGCCTTCCTGCGGGCCTACTTCGATCATTTCGCCTTCCAGTCGATCACGACGGGTACGTTCCGTGACTACCTCGAGGCCAATCTGGTGGCCGAATATCCGGACGCACTGGGCATGGACGAGGTCGATCAGTGGCTCTACGAGCCGGGCCTTCCGGCTTTCGCCGTGGCACCCGAGTCGGACGCCTTCGATCGCGTGGACGACTGGCGCGAGCGCTGGCTGGCCGGAGCGGCGCCGATCTCCGACCTGCCCTTCGGGCAGTGGTCGGTCTACCAGCGCCTGCATTTCCTCATCGGCCTGGAGGACAGCCTGGACGCCGAGCGCATGACCGCCCTCGACGAGGCGTTCGGGCTGACCGGATCGGGCAACTACGAAATCCTCTTCGAGTGGTTGATGCGCTCGATCGAGACGCGCTACCAGCCCGGCATCGAACGGCTCGAGACCTTCCTGCTCAACGTCGGGCGCAACAAGTTCACCCGCCCCCTCTACAGCGCCCTGGCCGACACCGAGTGGGGCCGCGAGTGGGCCATCGAGGTCTACCAGCGCGCCCGGCCCGGCTACCACCCGCTCACCCGTCAGGCCAGCGAGCGTGCTTTAGGCATCGACGAGGGCTGATCGATACAGGGGAACCACCGAATACACCGAACGCACCGAAAAGTAAGGCGGGCCCTTGTCCGGCTTCGGTGAATTCGGTGTCTTCGGTGGTTCCCGAATTTTTTCCGCCTCGGCCGCGCCCCCGGTTGCATGCCCCCGATCGCACCCCGATATAATAGGACGAGATCACTCCTGTATTCGGGCGAAGCATGTTCGGTAACTCCTACACACCGGTGAAGTTCGAGCGCGACTGCGAGGTGGTGATGGTGCCCGAAGGGGCCCCCGTCGAACTGCCCGCCGGAACGGTCGGCTACATCACGCAGCAGATGGGCGGCAGTTTCACGATCTACGTCGACGGCCGCCTGTTCCGGCTGGCCGGCGACGAGGCCGACGCCATCGGCAAGGAGCCGCCGCCCGCGCCCGAGCTTCCCGACGACGCGACGGACCAGGACGTCGAAGCGCTCGTGCTGAGCCAGCTCAAGACCGTCTACGACCCCGAGATCCCGATCAACGTGCTCGACCTCGGCCTGATCTATGAGTGCGAAATCAAGAAGTTCGAGGACAATTCCCGGCACGTCTCGATCGACATGACCCTGACCGCGCCCGGCTGCGGCATGGGCGACATCCTCGTCGCCGACGTGGAAGACCGCATCGGCCGCATCCCGACCATCGAGCGCGTGGACGTGCGCCTGGTCTTCGATCCGCCGTGGAACCAGCACATGATGAGTGAGGAAGCCAGGCTCGAGACGGGGATGTTCTAGCGAGTCGCGGTGACGGCTCCCCGCGCGGCTTTTTTGGCTACCATGGAGCCGGGGGAGCCGCACGGGTCGAACCATGAGGGAACAGCGAGCGTTGCCCGTACTCCGCGCCCACGACCGGATCGGGCATATTCCCCTGTGGCTGTTCGCGACCGTCTGCCTGGCCGCCTGCGTGCTGGCCGAGACGGCCTCATGAACGAGTCGATCGTTCGCTCGATCGCTCAGATCGGCAGCGACTGCGGTATTCTCACCATCGCCGAGGGCGTGGAGGATGCCGAAGCCCTGGTCACGCTGCGACGCTACGGAATCGATTATGCACAAGGCTTTCATCCGGGCCGGCCGGAACCGCTCGAACGCTTCGGGCGCTAGGGGACCGTGTCTGACTGTCCTGGCGGCCGTCTGCCTGGGCTTTCTGACGGTGGCCACTCCGGCTCTGGCGCAGACCGCGACGGCCCGCGATGCCGTCACGGGCCGGTCGATCGAGGCAACCTTGACCATCGCGCCGGCACCGGCGCAGCTGGCGGCCGTCGAGTCGCTGGTTCGGGCGCGGCTGGATGAGGCAGGTGATACCCGGTCGCTCGCCCTGGGTCCCGCGACGCGGCTCGCTCTGGAGGTGCCGGCGGCGGCGCGCGTCGAGGCGGCCGGCTACCGGACGCTCTACACGGTGCTTCGTCCTTCCGCAGACAATCGCGGCTGGACCTTCCTGCTCGAACCGGTCGATCGACCCCGTTCAGCCCCGACGGAGGCGGGTGACCGACTGCTCATCACGGGCTGGGTCCACGACGCCGCCTCCGGCCGCCCGCTCGAGGGCGCGCGGATCTCCAGCGATCGCGGCGCGGCCGAGACGCGCAGCGACCGGAACGGCGCATACAGCCTGACGCTGCCGGCCCTCCGGGACGGGCCCGATGGCCGTTCAGTGGTGACCCTTCGAGCCGAGATGCCGGGCTACGCCCCCTGGTCGAAGCGTGACCTGTTTCCCGCCACCGGCCGTGCCAGCGTGCCCATCGCCCTGGGCGCCGGGCCGCCGGCATCGCCCTCGCACCGCCAGCTCATGGGCGATCCGATCTGGCCGTCCGCCGAACCCGGAAGCCGGCTGGCCGCGAGCACGCCCCTCGATCGCGCCGACCAGCCTCCGGCCAGCGTGACAGTCGGCTTCGGCGATGCCGCCTGCTCGGTGTCCTGTTGCACCGGGCAGTGTGGCCACAGCTGCGTAATGCCGCTCGAAACCTACGTGCGTCGCGGTATCGGTGACGAGTGGATCGCCTCCTGGGCGCACGATGCGCTCGCCGCCGGTGCGGTGGCCTATCGCAGCTACGGCGCCTGGCACGTGATCAATCCGCCCGCCCACGGCGCCTACGACCTGTGCTCCTCGGCCTGCTGCCAGGTCAACGATCCCGATACGTTTCCGGCGACCGACGAGGCCGCCGACGTGACGGCGGGCCTGATGCTGATGCGCCAGCAGGCGGTGTTCCGCTCGGAGTACTCCGCCCAGAACAACTGCCTCCAGGGCGAGCTGTCCTGCGTCAACCCGGACTTGTCCTGCGGCGACGGTTTCGCCGGCTCGCCGGCCACGGGCTGGCCGTGCCTGGCCGACCCGGTCGGGCAGGGGGAGGCCTGCTTCGGCCACGGTCGCGGCATGAGCCAGTGGGGCAATCACTTCTGGACGCAGGAAACCCCCGCCCGTCACTGGAAGTGGCAGCTCGATCACTACTACAACGACAGCGGCGACGGGAGCGGGCTGAGAACCGCCGTCATCTCCCAGGTGCTCTCAATCGAGTCCGTGGCGCTGCCGCCCGGCCCGGTCGTGCCGGGCGGCACCCTGACCATCGACCTGACGGCCGCGAATCTCGCCGCCGAGGATCACGAGCACGTGCTCATCGGCGCCAGCCTGCGCCGCGGCAGCGACCCCTTCGTCGACGATCCGGCCAACGACCGGCTGGTCGAGCTGGCCAGCGGCGTGTCCGCCACCAGCCGGCCGTTCAGCCTGCCGCCGGACTTGCCGGCCGGCGATTACGCGCTCTGGCTGGCGCTGTGGCTCGACGTCGACCGCGACGGCGCCGTCACCGGCGTGGATCTCGTGCAGGAGCTGGTCGTGATCGATGCCGCCGTGGTGGTCGGCGGCACGGTCTTCCGCGATCGGTTCGAGCCCTGAGAGACGCTCAGGGCGTTTGCCAGCGCAGCGCCACGAAAGCCGAGCGGCGGTGCGCATTGAACCCGGCGACCGGTTCGTAGTCCTCGTCGGTCAGGTTCTCGATACGTCCCTCCAGGGTTACGCCCGCGCCCAGTGGCCAGCCGGCGCGCAGGTTGGCCAGGGTGTAGGACGGCAGTTCGACCCCGAATTCCGGTCGCTCGCCCACATGAACGACTTCGCCGCCGAGCCAGCCGCCGTTTTCGAACGTGCGATCCAGCGACAGGGAGGCCTTGATGTCGGCGCGGCGCAGCAGGTCGGTGTCCCGAGTCAGGTTGACGGCGTCCTGCCAGGTCAGGTTCGACTCCGCGCGCCACCGCCGCGTGCCGAAGCGGTAGCTCAGTTCCGCGCCGCGAACGCGTGCTTCCTCGACGTTGACGGCCTGGAAGTCCGGTCCGGAGAACGCGATCAGCTCGTCGATGTCGTTCTGGTAAACCCTCAGGCCCAGCCCGTGGCCATCGGAGCCGAACCAGTCCAGGCCCAGTTCCGCGCTGATCGAGGTCTCGGGGTCGAGATCCGGGTTGCCGGCATACTGGCCGCCGAAGCCGGGCGAGTAGAGCTGGCTGAAGCTCGGCGCTCGGAACGCTCGCCCGATGTTGGCCGACAGGCGCATGGATTGGGCGAAGCGCCAGCCGCCGGCGAGGTTACCGGTCAGCGCCGAACCGAACTGTCCGTCGTGGTCGGCGCGAAGGCTGGCTTCCCAGGACAGTTCGTCGGCCCGGCCGTCCAGGCCGGTCCATACCCCGACGTTGTCGCGGTCCTCGTCGAAGGCGCCGCTGGTGTCGCCGGTGACCTGCCAGGCATCGACGCCGAGCAGCCACGCGGTATTCGCGCCCAGGCCGCGGCCGGCCTGGAAGCCCGCCTGGATACGGTGCGTCGTGGCATCGGAAACGCTGAACCCGTTGTCGGTCTCCAGGTTGTCGCGGTAGATGGCGGCTGACCCTTCCCAGGTCCAGGGACCGTCGGTGGCCTGCCGGTAGCTGCCGCGCAGCGCATAGTTGAGGAAGTCCGATTCGCCCTGGTCGAACTCGACGTCGCCGCTGGCCAGGCGAGCCGACCAGGCGGCCCGGCCGCTACCCAGGCGGTGGTCGCCGCGGGTGCTGACGCTCAGGTTTTCGAAACCGTCGTCGTCGGGGTCGTATGAAAAACCCGAGGGGTTCTGCGAGGAAAAGCCCTCGACGCGGCGACCGGCGATGTTGAGACCCAGAAAGCCGTTGCCCCAGTTCGCCGAGAGCTGACGGTCGTCGTAGCGGCCGTAGGCGGCGCGGGCCGCGGCACCGTCGGGCAGGCGCGTGAAGATCTGGATGACGCCGCCGATGGCGTCCGAGCCCCAGCGCGCCGCGCGCGGTCCGCGCACGATTTCGATGCGCTCGATGATCGACGGGTCGAGAATCTCCCAGGTGAAGGCGCCCGTACCGGCGGCGGAAACGCGCACGCCGTCGACGAGCACCAGGACGTGGTTGGAGTTGCTGCCGCGCATGAAGACGCTCGTCTGTCCGCCGGGACCGCCGCTTCGGGCGATATCGATGCCGGCCTCGAGTCGCAGCAGCTCGAGCAGGTCCGGGGCCTGCGAGCGTTCGATCTCGTCCCGGGAAATGACCGAGACCGCGGCCAGTGAACGGTCGATGGACTGTGCCGAGCGCGTGGCCGTCACCTGGACCGGCTCGCCTTCGTAGCTCGGCTGGGCGGCGGCATGACCGCCTAGGCACAATAGG
>JAAAPE010000042.1 GCA_009908385.1 Gammaproteobacteria bacterium
CGACGATGCCGTGCTACGCCTGGTGATGGCCCGCGCGCTGGAGTTGCTCGGCGCACTGGTCAGGCGTGGTCACGGCAGCCCCCGGCGCATCCGGACCGAAATCGGCGAGCGGCTCGACCGTCGTCGCCTGCCGCGCAGCCTGCGCCGCGCCCGGCATTACCCGGAATGGTCCGCACTCAACGAAGCCGGCGGCTTCGCGGGAGCCCGAGGCGCCGTCGTGGCGAGCCTGGCGGCCGAACTCGACGGGTCGTACTGGCCTGGGCTGTCGCTGGAATCGCGCGATGCGCATGACCCGGCTGATTGAGGCGCCCGCAGACGGCTCTTGGCGGCCGAAGATTGTTGTGGTATTTGCCGTAAAGCCGGCGTACAATGATCGGTGCCTGTGGTAAATGGCGCTTGCGGCTTCAGCAATTCCCTCCTATCTGGCAGGACATCGCCGAATTCCCATCCTCATCTACCCCGGCACGCTTAATTTTTATTTTTTTATACAGGTAACAAGATCATGGCAACAGGTTCAGTCAAGTGGTTCAACGAAGCCAAGGGTTTCGGTTTCATCAGCCAGGATGACGGCGGCAAGGACGTTTTCGTCCATTTCTCCGCGATCCAGGGCACCGGCTTCAGGACGCTGGCCGAAGGTCAGAAGGTGACCTTCGACATCCAGGACGGCCCCAAGGGTCCGCAGGCCGCCAACGTGCAGCCCGCCTGAAGCGAACCGCTTCACGCAATTCAAGGTAAGACCCCGCTACTGGCGGGGTTTTTTTTGTCCGGCCAATGGCCTGCGCCAGGGCGCGCGGCCGCAACATGGCGCCGTGGTCTACATCTCCGGGTTGCCGCTGGAAGGCGGCGGGCGGCGGCTGCGCTCGGGCGGACAGAAGAACGGCTTGCCGTCCCGACCGGCGTGGTAATCGTACTCGACGCCATCGGACTGCAGCCTGACGTAGTAGCCCTCGACCAGGGCCTGGGTGTACATCATGCCTTCCTCCGGGCATCCGAGGGCGCCATTGGCCCAGGTCACCCGCCGTGCATCGGCCACCGAAATCTGATCGGCACCCGCGCCGCTGCGCTCTGCCAGATCCTTGCGGGCGGCATCGACGGCCTCCTCGAGGCTCATTTCGATCGGGTTGCTTTCGTTCATCGAATGGTCGGCTCCCTGGTTCGAACGGCTGTTTTCGTCCGCCTCGAGGCTGGGCGGCAACTCGGCCGATTGTTCGGCAGTGTTCTGTTCGGGCGGCGGCTCGGGCGGCGCTTCGATCTCCTCGCCGTCCTGTTGCCCCTGGCAGGCAGTCAGGGCGAGGAGCAACAGCACCGCCGCGCCGAAGCGAAGCAGTTTCGTGGCTGACATGGCGATCTCCAGGATGCGTTGACTGGGGCGATTATGGCATTGTGACCCGCCGGCTGCATGCGGTGGGGCCGATCTCCATCAAGGCACCGTAGGTCGCGGTCGCATCCGCGACGGACGACCTCGGGGCAATCACCACACGGCTCATCTGCGTAGGCTCCGCTCGAAGCGAGAACCCCTGTAGCCCCCGGTGGAGACAACCGAAACCTCGTCCGTCGCGGATGCGACCGCGACCTACCAGCGGTGATATGCCGGGTGCCCCGGCTTCACGGCCACGAATCTGCCCGTTGCCCGATCGCAGACCTTACCGAGGGCCAAAAGCTCGGCCTCGACGCTCACGATCCCCTTCTCGTCGGTATCCGTCACCCAGGCTTCCAGGTGAAGCGGGCCGTCGGAGGGTGTGGGCCGGCGCAGCTTGACGGCGTATTCCATCGTCACAGTGCATGGCGGTTTTTCCAGGCCCTGTGACTGCATCAGGTGCCAGGCCGCGGTCCAGTTCATGTGGCAGTCGAGCAGCGAGCCGATGATGCCGCCGTTGAGGACCCCCGGGAAGGCCTCGTGATGGGCCCGGGGCTGCCAGTCGGCCACGACCCGATCGCCCTGGGCGAAGGAGCGGATGCGCAGCCCCTTGTCGTTGGCGGGGCCGCAGCCGAAACAGGCGTTGTGCGGGGCGTAGCGTTCCTGCAGGCAGGGCTCGTTCATTCTTCCTCCGTGTCGGTCGCTTCGGCTCCGATCGTGCGGTCGAGATAGAGGCGCAGCCGCTCCCAGGCGTGAGCCGCGGCCGGTCGGGCATCGCGGGTGTCGCGCTCGGTATAGAGCCAGAAGCCGTGGTCGACGGCGTCGTAGATATGGACATCGTTTTCGATGCCGGCGGCGCGCATCGCGGTGACGAAGGCTTCGACCTCGTCGACCGGGATGCCCGTGTCTTCTTCGGCGAAGGTGCCGTAGACCTCGTGATGGATGCCGGCCATGCGTTCGGGATCGTCGATCAGCGAACCGTAGAAGATTGCCGTGCCGTCGTGATGCTGGCCGCCCAGCGCGTAAGAGAGCGCGACGCCGCCGCCGAAGCACCAGCCGACGGTCGCGATGCGGCCGGTCGTGGGTGTGTTGGTCTTCAGCCACTCGACGGCCGCGTCCAGGTTGTCGATGATGGCCGCTTCGTCGGACCGGGCTTCGCGCACCAGGGCGATGTTCTCCTCGCGGCTCGAGCCGGTGCGGCCGCCGTAGAGGTCGGCGGCGAGGGCGATATAGCCATGCTCGGCGAAGGCGTCGGCGGTCTGGCGGATGCGGTCCACCAGCCCGTTCCACTCGTGGATCAGGATCACCGCCGGGAAGGGGCCGTCGCCTTCGGGCATGGCCAGATAGCCGCGCGTGGCCTCGCTGGCCTCGTCGTAGGCCACGTGGCGTCCCTTGGGGTCGCCGGCCCCGCCGGAAATGGCCTGCATCATCACGTCCCCGGCGGGGCGCTGTTCGGCCTGTGCCGTCGCCAGCGCGGCGGCAAGCAGGAGGGTGCCGATCAGGGGGTGCATCAGTACGCGTGTCATGGTCTGCCTCCGGCGAAAGCGCTCCGCCATGTGGGTGGACTCGTCAAGGTCAGTTGTTCACGGTATAGCTTAGATCAACGCCGGTGTCGCGTTCACCCGAAACCACGCGCACGCCCCAGTGACGCGACAGCTCGTAGCGGCCCGACAGCACGTTGCCGGTCTCGAACAGGCCGACGCCGTAGCTGACGAACAGCTTCGGCAACAGGTAGAAGCCGACGTTGAGCGCACCCTGGCCGCCGGCATGGTCGAAGTCCGAACCGGTCACCACGTAGGCCAGGGCCTTCTCCTGGCTGGTGGGCGGGTCGGTGTAGAGTTCGATCTCGGGGTTTCTGGCGCTCCCGGCGATGTGCACGCCCGCGGACTCGATCTCCGGGTCGCCGAAGATGTCGCGCACGGCGCGGATGTCGAGTCTGGGGTCGTCGATCGCCCGGCCCGTGAAGATGATTTCTCCGCCGCCGATCTCCAGGTTCTGGCCGTAGGCCCGGTAGGAGCCGTCAGGCAGTCGGATCGTGCCGCGGCCTTCCGGTTTGGGCGGGCCGTTCCAAACCAGTTCCAGCGCGCCGGCCAGTTCGGTCCGGAAACTCTCCGTCTCCAGGCTGGCGTCGTCGCCCAGATCGATGCCGAGCCGGCCCCGGATTTCCCGGCGGGCCGCGACGGCGGATGCTTCCCCGTCTTCGGTCTCGCCCCGGACCTCGACGTCCGGCGAGGGCTCGATCTTGTCTGCCGTGCCCGGCGGGAGGCCGCCGCGCAGGCGGTCGATGCGGATGTCACCGTCGATCCTCACCTCATCGGGCCGCGCTTCGAGCGTGACCCGCGGGCTGGCGGTCAGCTCGAGCCAGTCCGCCCCGGCGAAGGCGAATTGCTTGCCCTCGATCGTGCTGTCCACGCGCCATCCTTCCTCGAGCAGCCGGGCCTGGCCCGTCAACGCCAGCTCGCCGTCGCCGGATTCGGCCCGGCCCGAGAGCGCGGCGCGATCGGCCGATCCGGACAGTTCGAGCTCGATGGCGCGCACGTCCAGGCCCAGCGGCGCGTGCACGATTTCGCCGTCCTCGAGCGCCAGCCGGCCGCTGACCGACGGATTCGTGACGGGCCCCGTCAGTTCCACCCGGCCGATGGCCGAACCCGCGATCCGGTCGACCCGCGGCACGAGGTGCGCGAAAGCGGCGATGTCGGGCAGGTTGATCCGCGCTTCGCCCTCGAGGGTCGTTTCGGCGAGATTGCGCAGGTCGGCCACCCGGGCGTTGCCGCTGATCGTCGTCTCGCCTTCCAGGCTGGCCTGCAGCCCGACCGTAAGCGGCACGTCCTCACCGGGCTGCAGGTCGAGCCGGAGCGAGTCGATGGCCAGCAGTTCCTGGTCGTCGCCGATAGCCTTGAGCACGCCGGAATCGAGCTGGAGTTGTCCGTCGAGGCGCGACAGGCCGGCCGCTTCCCACGCGGCTTCGACCCGGCCCGACAGGGGGGTCGTCAGGGAGAAGACCGGATCGATGGGCAGCAGCAGGAGGTCCATGGGGACCCGCTCGATCCGCGTGACTACCCGTCCGCTCTCGCCCAGGTCGAGTTCCTCCAGGCAGAGGCGGGCCGGGGTATCCGCCGCGGTGGTCAGGCAGGCCGACCCGGCACGAACGCGCCGGCCGGACAGCGTCAGGGGCATGGCCCCGGCCAGTCGCCAGTCCCCGGCCAGGGTCTCGCCGAGGTAGAGCCTTTCGACCTCGCCGCGCCACTCCAGGCCGCCTTCCAGGCATTCGCCGAGCTCGCCGCCGGCGGCCAGGTCGATGTTGCCCCGCGCCCCCGAGGCGTTGAGTTCCAGCCGATGCTGCTCGCAGGTGCCGTCGAGCGTGAGTTCCAGCTGATCGACCCGGTCCCAGGGCCGCAGGTCGAGATTGCGACCGCTGATCGCGAGTTTCACCGAGGGTCGGTCGAGCCAGGTGAGCCGGAGGTCGACGTCGGCCTGCTCCAGGTTGTAGTCACGGTAGCGCAGACCGTCGACCCCGCCGGTCAGCTCGAGCCGGCCCGCTTCGGGCTGCAGGCCGCCTTCCAGCCTGGCTTCGCCTTCGAGCGTCGGCCAGAGCTGCTCGAGGGAGACCGCTTCCAGCTCCACCTGCCAGGCGGCCGTTTCGCGATTGTTCACGGCGATCCGGTTGTCGCCGAGCTGCAGGCTCACGTCGGCGGCTTCGGGGCGGTCGTCCACCCAGCTGAGCCGGCCCGATCCCCGTAGCGGCTGCCCGCGCAAGCGACCCTCGAGCTCGTCCAGTCCGAGCTCCAGTCGCCAGTGTTCGTCCCGGGTCAGCCGGATGGCCGCCCGACCGTCGATTCGTCCCGGCAGCTGGCCGACGAACACGCCTGGATCGAAGCTGTCGAGCGCCAGGTCGACGTCGGCCGACATCGTCGGCAGCCAGGTGATCCGTCCATTCAGCGCGAGCGAGCCGTGTTCTCCGGCATCGATGTTCAGCCGCCGGATGTCGGCGGCTTCGCGCGACCCGCTGGCCTCGGCCTCGATCCGGGCGGCGGGTGTCCGGGGCGAGTCCATCATGGCCTCGACCTGCGCCCGCCAGTCGCTGATGCGGCCGGTGAGGTGGATGCGGCCGGACTCGCTCGACACGATCGGTTCGGCGTCGTCGGTGACCGGTGGCCAGGCGAACTGCTGCCACTCGAGCGTGACGTCGACGCTGTCTCCGGCCGGATCGATCGTGCCGCTGCCCGTGACGCTCAGATCCCCGGGATCGGCGCGCAGGTCGAGCGACTCGATGTCGATTGCGCCGGCCTCCGTCGCGACCGCCAGCTGACCGCTGATTCGGCCCTGGTTGGGCCACTGCGGATAAAGCGGCGTGAGGTCGAGCCCGTCGAGCTGGAGGCGGGCGCGCGACGCCGGCGCCGACTCGCTCCAGTCGAGCTGCCCGCTGCCGGAGACGCGGCCGTCGAGCAGGCGCGCATCCAGCGATTCGATGGCCAGCGAGCGCGTGCTTCCCGACAGCTCCAGCGACCATTGCCCGGGCGGTATCTCGTCGCCGGTCACCCGGGCGCTGGATTCGGCGCGCCATTCGTCCGGCCGCCCGCTGAGTGAAAGCACGAGATCCTCGACATCGGCCGGGACCCCGGGCCAGCCGGCCACCCGTCCGGTGATGTCGGCCTCCACCGCCGGCTCGGCGGGCAGCCCGCTCAGCCGGCCGCTTCCTTCCAGCGTCGCGGGGCCGCGGCTGTCGAGTTC
>JAAAPE010000062.1 GCA_009908385.1 Gammaproteobacteria bacterium
AAAGAACGCGAAGAAAATCCAAAAAGCAATGGGATTCGATGCGAATTTCCCGAATCGCGAATCGGCCTAAATGCTTGTTTTCAGATTCTATTTATTTTTTGTTCTTTAGCTTTGCGTTCTTTGCTGCTTAGCGTCTTTGCGTTCGAAAGGTTCTAAAGGCTTTAAAGAACGCGCCCCCACATACGAAAAAGCCCCGCTCGAAGGCGGGGCCGTCTCGGCATCCGGTTTGGGGCGGGATGCGAGTCTTTTCGATCTCGTCGTGCTTACTCGGCCGGGTCGATCGAGACGAACTTGCGCACCGGCTTTCCGCGCTGCTCGAATTTCACCTTGCCGTCGGCCAGGGCGAACAGGGTGTGGTCGCGGCCCACGCCGACGTTGGCTCCGGCGTGGAAGCGGGTGCCGCGCTGGCGAACGAGGATGTTTCCAGCCAGGACGGCTTCGCCGCCGTAGCGCTTGACGCCCAGGAATTTCGGATTTGAATCGCGGCCGTTGCGAGTCGAGCCGCCTGCCTTTTTATGAGCCATTGCTTAACCCTCGATTCCGGTGATCTTGATTTCGGTGTAGTACTGGCGGTGACCCATCTGCTTCATGTGGTGCTTGCGGCGGCGGAACTTGATGATCCGGATCTTCTCGCCGCGGCCATGATCCACCACTTCAGCGGTCACCTTGCCGCCCTCGACCGTCGGGGTGCCGACGCGCACGTCGTCGCCTTCGCCGACCATCAGGACCTGATCGATTTCGACCTTGGCGCCTTTCTCGGCGTCCAGCTTTTCGACGCGCAGAACGTCGCCTTCAGAGGCCCGGTACTGCTTGCCGCCGGTGGAAAATACCGCGTACATGGATGAATCTCCGCAAGAACTCGCCAGTAAAGAGCGGGAATTCTACAGGACGGACCGAATCCCGTCAACGCAGAAAGGCGCCGGGCCTGTTCCCCGAAAGATTTCCCGCATCGCTTTGATTCGCTCACGCCGAGCGCGATATATTAGCAGGCTTGTCTTGAACTTACGGCCTCTTGAATGAAGTCGATCAGCGTCCGCGGCGCCCGCACACACAACCTGGCCAACGTCGATGTCGAACTGCCCCGGGACCAGCTGATCGTGTTCACGGGCCTGTCGGGCTCGGGCAAGTCCTCCCTGGCTTTCGACACGATCTACGCCGAGGGCCAGCGACGCTACGTCGAATCCCTGTCGGCCTACGCCCGGCAGTTCCTGTCGATGATGGAAAAGCCCGACGTTGACCATATCGAGGGCCTCTCGCCGGCGATCTCCATCGAACAGAAGGCGGCCAGCCACAACCCCCGCTCCACGGTGGGCACGGTCACCGAGATCCACGACTACCTGCGCCTGATGTACGCCCGCGTCGGCACGCCGCGCTGCCCGGATCACGGTGAGGAGCTGGATGCGCAGACCGTCTCGGAAATGGTCGACACCGTGCTGAACCTGCCCGACGGCAGCAAGCTCATGCTGCTCGCCCCGATCGTGCGCAATCGCAAGGGGGAGCACGTCCAGGTCCTGCAAGAGCTGCGGGCCCAGGGTTTCGTCCGCGCCCGCGTCAACGGCGACGTGATCGATCTCGACGACGAGCTGCCGCAGCTGGAACTGCGCCGAAAGCACACCATCGAGGCCGTCGTCGATCGCTTCCGGGTCCGCGGCGCGAAGGACGGCGGCGACAGCATGGCCCAGCGGCTGGCCGAGAGCTTCGAGACGGCGCTTGCCCTGGCCGAAGGCCTGGCGGTAATCGCGCCCATGCCGGGCAAGGACGACGACGCCCCGATCGAGGAAATCCTCTTCTCCGCCCGCTACGCCTGCCCGGTGTGCGACTACAGCCTGCCGGAACTCGAACCGCGCATGTTCTCGTTCAACAACCCGAACGGCGCCTGCGAAACCTGCGACGGACTCGGCGTAAAGCAGTACTTCGACCCAGACCGGGTCGTGGCCAACCGCGAGCTGTCGCTGGCCGGCGGTGCGATTCGGGGATGGGACCGACGCAACGCCTACTACTTCCAGCTCATACAGTCGCTGTCCAAGCACTACGATTTCGATATCGAAACGCCCTTCGAGGAGCTGCCCGAAAAGCTGCAGGAAATCCTGCTCTTCGGCAGCGGGCAGGAAAAGATCGCCTTCCGTTACCTGTCCGAGCGCGGCACGCAGACGCGCAGGCACCCCTTCGTCGGCATCATTCCCAACCTCGAGAAACGCTACCGGGAGACCGACTCGCGCATCGTGCGCGAGGAGCTATCCCGCTACATCTCCACCCGCGCCTGCCCGGAGTGTCACGGCCAGCGACTTGGGCGCGAGGCGCGCCACGTTTACATCGCCGACAAGTCCCTGCCGGAAATCTCGAGCTGGTCGGTCGAGCGCTGCCTGGACTTCTTCAGCGAAGTCGAACTGGCCGGCTGGCGCGGCGAGATCGCCGGGCGCATTCTCAAGGAAGTGCGCGAGCGCCTGCACTTCCTGGTCAACGTCGGTCTCGACTATCTCACCCTCGACCGCCAGGCTGACACGCTCTCAGGCGGCGAGGCGCAGCGCATCCGGCTGGCCAGCCAGATCGGCGCCGGGCTGGTGGGCGTGATGTACGTGCTCGACGAGCCGTCCATCGGCCTGCACCAGCGCGACAACGCCCGCCTGCTCGAGACCCTGTTCCGGCTGCGCGATCTGGGCAACACGGTGATCGTGGTCGAACACGACGAGGAGGCCATCCGATCGGCGGACCACGTGGTCGACATCGGCCCGGGGCCGGGCGTGCATGGCGGTCGCATCGTCTACAACGGCACGCCCGAAGGCCTGGTCGACTGCGAAGGCTCGCTGACCGGCGACTACCTGTCGGGGCGCCAGGAGATCGCCGTCCCGAAGCAGCGCCACAAGCCCGACCGTAAGCGGGTGTTCAGGCTCGAGGGCGCGACCGGCAACAACCTCAAGTCGGTCGATCTCGAGCTCCCCGCCGGTCTGCTCGTCTGCGTGACCGGCGTGTCGGGGTCGGGCAAGTCCACGCTCATCAACGACACGCTCTACAAGCTGCTCGCACGCGAGCTCAACGGCGCATCGGAGACCCCGTCGCCGCACGAACGCTATTCCGGCCTGGATCTCTACGACAAGGTCGTCGACATCGACCAGAGCCCGATCGGGCGAACGCCTCGCTCCAACCCGGCCACCTACACCGGCATGTTCACGCCCATCCGCGAGCTGTACGCCGGCACGCAGGAAGCCCGCGCCCGCGGCTACAAGCCGGGCCGGTTCTCGTTCAACGTCAAGGGCGGACGCTGCGAAGCCTGCCAGGGCGACGGCGTGATCCGGGTGGAAATGCACTTCCTGCCCGACATCTTCGTGCCCTGCGATGTGTGTCACGGCAAGCGCTACAACCGGGAGACCCTCTCGGTCACCTACAAGGGCAAGAGCATCCACGAGGTGCTCGAGATGACGGTCGAGGACGCGCTCGAGTTCTTCGAGCCGGTGCCGGCGGTGGCGCGCAAGCTGCAGACCCTGATGGACGTCGGACTGAGCTACATCCAGCTGGGCCAGAGCGCGACGACGCTCTCCGGCGGCGAAGCGCAGCGCATCAAGCTCGCGCGCGAACTATCGAAGCGCGACACCGGCAACACGCTCTACATTCTCGACGAGCCCACCACCGGACTGCACTTCCACGACATCAAGCACCTGCTGGAAGTCCTGCACCGCCTGCGCGACGAGGGCAACACGGTGGTGGTCATCGAACACAACCTCGACGTCATCAAGACCGCCGACTGGATCATCGACCTGGGCCCCGAAGGCGGCGAGCGCGGCGGCCAGATCATCGCCACCGGCACACCCGAACAGATCGCCCGGGCGCAAGGCTCGTGGACCGGGGAGTACCTGGCCGATATGCTGGGGATCAAGAGGAAGAAGACGGCCTGACGGCCGAAATTCGAAATACGAAGCACGAAAACCCAAACGCTCTGCCGCCTTGGCTTGATCAATCACGGGCCGTTTCGCATTTCGGATTTCGTGCTTGTTTCGAGTTTGGTGCTTCGGATTTCGGATTTGCGAGTTCCAACCGAAGTTCCGGCGCTACAATCGCTCTAACAGTTCACCGGAAGCCACGCAATGTCCGAATTCACCATCAAACTCGCAGTCCGTTGGGGCGACATGGACGCATTCGGCCACGTCAGCAACGTGGTCTACCTGCGGTATATCGAGGATTGCCGGGCGCAGTGGATGGAGTCGGTGCCGAGCCACTGGCAGGACGGCGAAACCGGGCCGGTGGTGGCCAACATCAACATCAATTTCCGGCGGCCGATGTACTGGCCGGAGCTCATCGAAGTCACGCTCAGGCCTCTGTCCCCAGGCCGTTCTTCGATCAAGCTAGAACACGTGATCCGGTCGATCCCCGAAAAGGACGACGAAGCGACGGTGCACGCGGACGCCACTTGTACCCTGGTATGGATCGACAAGCACAAGGGGGAGCCCGTGCCCCTGCCCAACTGCATTCGCGAACTCGGCCCGAGCTGATCGCCAGGCAGCGCGGATCGCCGCCCGGCCGACACGCCGTCAGACGAACTCGACGCCGAGCTTGACGGCATCTTCGTCGATCGCCTCCATCCAGCGGATTTCGGCCGCCTGGAGCCCGAGGTTCGCCACCTGGACGACGCAGCGGGCACCCTTATCCACCGAGCGGATCGGTCCCCTGCTGAGCACCACGATCCGCAGCCCCCCGCGCGACTCTTCCGCCACCAGTCCGGCGGTTTCGGGCTCGAAGACCTCCTCACTGGGGACGGTATTGGAAAACTGCAGCAGGACGATTTCGGTTTCGTCGGGCGGGTAGCGCAGGTAGCGCCGCCGATCGTCGGTCTGTGGCTGGGCCATGACACACCTCCCGGAGTCGGGCTCCGGTCATTGCGATCAATTCAGCATAGCCCCCGGCGAGAGCGGGGGCAACAAGGCCCGGCAGGGACGCCCCGGACGGTCCGTGTGGACAACCCACTAGCCCTTCAGGCGCTCGACCAGCTGCTTGAGCGTGGCCTGCGTCTGCTCGTCGAACCAGCCGGCAACGAAGGCGTCGATGTCGAGCGCGTCCCGATCGTCGAACAGCTCGCCCAGCTCGGCGCGGCAAAGCCGGCGGGTGGCGAGCATGGCGTGCTGGGGCAGCGCGAGCAGTTCGCGGCACCAGGCGACGGATCGTTCCACGACCTGGCCGGCCGGCGCCAGCTCGTCGACCATGCCCAGTTCCCGCGCCTTCTCCGCCGGGATCATCTCGCCGGCCACCAGGTGACGCTCGGCCGGATAGGGTCCGATCAGTCGCACCAGTGCGCGCTGGATCGCCGGCGGAACGACAAGCCCCACCTGGACCTCGTTGAGGCCGAGCTTGAAGTCGCCCTCGGCCTGGACGCGGTAGTCGGCGAACAGGGCAATCACGGTGCCGCCGGCCGGGCTGTGACCGGTCAGGCCGGCGACGATGGGCACCGGGCTTCGAGCCACGCGTTCGAGCAGCCCGAACAGGGCCTGCCAGAAATCACGCATGCCCCGTTCGTCGAGCGTGAGCAATTCGGGAACGTCCAGGCCTGCCGAGAATAGCCCCTCGCGGCCCGAAAGCACGATGGCCCGGGCGCCGTCCTGCTTGGCCCTGTCGATGGCGCCGTCCAGCTCGACAACCAGGGCGGGG
The DNA here is from genome assembly GCA_009908385.1 of Gammaproteobacteria bacterium. Classification (GTDB taxonomy): domain Bacteria; phylum Pseudomonadota; class Gammaproteobacteria; order Xanthomonadales; family Wenzhouxiangellaceae; genus Wenzhouxiangella. Next base: position 5,635 of record JAAAPE010000062.1, read on the forward strand.
TTGAGCGCGTTGACCGGCGGTCGATCCAGGCGCAGTTCGACGATACCGCCATCGTGTTCGATTGTCTGGAGCATGGAGTTCCCTTTCTGGCTCGGTTGAAGACTGTCGAGTTTACCGTGCCGGGTCGTTTCAGCGGGGACGAGACGTCATGGTCAAAGGGTATGATGACCGCATCGGTCGTCATGGGAGATGAGGGTGTTCGCTACTGAACCGGCCAGCACCGCGCTGACGCTGACCGCCGCCGGCATTCTGCTGTTGCTCAGCGTGCTGTTCAGCCGGGCCTCGGAGCGCATCGGCATCCCCGTGGTGCTGGTCTTCCTGCTGATCGGGCTGCTCGTGGGCGTCCAGTTCGGTCACGACCTGATCGACTTCGACCTGGCCTTCCGGATCGGCACCATGGGCCTCGCGCTGATCCTGTTCGACGGCGGACTCAACACGCCTTTTCGCCAGGTCCGCGCACAGCTCGGGCCGGCATCGGTGCTCGCCACGCTCGCCGTGGTGGGCACGGCCTTGCTCGTGGCCCTGGCCGGCTGGCTGCTCGGACTGGACTGGATGGTGGCCCTCCTGCTCGGCGCGATCGTCTCGTCGACGGACGCGGCCGCGGTATTTTCGTCCCTGCGCGGATCGGGCGTGCAGCTCAATCGCCGGGTCGGGGCGACGCTCGAGCTCGAATCGGGGCTCAACGACCCGATGGCCGTCATCCTCACATTGACCCTGACGGCCCAACTGGCCGGCGGCGAGCCGTTCAGTCTCCCCGGCTTCCTGGGCACCATCGCGGTTCAGCTGGCAGTGGGCGCCGCGGCCGGCGCCCTCATCGGCTGGCTCGGCTGGCTCCTTCTTGGCTCCATCCGCGTACCGGCCGCCGGCCTCTATCCGGCGCTGACGCTCGCCATCGCCCTGCTTGCCTTCGGGCTGCCCACGCTGTTCATGGGATCGGGCTTTCTGGCCGTCTACATCGCGGCCCTGATGCTGGGAAACCGCCGCTTGCCCTATCGCTCGGGCATCCTGCGCGTCCACGACGCCCTGGCATGGCTGGCGCAGATCTCGATGTTCCTGGTTCTCGGCCTGCTCGCGGTTCCCCAGGCGCTGATGTCGTTCGGCTGGCGCGGCCTGGTGCTGGCTTTGTTCCTGGCGCTGGCGGCCCGGCCGATCATGGTCGCCCTTTGCCTGCTGCCTTTCCGATACGAAGCGCGCGAGACCGCCTTCATCGCCTGGGTCGGCCTGCGCGGGGCCGTGCCGATCCTGCTGGCGACCTATCCGGTGCTCGCGGGTGTCGAAGACGCCATGGGTCTGTTCCACCTGGTTTTCTTCGTCGTCGTGGTCAATGCCCTGATCCCGGGCGCGACCGTGCGCTGGGCGGTCTCTTTGCTGGGGGTGGAGCGCGGCGGCATGGAACGCCCCGCACCGGTCCTCGAGATCAACGCGATCGACAGCCTCCCGATCAAGATCATCAGCTTCAACCTGCACCCCGCCGCGCTGGTCACCGGGCAGCCGGCGCGCGTGCTGCCCCTGCCCGCCGGCGCCGACATCCTGCTGATCGTGCGCGACCGCCAGGCCCTGCCGGTGACGCCCGACACGATTCTCCAGGCGGGGGACCACGTGCACATCATGCTGCGCCCGGAGGATACGCGCGCGGTGGAGTTGATGTTCGGGCTCCGTGAGGACGATTAGAGGACTCCCTCACTCGCGGATGAAACCACGACCTACGCGGGCCCTGTCAGGGCCTTGCATAACCCGCGAAGGATGGCCGCAGTGGCGCCCCAGATCATCCAGCGGGGGTGGGTCATGGTCACCAGCTCGTGGCGGTGCCCGTCGCGGACGACATCGTGCATGCGATAGCTGCCGCCATCGAGAACCGCTTCCAGCGGCAGGGTGAAGATCCGCTCGACTTCAAGGGGGCAGGGCCGGAGCTTCGGCCGGCCCTCGATCGACGCCACCACCGGCACGATCCGGTAACCGGTGATGGTGTCGAAACGGTCGAGCAGGCCGTGCACACAGACCTGGCCGGCGTCGATTCCGATTTCCTCGCTGGTTTCGCGCAGGGCGGTGGCCAGCGGAAAGGGCTCGTCGGCTTCACGGCGCCCGCCGGGCAGGGCCACCTGGCCGGCATGCAGGGACATGCGCCGACTTCGGACCGTGAGCACGATCGACGGCTCGGGATGCTCGACGATGGGAATGAGAACGGCCGCCGGGCGGGGGTTCCAGCGATCGTGACTTGGGCGGAACCCGCCGATGGGAAGGGCCTCGTGCGGCGTGTCCGGGGCATGCAGCCGCGCCGACAGCTCTCCCTGGGAGAGCCGCGGCGCGGCTTCAATTCCCATCGAACAAGTGGTCGGCCCGGGCAGGCAGATCCTGCATGATTTCGCGGCGCTTTTCAGGCGAGTAGCCCAGCCAGCCCGCGATTTCGGTGGCCGACCTGAAGCAGCCCACGCAGAGGTTGCCGGGCCCCAGGGTGCAGGTCCCGATACAGGGCGATTCGACCTCTGGAATCGGTTGAACCGGCTCGCTCACGAAAGCGCCCTTACTGACCCGGCGCCTGCGCCCGCGGATCGCCTTCGTAGTCTTCCGGCGCGCCGATCTGCACCAGCTTGAGGTCGAACTTCAGCGCCTCGTTAGGACCGATGATGGGCGGATCGCCGCGCACGCCGAAGGCCAGTTCGGGCGGCAGGAAGACCTGCCATTCGGCCCCCTCGCGCATCAGCGGGAGCACTTCCTGCCAGCCTTCGATCACGGAGTTGACCTGGAACACGGCGGGCACGCCGCGACGGAAGGAGCTGTCGAACTCGCGCCCGTCGATCTTCGAGCCTCGATAGTGAACCGTGACGACGTCCTCGAGGCCGGGGCGTTCGCCCTCGCCTTCGACGATGACGCGGTACTGAACGCCGCTGGGCAGGGCCACGATGCCGTTCTTGTCGCGATTCTCGGCCAGGAATTCCTCGGCCTTGACCTTGTTTTCCTCGGCCAGGGCCTCGAAGGCCTGCATGCGCTCCTGACGCAGCCTTTCCTGCAGCTCGGTCATGCGCTCGCGCATGATCTGGATATCCACCGAGGGATCCTGCTGGTTGTAGGCGTCGCGCACGGCCTGGAACACGGCCTCGAGATCGACGTCGATATCGTAGCTGCGAAGCTCGGCGCCGAACTCATAGCCGATCGAGTAGCCGAGCTGGCCCTGTTCGCTTTCCAGATCCTGCGCGGCGACCGGCATAGCCAGCATGAGGGCCACTGCGGCCGCGAAAAAGCACTTCTGCATGTTGCCTCCGTTGAAGGGAAGTCGTTGTAAACCGGGCGATGCGGAAGCCGGCATTGTACCCGACCACTCCGCCGCTGGCCACGCGGCCCGCGGCAAGGGAACGGTGGGGCCGGGAATTCATCGATCGCCCGCAATGGACCGCTGGAACCGGAACAGGTTCCCGTGCCAATAGCGGTCAAATTTACCGAAAGCTTGGTATTTTTTACGAAACTAGCGAGCGAAGACCCGCCCAAGTCCCTGTTTTTTCTGGGTCCGGCATTTTGGCACGCCTTTTGCTCCTCCGTGTACGACCGCCAACGAATCGACAGGAGTCAAGCAAATGGGCATTTTTTCCCGCATGGGCGACATCATCAACGCCAATCTGAACGCCGCCCTGGAAAAAGCGGAAGATCCCGAAAAGATGATCCGCCTGATGATCCAGGAAATGGAAGACACCCTGGTGGAGATCCGCTCGGCAACGGCCAAGTGCATCGCCGAGAAGAAGGAACGGACGCGACTGCTCAAGCGCCTCGAACAGCAGCAGATCGAGTGGGAGCGCAAGGCCGAGCTGGCGCTGGAAAAGGACCGTGAGGACCTGGCGCGCGCGGCCCTGTCCGAGAAGACGGCCCTGGCCGATCGCATCGGCTACCTCAAGGAGGAACTCGAGCAGTACGAAGAGCAACTCACCAAGTACGACGAGGACATCGGCAAGCTTCAGGCAAAGCTCACCGACGCCCGCAACCGGCAACGCGCGCTGGTGATGCGCCACCGTTCGGCCAACCACCATCTCAAGACCAAGAAGCAGGTCTACAACGACAAGATCGACGAGATGCTTTACCGGTTCGACTCCGCCGAGGAACGCATCGAGCGGATCGAGTCCGAGGCCGAAGCGCTCGACATGGGCCGCAAGGGCCGCACGCTCAGCTCGGAGTTCGACAACCTCGAACGCGACGAGCGGGTCGAAGAGGCCCTGGCCGAGTTGAAGTCGCGTCGCAACAAGGAGTAATCAGCGATGAGTGACATCGTATTCGTGCCACTGATCCTGTTCATGGTGATCGTGGCGCCGATCTGGCTGATCCTGCACTACGCCACGCGCAATTCGGCCAACCGCCGCCTCAACACCAAGGACGAGGCGCTGATGGAGGAATTGCACGACAACGCACGCAAGATGGAAGAGCGCATCCACACGCTCGAACGCATTCTCGACGCCGACAGCCCGAACTGGAGAAACCGCTCATGAACCGCCGCTACGCCGAATACGAAATGCCCAGCCGCAACCGTCTCTACCGAAACAAGGAGCGAAGCATCCTGGGCGGGGTTTGTGCCGGCATCGCCGACTGGGCGGGATTCAACCTGACCGCCCTGCGCGTCATCGTCGTCCTGCTGGCCATTCCGTTCACCGCCGTGATGGTCGTCGGCTACATCGCGCTGTGGATCCTGCTGCCCAAGCAGCCGATCAATCTCTATCGCGACGAGAAGGACGAAGCCTTCTGGCAGGAAGTCCGCAAGGGCCCGAAGGACGGCGTGAGCCGGCTCAACCAGCGTTTCCGCGAGCTCGACAAGCGTCTGCAGCGCATGGAAGCCTGGTTGACGTCCAACGAGTACCGGATCGACCGCGAGCTCCGTGACTGATCGGCGATGGGCGCGCCCGAGGGAATGACCTTCATGCACCTGGCCGCCACCGTAATCCTCGTGCTGATCCTGGTTCCGGCCGCCCTGGCCGGAATCGCCAGCGCCCTGATCGACGCGGCCGCGAACGTCGAGTGTCTGTCGACCGCCCTGCCCCACGCCAGCGCCCTGCTGGCCGGCATGGCACCGATGGCGCCGGCGGCAGCCATGCTGGTGGCGGCAGTGGCCACGCTGGCTGTGGCGGCCTGGTTGATCGTCCGCGTCGTCAATGGTGGGTGAGGGGAGGTTTCAGTGTTCAGGGTTCAGGTCGGCAGCCCAGACCTGTGGGGGCGGCTTCGCCGCGATTCGCAGGTGCCAACGGAAGGCTGCTCTCTCTCGCTTGCGTTCCGCGGCGAAGCCGCCCCGCAATGCTCGCAGCTGCCGTCCTGAAAACTGAAACCTGAACCCTTAATCCCCAGCCCGAACGCCTTAAACTACCCGGCTCTATTCAACCCAACCGGAGCCGAACACCCATGTCCTACGAAAATCTTCTGATCTCCGACCGCGAAGCCGTCCGCACCATCACCGTCAACCGTCCCGACAAGCTCAACGCGCTCAACCGGCGAACCCTGAGCGAGCTCGACCGGGCGATGACCGAGGCGGGGCGGGACGAAAAGGTTCGTGTGGTCGTGCTGACGGGCAGCGGCGAGAAGGCCTTCGTGGCCGGCGCCGACATCGCTGAGATTCGGGAACAGACGGCGGTCGAGGCGCGGGCGTTCTCGGCGATCGGTCAGGACCTGATGAGCCGCATCCAGGGCTCGGGCAAGCCGGTCGTCGCCGCCATCAACGGCTTCGCCCTGGGCGGCGGCATGGAATTGGCGCTGAGCTGCCACCTGCGTATCGCGTCGAGCAAGGCCCGCCTGGGCCTGCCGGAGATCAAGCTGGGCATCATGCCGGGTTTCGGCGGGACGCAGCGGCTGCTACGCCTGGTCGGCACGACTCGTGCCCTGGAAATGGCCCTGACCGGCGAGCCGATCCAGGCCGGCCGCGCCGAGCAGCTCGGCATCGTCAACCGGGTGGTCGAACCGGACGCGCTCGAGCCGACCGTTGGTGAGCTGGCCGGCCAGCTGGCCAAGGCGGCGCCCGAAGCCGTTCGCGGCATCCTACAGGCGGTCAACCAGGGCGCGGAATCCGACCTGCAGACCGGCCTGGCCCTGGAAACGGCCCGTTTCGCCCTGTGCTGCTCGACTGAAGACATGAAAGAAGGCACCAGCGCCTTTCTCGAGAAGCGCACACCGACGTTTCGTGGACGCTGAGCACGCGCCGCGGCACCGTAGGTCGGGGTCGCATCCCCGGCCTACGCGGGCCCGGGAGCCCGATAGGGTCGACCGCTACTGCAGGTACCCCTTCTCGCCCGCATAGTCCTTCTCCCCGGCGGTCACACGCACGTCGAGGCGGTTTTCAGGCGGCGGCAGGGGACAGGTGGAGTATTCGGTGAAGGTGCACGGCGGATTGTAGGCGCGGTTGAAATCCAGCACGGTGCGTCCGTCCTCCCCGGGCATGGGCGCGTAGAGCATGCGGCCGGCGCCATAGGTCTCGCGCCCCGTGGTCCGGTCGGCGAACACGAAGAACAGCTCCTCGTCGTCGGCGGCGGCCTGCGCCTCGAGCCGATAGGTTTCGTCCCCGTACTCGAAAACGGCGGCGCCCAGGTTGGGTTCCTCCGTCACGTCGCCGAGGACGCTGCCGACCGGCATGGTGGTCCCCGGCGGGTGGTATTCGAAGCGTGCTTCGACGCGCCAGTCGGGATCGAAGGCGAAGTAGTCGAGGCCCTTGAACCCGGTGCGGGTTTCGGCCCGCGGCCAGCGCGTACGAACCGCCAGGCGGCCATTGCGCTCGATGATCTGGAGGCGAACGTCTTCGGCCTCGACCCAGACCGGCTCGGTTCGGCCCGGCTGGACCAGCAGGCCCGGAACGCCTCGCAGACCGTCGACGCGAACCGAGTTGGACGCCGGCTCGAATCGCGCCGCGCTGCCGTCGACGATCAGCACGCCCCAGTCTCCGGGACCGGCGGGCATGACGATATCGGCATTACCCGAAGCGCCGACCGTCCAGCGCCCGTCGTCGACGAAGTCCAGTCCGGTCAGGCTCAGCCAACCGTAGGGTTCGGTGAGGCGATCGAGCCGCCGTTCGCGCCAGGCCATGGCCGCGTCGCGCCAGGCCGCTTCACGCTCACTCGGACCGGCCCGGGACTCGCCGGCGGCGGGCTCCGTAGGATCGGACACCGGCCCGGAGGCGCAGGCGGCCAGCACAAGCACCAGCAGTAGCGTGATCAGGTGGAATCCGGCTCGCTTCATGGCTTACCTCGCTTTCTCCCAGGGGCGCCCGCCCGGGTCTACGCTCGCCCGTAGACGTCTTCGAGGCGCTCGATATCGTCTTCTCCGAAGTATTTTCCGGTCTGGACCTCGATGATGTGAACGTCATCGCTGCCCGGGTTTTCCAGCCGGTGCAGGCTGCCGACGGGAATCTGCACCGTCTCGTTCGCGCCGAAGATCCGCTCGTCATCGCCCACGCGAACCTTCGCCTGTCCGGACACCACCGTCCAGTGTTCGCTGCGGTACTGATGGCGCTGTAGCGACAGCACGCCGCCAGGCTTGACCACGAGGCGCTTGACCTTGCAGTCGGCGGCGTCCTCGAGGACGGTGAAACTGCCCCAGGGCCGATGGACGGTGCGATGAAAGACGGCGAGTTCGTCGTCCTTGCGGGTCAGTTCGTCGACGACGGACTTGACCTCCTGCGCCCGGTCGCGGCTGGCCACGAGCACGGCGTCGCCCGTGTCGACGATGACGAGGTTCTCGACACCGACGGCGGCCACCAATCGCTTTTCGCCCTGCACGAAGGTGTTCCGTGCATCGACCAGGACCGCTTCCCCCTGGACCCGGTTGCCCAGGGCGTCGGTCTCGTAGAGATCGCTGATGGCCTGCCACGAGCCGATGTCGCTCCAACCGCAGTCCACGGGCACGACGGCACGGCGCTCGGCCTTTTCCATCACGGCGAAATCGATCGAGTCCGGCCTCACGCGCGAGAACCGCTCGGCATCGAGCTCGACCGGGTCCGCACCGGCGTCGGTATTCTGCCAGGCCGACCTCACCTGCTCGAGGATGTCGCCGGCATGCTCGGCCAGCGCGGCCAGCACGGCATCGGCGCGGAAGCAGAACATCCCGGCGTTCCACAGGTAGTCGCCGGACTCGAAGTATCGCTTGGCGGTGTCCTGGTCCGGCTTCTCGACGAACGCGCGAATCTTGCGACCGTGTTCGCCGATACCCTGGCCGGAACGAATGTAGCCGTAACCGGTTTCGGCGTGCGTGGGCGATACGCCGAGGCAGGTCAGCCATCCTTGGGCGGCAAGCGCCTCCGCGTGACCGACCGCTTCGACGAAGGCCTCCAGGTCACGGATCAGGTGGTCCGCGGGCATCACGAGCAGACGGGTCTCCGGTCCGTACTCCTGCTCCACCCAGAGCGCGGCGGCCGCGATCGCCGGAGCCGTGTTGCGACCCTCCGGTTCGAGCAGAAAGCGATGCTCCGCCTCGCTGTCGACCGAGTGGTACTCATCGCGGGTGAGGAAGTAGTAGTCGCGCCCGGTCACCGTGAGCGTCACCGGCGCATCACCGATCGTCATGGCCCGGCGAATGGTGCTCGCCGCCAGTGTCTGGCCGTCGGCCAGGCGCATGAAAGGCTTGGGGTGCGCCCTGCGCGACACGGGCCAGAGGCGTGTGCCGGCGCCGCCGGACATGATCACGGGTATCAGCATGGGGCGTTGCTCCATTGTTCCAGGCACTCGGCCAGGGCCCGCTCCACGTCGGGCAGGCGCTGACCGGTAAATCGTTCATAGCGCGATCCGTCGAGAACCGACCATGCCGGCCGCCGCGCCTTCTGCGGCCACTGGTCGCTGCGGATCGGCTCGACTCCGACAATGCCGGGAATGATGCCACGTCGGGCCGCCAACTGCACGGCCCGCTCGGCGAGTTCGTGCCAGGTCATGGCGCCGCGCCCGGACACGTGCAGCAGTTCGGGCCGCTCGATCCGGTCCGACAGCGTCAACAGGTCGCGCGTGGCTCGGGCCAGCGTACCGGCCCAGGTCGGCGAACCGGTCTGGTCGGCCACGACCTTCAGATCCTCACCGCGACCGGCGCGGCCGATAATCGCGGAGACGAAATTGCCCGGCAAGGCACTGTAAAGCCAGGCCGTACGCAGCACCAGCGCGCGGCACGCGCTGGCGGCAATGGCCTGCTCGCCGGCCAGCTTGGTCCGGCCGTAGGCCGATTGCGGCGCGACGGCATCGTCTTCGCGCCAGGGCCGCCCGGGCGAGCCGCTGAACACGTAGTCGGTCGAATAATGCACCAGCAGCGCGTCATTGCGCCGGCACCAGTCGGCCAGTAGCGCGGGAAGGTCGTGGTTGAGACGGAACGCCTCCGCCTCGTGATCCTCCGCGTCGTCGACGGCCGTCCAGGCCGCGGCGTTGACGATCACCGACGGCCGGACCCGCTCGAGAAGCCTCTCGAGCTCGTCGCGATTCGTCAGATCGAGAGAATGGTCGGCCTGGCCGCGCGCGCAGGTGACCAGGCCTGCGATCTCGGCGCGAACGTGCCGCCCCAGCTGGCCGTTGGCGCCCAGCAGCAAAGTCGTCATGAGGGCAGCCGATCGGCGGGTATGGCCGACAGGCGCGGGGCGGCACGGTCCTTGTCCGACAGACCGGACGGTGAAAGGGGCCACGCCACGCCGATCTCCGGGTCGTCCCAGGCGATCGAGGCGTCGAATTCGGCCCGGTAGGGACGCGTGCACAGGTAATTGAAGATGGCCGTCTCGCTGAGCACCTGGAAGCCGTGCGCGTAGCCCTCCGGAATCCAGAGCTGCCGCTGGCCGTCGGCGTCGAGCTCCATGCCGGTCCATCGGCCGAAAGTGGCCGAACCGGGCCGGATGTCGACGGCTACGTCGAAGACCCGGCCGGCGCTCACCCATACCAGCTTGCCCTGCGCTTCGGGCCACTGGTAGTGCAGCCCCCGGAGCACACCGCGGGCCGACTGCGAGCAGTTGGCCTGCACGAAGGACGGGCCGATGCCGTGCTCGCGGTAGCGTTCCTCGCGCCAGGTCTCGAGGAACCAGCCGCGCTCGTCGCCGAACACGGCCGGCTCGACGAGCTTCACGCCCGGCAGATCGGTTTCGGTGACCCGCATCAGCGGCCCGCCGTACGCGCGATCATGCGCAGGTAGTCGCCGTAGCCGGACTTGGTCAGCGGCTCGGCCAGGGCCAGCAGCTGCTTCTCATCGATCCAGCCCTGGCGAAAGGCGATCTCCTCCGGACAGGCCACGCGCAAGCCCTGCCGGGACTCCAGCGTCTCGATGTAGCTCGAAGCCTGCTGGAGCGAGGCATGCGTCCCCGTATCCAGCCAGGCGTAGCCGCGGCCCATGCGCTCGACCGTGAGAGCCCCGGCCTCGAGATAGCGGCGGTTGAGGTCGGTGATCTCGAGCTCGCCGCGATCGGACGGCTCGAGTTCGGCGGCGAAATCGCAGGCGCGCTCGTCGTAGAAATACAGCCCGGTGACGGCGTAGTTGGACTTCGGATGCTCGGGCTTTTCCTCGAGCGAGAGCACCCGTCCCTCGCTGTCCATTTCGACCACGCCGTAGCGTTCCGGATCGCTGACCCAGTAACCGAAAACCGTCGCGCCATGGCGTCGGGCATTGGCATGCTCGAGCAGTTCGCGCATACCGCCGCCGTGAAAGATGTTGTCTCCCAGGATGAGGCAGGACGGCTGTCCGGCGACGAAGTCCCGGCCGATGATGAAGGCGTCTGCAAGCCCGCGCGGCTCGTCCTGCACGGCGTACTCGAGCTCGATGCCCCACTGGCTTCCGTCGCCGAGCAGGCGCTTGAACAGCGGCTGCTCGTGCGGCGTGGTGATGATGAGTATCTCGCGAATCCCGGCCTGCATCACGGTCGAGAGCGGGTAGTAGACCATCGGCTTGTCATAGACCGGCAGCAGCTGCTTCGAGATCACCTGCGTGAGGGGGTAGAGCCGCGTCCCGGAGCCACCGGCGAGAATGATGCCCTTCCTGTTCGTTGCTTCGTCCATTCGTTTGTTCGTTGTTTCGTTGTTTCGTTGGTTCGTTGGTTCGGGTCACGCGTCAGTCGCCTGTGGTCTGTAGTCCGTGCGTCCGTAGTCCGTATTGCTGTCGATCTGACTCACTGCCTACTGACGCACTGCCTACTGACGCACTGACGCACTGACCACTGACGTACGGACTACCGACGCCCGGACCACCGGCATACGGACTCCTGTCATCCCAGCCGGGAAACGCCCAGCCGCTCGGAGCGGTAGCGACCGTCGCGGATGCGTTGCCACCAGTCACGGTTTTCCAGGTACCAATCGACGGTTTTCGCCAGGCCCTCGGCGAAGTCGACCGACGGTTCCCAGCCGAGTTCGTCGCGAATCCTGGTCGCGTCGATGGCGTAGCGGCGATCGTGACCCGGGCGGTCGGTGACGTATTCGATCAGCTCCCGTCGCGGGCGCTCGGCGGGTACGCGTTCGTCGAGCAGGTCGCAGAGCAGGTGCACCACGTCCAGGTTGGCCATCTCGGCGTTGCCGCCCACGTTGTAGACGCGGCCCGGCTCGCCCGAGGCGAGCACGCGCTCGATGGCGCGGCAGTGATCGGTCACGAACAGCCAGTCCCTGCGCTGCTGGCCGTCGCCGTAGACCGGCAGCCTCTCAGCTTCCAGGGCGTTGATCAGCATGAGCGGAATCAGCTTCTCGGGAAACTGGTAGGGCCCGTAGTTGTTCGAGCAATTGGTGATCATCACCGGCAGGCCGTAGGTGCGATGCCAGGCGCGGGCGAGGTGGTCGGCGGCCGCCTTGGAGGCGGCGTACGGGGAATTGGGCGCGTAGGGGTGCGTCTCGGTGAAACCCGGTTCGCCGGCTTCGAGCGTGCCGTACACCTCGTCGGTCGAGACGTGCACGAAGCGAAACGGATCCGCCCCCCCCTGCCAATAGGCCAGAGCACGGTCGAGCAGAACCTGTGTGCCGGTCACGTTGGTCCGGATGAACGCCCCCGGATCGTCGATGGAACGGTCGACGTGGCTCTCGGCGGCGAAGTGCACGATCGCCTCGGGGCGGTGTTCGTCGAGGAGTCGCGCGAGCAGCGCTGCGTCGCAGACGTCGCCTTCCACGAAGACGTGCCGGTCGGGCGGCAGGTTTTCCAGCGACTCCCGATTGCCGGCATAGGTCAGCAAGTCCAGGTTGACCACCTTGGCGTCGGTTTCGCCGAGCAGGTGGTGGACGAAATTGGACCCGATGAACCCGGCACCGCCGGTGACAAGAACAGTTTTCATGGAGGGTTCATCCAACTAGAACATGGAACCACCGAACACATCGAAATCACCGAGCAAGACATGCGGTTTGTTGGAGACCGATGGGCCAATGGCCCGAGCCGCAAACAAACCGTGCAGGCCGACATCCGAGCGTTCGGCTCTCTTTTTTCGGTGTCTTTCAGTGTCTTCGGTGGTTAACCGATTCACCGCCGTCCCGACAGGATCAGAACGGAATATCGTCTTCCAGTCCGCCGCCGTTGTCGCTGGGCGGGCCGTCGTAGTTCTGCGAGGAGCCGCTGTCGTCGAAGGGCGCGCTGCCGCCGCCGCGGCTGTCGAGCATCTGCATTTCGTTGGCGACGATTTCGGTGGTCCAACGGTCCTGGCCGTCCTGTCCCTGCCATTTGCGGGTCTGGATGCGGCCCTCGATGTAGACCTTGGAGCCCTTGCGCAGGTACTCGCCGGCGATTTCGCCGAGCTTGCCGAAGAGAACGACGCGATGCCACTCGGTTCGCTCCTGCTGCTCGCCGGTCTGCTTATCGCGCCAGTTCTCGGACGTGGCGATTCGGATGTTGGTCACCGCGTTGCCCCCGGCGGTGTGTCGGGTTTCGGGATCGGCGCCGAGATTGCCGATCAGGATCGCCTTGTTGATTCCACGGGCCATGACGCGGGCCTCTCCTTGCCGTGCTTGATGGATGCGCAGCAGTCTAGCACAGCCGCCCGGCGCCTCAGCCAGAGAAAAACGCCCGTCACGGCGAAGGAAATCGCCCCGTATAATTGTCAGCCATGAACGATTCGCCAGCGCAAACGGTTCCGGCCGGAATCGACGACATCCTCGATCAGACCCGGGCCGATCGTCAGGCCGTCGACCGCCTGATCGTCGACCGGCTCGCATCCGATGTCGTACTCGTCAATCAGATCAGCCAGCACATCATCAACGGCGGCGGCAAGCGCATGCGGCCGCTGGTGCACCTGTTGTGCGCCCGGGCGGCAGGCTATGCGGGCCGCGATCACATCAAGCTGGCGGCCATCATCGAGTTCATCCACACCTCGACGCTGCTGCACGACGACGTCGTCGACGAATCCTCGCGTCGCCGCGGTCAGGTCACCGCCAACCGCATGTGGGGCAATGCGGCCTCGGTGCTGGTCGGTGACTTCCTGTACTCGCGCAGCTTCCAGCTGATGGTCGAGCTCGAACGCATGCGCATCATGCACATCCTCGCCGATACCACCAATACCATCGCCGAAGGCGAGGTGCTGCAACTGATGCAGATGGGCAATCCCGACCTGGGGGTAAAGGACTACTACCAGGTCATCTCCGACAAGACGGCCTGCCTGTTCGCGGCCAGCGCAAGGCTGGGCGGCGTCCTCGGGGAACTCGACGAAACCGACTGCGACCGGCTCGCCGACTACGGCCTGTACCTCGGACAGGCCTTCCAGATTGCCGACGACGTGCTCGACTACCGCGCCGACGGCGACCAGCTGGGCAAGAACACCGGTGACGACCTCGCCGAAGGCAAGGTGACCCTGCCGCTTATCCTGGCCCTTCAGCAGGCCGCTGCCGGCGAGCAGGCCCTGATCCGGGAGATCGTCGAGGCGGGTGGCAGCGATCGATTCGGGGAGGTGCGCGACATCATGCTCCGCACCGGGGCGCTCGACGAGGCCATGAGGCAGGCCGGGTCACTCGCCGAAAAAGCGCGTCGGGCCCTGTCGGTACTCCCCGACAGCGACGCGAAAACGGCCCTTGAGTACCTCGCCGTCTACGCCGTTCAGCGCGGCTTCTGACCCGGGCCCGTTCGGCGAAAGGCTCAGTCAGTCGCCGAGCGAGTCAACTAGCGCCCTGAAGCGTTCCCCCCGCTGCTCGAAGTCGCGAAATCGCTTGAAACTCGGTGCCCCTGGAGACAGGAGGACGACGCTGTCCGGTCCCGCCAGGCTCGCCGCACGGTCGACGGCCTGATCCAGGTTGTCCAGCTCTTCGATCGAGTCGACACGTTCGGCCACCGAATCACGAAAACGCCGCGCGATGGACGGTCCGTTGTCGGGAATCGTCAGCAACCCCGCCAGTCCGTTACTCTCCACCCATTCGAGCACCGGCTGCCAGTCCGCGGGCCGAGCCTGTCCGCCGACGATCAGCACGACCCGGGCGGGCTTGAGGGCGTCCAGGGCCGCCAGGGTCGCCCAGGGGCTGGTCGAAATCGAGTCGTTGATGTAGCGAACGCCGCGCCTGCGGGCGACGGATTCGAGTCGGTGCGGCAGCCCGCGAAAACTGGCGAGGCTTTCCGCCAGCTCGTCCGCCTCGCCCCCGAGCAGAATCGCCGCCTGAAGCGCCAGAGCCGCGTTGTCGAGGTTGTGCCTGCCGATGAGCGGCAGTGAGCCGGCCGGGGCGATGACCGTGCGACCGAGCATCAACCGATCGCCATCGCGCCAGACGCCCGGCGCACGATTCGCCAGGACACGGCCGCGAACGCCCTCGGTGGCCGCCATCAGCTTATCGTCGCGGGCATTGACCAGCAACGGCCGCCCGTCGAGCAGTTCTGCCAGGCGCAACTTGGCGGCGACATAGGCGGCCTCGCTGCCGTGCCAATCGAGATGCTCGGGGAAGAGCCGCGTGAACAGCCCCAGGTCGAGCGCGCCCCGGAGATCGCTCAGCTGGTAGCTCGACAGTTCCAGCACCGCGATTCGGGCGGAGGTGTCGAGGTGATCGAGCAAGGGCACGCCGATGTTGCCCCCGAGCAGCACGTCGCGGCCGATCGAACGCAGCAAGTGGGCCAGCAGGGAAGCCGTCGTGCTCTTGCCCTTGGAGCCCGTCACGCCCACCACCGTCATGCCCTTTCCGCGCTCGGCCAGCCAGATCGACGCGGGATTGACCACCGACACGCCGGCTTTCTGCGCCGCGCGCAGTGCGGGATGGTCCACCGGCACGCCGGGAGAGCGGATCAGCACCTCGAATTCGAGCAGTCGCCGGTCGAACGGACCGGTGATCAGCGGCAGATCCGTCTCCGCCTCGCCGTCCTCGACCAGCACGCTCAGGTTCGCGGCGGGGTCCCGGGCCAGCAGCGCTCGCGCCGTCGACCGACCGTCCCGCCCGTAGCCGAGCAGACCGATGCGGCGCGACAGCACCCATTCAAGCGTGGGCGATGAGGGCATCGGGAATATGGTGGGCGCGGCCGGGCCGGCAGAGCGATTGCAGATCAGGCACATCGACGCGCTCCAGCAACGGGCTCAGCGCAGTCACGACGCGGCAGGCGCGCCATCGGGGATCGACCGCCAGGGCGGCCAGTGCCGCGCGCGCCTCGCCCGCCTCGCCGACGCACTCGAAGGGCTTGGCGCCATCGATGGCGAGCAGCTCGCGAAAACCATCCAGCTGGTCGCGGTCATCCAGCAGATTGGCACCGAAAATCGCCTCGAGTTTCGCTGGCGAGAGAAACGGCGCCATCGCCAGGAAGACGAAATGGCATTTTGGACAGCGCCCGCACCAACGGACCGTCCGCGCGCCGTCGAGATGGAAGTTGCGGTTGCACGACGAGAAAACGCCGTGATAGCGCTCAAGGCCGGCGAACTCACGACACACGGCGAGCTCGCGATCGCGCCGAAGTATCGAGAAGACCGCGAGGTCCGGCGTGATGCAGCGCGCCACCCATTCAGCCAGCATGGCCTCGAATATCAATGACTTGGAGAACTGATGATTGACCGGCCTGCCCCGCTCGTCGTGCAGCGTGGCCTCGTCCGCCGAACGCTCGTTGGCGAACACGACCCGATCGTAGCCATGCACGAGGGCGAGCAGGATCAGCGCCGAGGCATTGATGGCGGTGATCGGAACATGGCCGTTCCAGGCCCCGCGTCGGTTGAGTTCGGCCAGGTTGCCGTCGACCTGCCGCTCCACCACGAGGTGGCGCGTTCCGGCCGCCTCGGCCACGCGCCGGATCAGCGCCGCCTGGCCGACCTGCACGGTATCGGGCGCCTCACCGGCCCGACGGAGTCGTTCGAGCGCGACCAGGGAATCCTTGCCCCCGCCCATCGGCACGAGCGAGCGTCTTGGGAGGCCGCAGGAGACCGCGGCGTTGCCCGTCCCGTCCGCGGGCCAATCGGCGGCCACGGGTTCGAGCCCGTTGCGCCACGCGAATTCTGCCAGCCCCTCGCGATACAGCCGATCGAGCCAGCGCGCCTGCCAGGCGTCCGGCACGCGCCGGGCGAATCCGATCGAGGTCGGGCACCCGGCCTTCCAGTAGCTGATTCCCGCGGTCCAGTGAAGCAGGTCGAGCGCGGCATCGACGGCTTCCGGGCAGCAGGAGCTGCCCTCGGCGACCGGCAATCGGAATCGTTCGACAAGCTCGATGCCGTCGAGCCGGAACTCGAGTTCGATGCGTCCGCTCGCCGGATCGAAGCGGCGCTCGCCGAACTCGAACCGCTCGCTGTCTTCGCGTCGCCATCGATCGAGCCCGGCGCCGCGAAGGCCGGCGTCAGGGGCTGGCATCGGCCGGCTCTTCCTGCTGATCCCGGGCCGCCCCGGAATCGCCGGCGCGTGGCCAGGCCCGAAGCACGGC
Organism: Gammaproteobacteria bacterium; assembly: GCA_009908385.1. Classification (GTDB taxonomy): domain Bacteria; phylum Pseudomonadota; class Gammaproteobacteria; order Xanthomonadales; family Wenzhouxiangellaceae; genus Wenzhouxiangella. Next base: position 22,369 of record JAAAPE010000062.1, read on the forward strand.
GTTGACCAGGGTAGCCAGGGGGATTGCGAAGAAAATACCCCAGAACCCCCAGATCCCGCCGAAGACGAGCACGGCGGTGATGATGGCGACGGGATGGAGGCTGACGACTTCCGAAAAGAGGATCGGCACCAGGACGTTGCCGTCGAGCGCCTGGATGATGGTGTAGGCGATCAGCACGTACCAGAAACCGGCGCTCGGCCCGAAAGCCACCAGCGCCACGAGCGCGACCGGAATCGTCACCACGGCCGCCCCGATGTAGGGAATGATCACCGAGAAACCGACCAGCATCGACATCAGCATGACGAAGGGCATGTCGAGCAGCGCGAACACGACGTAGGTGACGATCCACACGATCAGGATTTCGAGTACCTTGCCGCGAACGTAGTTGCCGATCTGCGCGTCGACTTCGTGCCAGACGCTCGTCACCAGGTCGCGGTCGCGGGGCAGATACTGCCCGGCCCAGGCCATCAGCTGGTGCTTGTCCTTGAGGAAGAAGAACACCAGCACCGGCATCAGAACCAGGAAAATCAGGAGGTTGACGGCGCTCATGACGCCCGAGAACGACACCAGGGTGGCGCCGTAGTTGACCATCTCGGAGCCGATGTTGTCGAGCCAGCGCGAAAGCTGCTCCTGGGAAATCAACGCCAGTTCGCGCTGGGACTCCTCCGCCGCCAGCTCGACACCTTCACTGGTCACCGCCTGTGTCTCGGCGTCTGGCTCGGCCGGGGCGACCAGTTGCGGGTAGCGCTCGGGAAGCTTGGCGACCCAGTCCTGACCGATCGCGACGTAGCTGGGCAGGTCGCGAACGATGGCCGCCAGCTGCCGGGTGAGCATCGGCACCAAGCCGAACAGCAGGTAGACCAGCGCGGTCATGAATCCGAGGAAGACCCCGATGACGGCAAGCAGGCGCGGGGCCCCCAGGCGCTCCAGACGCTGTACGCCACCCTCGAGCAGATAAGCCAGCACGAGACTGGCCAGAACCGGCCCGAGCATCTTTCCGAACAGGACGATGGCCAGCACGCCAAGCGCCAGAAACGCCGCCAGGATGACCACCTGCGGGTCGGAAAAATGTCGCCGGAACCACTCGTTGACGCGCGCGATCATGGAGCGATTATAAGGCCTGAAAACGTTCTGGATAGACCGTGGAAGCATCGGGCCGGTCCGATGACTCGCCCGTGTACGCCGTCACTAGTGTAGCCCGTCACTCATAATTGTCGCTTAATAGAGCGCCGTACAAGCCCGAGCGCAAGGCGGCGCGCTCTACAAGTAACAACATGAGAGACGGGGTCCACTAGCCCTGCCCGGTGGGCCTTCCCCGCAAGAAGGCCACCGGGCACCGTGTCAGTCAGGAGTGTTGTTTCAGCGGGGTATGAATCCGTTTCGATCGATCAGAAAGCGAGGCTGAACATGGCCTGCACTTCCAGGCCCTGGTCGAGCTTGTCGGAGACGACGCCGAGCACGTTCCCGCCGAAAGCGAATTCCGGCGGTGCATAGGCAGCGTTGAAATGAAGCCGGCTGCGTTCGCCGACGTCCTTCGACAGGCCAGCCAGCAGGGCGTTGCTGGCCAGCTCGGAGTCGAGCGCCGCCGCCAGGGTCGGGGCGGACGGGCTGGGCTGCGTGCGCGTGCGGTAATCGACGAAGACTTCGACGTCCTCGCGCGCCTGCCAGCGCCAGCCCAGGCTGTAGACGGTCAGGTCGTCCCAGGCGAACTGCGGACTGTTGCGATCGCCCAGCAGCGCGGTGAACCGTGCCGGCAGCGAACGGCTGGGGAAAGCGCCCACGTCGCTGTAGAAGATCTGCGAAACACCCAGGTTGAGCCAGGAGCTGTTGCCGGTGTGGAACTCGAGCCCGAGCTGAAGCCGGGGCGGAATATCGAGCTCCGCATTGGTGCCATGCACGCCGCGCACGCTGGCGAATTCGTCCATATCGATGCGCGACTGGAATGCCGCCTCCATCCGCACGCCGCGCGCGACTTCGCCGCTAAAGGCGAATCGGATGCCGGTGCCGTGCGATACCTCGCTGCGTTGCGCGACGTACCCGTACCGGCCGTCGGGCCGATCCAGCAGCACGTCGCTGGGCTGCAGGTTCATGCCTGCCGCTCCGAACCGCTGGCTGGCAAGGACGGCACTCACCGTCAGGGCGCTGTTGCCAGAAACGCGATGCGTGACGCCGGGCATGACCAGAGATTGCTCGAACCGCCTTGTCTCACTGAAATTGCTGGCCAGCGATTCGGGCAGCATGAGGCTGGCGCGTACCTGGCGCAGGGTCAGGAAAACGGGCGGACGGTCAGGCTCTCCGGCGAGGGAGCGCGCGAACTCCGGCAGGATGATCGCGTCGTCGAATTCAAGCCAGCTGATGCGCGGCAGTTCGCGCGACGCCAGCCTCTCGAGATCCGGCGTCAGTTCGTGAATGAGGTACTGCTCCCAGGGGCCGAGCTCGAAACCGGCCACATACCAGGCCAGCGCCGCCTGCGAGGACAGGTAGCTGCCACCGATCCGCGGAGCGGACCAGGCCGGAGCCGCCATCAGGCAGGTCGCCAACACCAGAACCGTTACAAGCCGTTGCTTCACGAAAGCGGTCACCACGCGAATTCCCGGATAGTTTATCCGCAACAATGGCAAAAATACAACGCCCGGGCGAAGTTCCCTGCCGGGCGCCGCCAAGCGACTGTATTCACAGTGTCTCCCGGGCCGGGCGAATGTTGCAAATCAACAACACCCAAGGCCCCTCGAGCGCCTGTTCAGCCCAGTCGTTCGCAGATGGCGTCGGTGAAGCCCTCGGTCGTGCCGTCGCCACCCAGGTCGGGCGTGGTGCGATCGCCGGACTCGATGACCTCCGCGATGGCGCTACGCACCCGTCGTGCCCGGTCGTGATCGTCGAGATGCTCGAGCAATTGCGCGGCGCCGAGCATCAGGGCGCAGGGGTTCGCGATGCCCTTGCCGGCAATATCCGGGGCCGAGCCGTGAACCGCTTCGAACATGGCGGCCTGCTCGCCGATATTGGCCCCGGGCGCAAGACCGAGTCCGCCCACGAGACCGGCGCACAGATCGGAAATGATGTCGCCGAAGAGATTGGTGGTGACGATGACGTCGAACTGTTCGGGCCGCATGACCAGCTGCATGCAGGCGTTGTCCACGATCAGGTCGTTGCTCTCGATATCGGCATAGTCCTCGGCGACTTCGTGCGCGACCCGCAGGAACATGCCGGTCACGTCCTTGAGGATGTTCGCCTTGTGAACGATGGTGACCTTCTTGCGGCCAGCTCGACGGGCCAGATCGAACGCGAAACGCACGACGCGCTCGCAGCCCTTGCGGGTGACCACCATTTTCGATTCCGCACGGCTGTCGTCCGGCGCGGTATAGGCCCCCTCGGCGAGATAGGCGCCCTCGGTGTTCTCGCGCACCGTGATCAGGTCGATGTCCTGGTAACGCGAGGCCGATCCCTTGAAGCTGACCGCCGGACGGACGTTGGCGTACAGATCGAAATGCTTGCGCAGCGCCACGTTGAGCGACTTGAACCCACCGCCGACGGGCGTGGTCAGCGGCGCCTTGAGCGCCACGCGGTTGTTCTCGATCGACTCCAGGGTCGCCTGCGGCAGCAGCTCTCCCGTTTCCTCCTGCGCTGCCAGACCGGCGAGCTGGAAGTCGTATTCCAGGCCTGCGCCGATGGTGTCGAGCATGCGAAGGGTCGCATCCATGATTTCGGGGCCGATGCCGTCGCCCCGGATGACGGTAATTTGCTGCGTCACGGTGCTGTTCCTGTCCTGATCAAACGGTTACCAAGAAAACCAAAGCCCGCCATTATAAATCCTGCGGCGGGCCG
>JAAAPE010000037.1 GCA_009908385.1 Gammaproteobacteria bacterium
GCTGGCCGACACGATCCGGCGAACGCTTTCGGACGCGATCGAGGTCGGCGGCACGTCGCTGCGGGACTTCACCGTGGGCGACGGCACCCCCGGCTACTTCGGCCAGTCGCTGCGGGTCTACGGCCGCGCCGGCGAGTCCTGTCCGGCCTGCGGAACGCCCGTCCGGCGCGAAGTCATCGGACAACGCAGCACTTTCTTCTGCCCCCGCTGTCAGCGTTAGGGAGGCCGTTCAGCGGCCTGCACACGCCGTGAATCCTTCGATGGCATCATTCCAACCCATGAGAAAGGCCGACACCCTGTTCGCAGCAGCCTGCGGGCTGATTCTGACGCTTCTTGCCGCCACGGCCTGGGCCCAGCCCGGCCCGGTGCAACGTCCGCACATCGAGGTGGAACTGGTCAGCGAGGTCAAGCACGTCCGGCCCGGCGAGCCGTTCCGAGTGGGCCTGCGCATGATGCCCGACGAACACTGGCATACCTACTGGAAGAATCCCGGCGATTCGGGCCTGAGCACGGAGATGGAGTGGACGCTACCCGAGGGCGCCAGCGCCTCGCCCATCCGGTGGCCCTACCCCGAGCGCGTGCCGATGGGGCACCTGGTCAACTACGGCTACGGCGGCGAACACCTGCTTCCCGTGACCATTACACCGCCGCCGGGCCTGCAAGACGGATCGGACATGACCGTGCAGGTGGCGGCCGAGTGGCTGGTCTGCGAAGAGGTCTGCATTCCCGGGGATGCCGAACTGTCCATGACCTTGCCGGTTCGCGACGCACCCGCCGAGGCTGACGCCGCCGTCGCCGACCTGTTCGCCTGGGCCGACCGCCGCCGTCCGGAAGCCGTGGACTGGCCGGCCCGCTTCGACGCCGGCGGCGAGCAGCTCGCCATCCAGGTCGAGTCGGACGCCCTGCCGGCCGCGGCGGAATGGACCGTGTTCGTCGGGGTCGAGAACGTCGTCGATCACGCGCGGCCGGCCGAAACCGCGCAGCTCGAGGGCGTCCTGCAGGCGGGCCAGCCCCTCTCGCCCTATCTTGGCGAGCTGCCCGACGCGATGCCCGTCGTGTTCGTCGACGACGCCAGCGGCGAGGCCTTCGAGGTCACCGCGCGTCCCGGCTCGCTGCAGAACACCGGCGCGGCCGCGCCGGCCTCCGACCCGACGCCGCCCGTCGGCTGGGGCCTGGCGATGCTGCTCGCCCTGGCCGGGGGCGTGCTGCTCAACCTGATGCCCTGCGTCTTTCCGGTGCTCTCGATCAAGGCAATGAGCTTCGTCGGCGGCGCCGGCCACGACCAGCGCGCCCACGGCCTGGCCTACACCGCCGGCGTAATGCTGAGCTTCGCGGTGCTGGCCGGCGTTCTGCTGGCGCTGCGCGCCGGCGGCGAGGCGATCGGCTGGGGCTTTCAGCTGCAGTCGCCCTGGGTGGTCGGCCTCCTCGTCTACGTGCTGTTCGCGCTCGGCCTGTCCCTGTCGGGCCTGTTCACCTTCGGTGGTTCGCTGATGGGCGCCGGGCAGTCGCTGACCGAGCGCGAGGGCGTTTCCGGTTCCTTCTTCACCGGTGTCCTGGCCTGCATCGTGGCCAGCCCATGCACCGCCCCGTTCATGGGCACCGCCCTCGGCGCCGCCGTGCTGATGCCCTGGCCGATGGCCATGGGGATCTTTCTCGCACTCGGCTTCGGGCTGGCCCTGCCCATGCTGGTGCTGGGCTTCTCGCCGGCGCTCGCCCGGCGCCTGCCGCGGCCCGGTCCGTGGATGGAGACCTTCAAGCAGCTCATGGCCTTCCCGCTCTACCTCGCCGTCGTCTGGCTGCTGTGGGTGCTCGGCCGCCAGGTGGGCGCGGACGGACTGGCCGCGGTGCTCGGCGGCCTGGTCATGCTGGCGTTCGTGCTCTGGCTGGCCGGCCGTCGCGACCGGAGCGCCACGATGGCCAGCATCCGACACGTTGCCGTGGCCCTGGGCGCGGTGGCGGCCGTCGCGGCCCTGGGCGCCGGGGTCCGGATGTCGCATTCGCCGGGCGAGGTCGAGAACGCCTGGTGGGAAAGCTATTCGGCCGACCGCCTGGCCGAGCTTCGCGCCGATCCGCAGCGGGGCGTGCTGGTCAACATGACCGCCGACTGGTGCATTACCTGCAAGGTCAACGAGGGCGTGGCCCTGAACACCGACGCCGTGCGCGAGGCGCTGGCGGCCAACGACGTCGTCTACATGAAGGGCGACTGGACCCGGCGCGATGAAGCCATCACCGCATATCTGTCAGAATTCGATCGCAACGGCGTGCCGCTCTACGTGCTCTACCCGCACGACGGCGGCGACCCGACCGTGCTGCCGCAGGTGCTGAGCCCCGGCCTGGTGGTCGACGCCGTCGAATCGCTTTGATGTCCTTGTCCATCCCCAGGAGGAAGAAGATGATCCATCGCAGCATTCAGTTGTTCACCGCCGCCGTCGTGCTGGCCGCTTCCGCCGCCGTCGTGGCCGCGCCGCAGATCGGCGAGCCGGCCCCTGACTTCAGCGTGGTCGACACCGAAGGCAACACGCACTCGCTGTCGGACTTCGCCGGCCGGAAGGTGATCCTCGAATGGACCAACCATGAATGTCCCTTCGTGGCCAAGCACTACGGCGCCGGCAACATGCAGGAGCAGCAGCGCGTCGCCCGCGACCAGCATGACGTCGTGTGGCTGAGCGTGATCTCTTCCAAGCCGGGTGCCCAGGGCCATGTCAGCCCGGAACGCGCCGACGAGCTCACCGCCGAGCGCGACGCCGACCCGACGGCCGTGCTGATCGACGAGTCCGGCGACATGGGCCGCGCCTACGATGCGCGCGTCACGCCGCACATGTACATCATCGACGCCGACGGGATCCTGCGCTACATGGGCGGCATCGATTCGATCCCCAGCGCCGACCAGGACGATATCCCCGACGCCACGCAGTACGTGATGGTCGCGCTCGACGAGATGGCGACCGGCGAGTCCGTCTCGCAGGCGACGACGCGACCCTACGGCTGTACCGTCAAGTACTGAGGTTGGGGTCGGGGTGGACGGGTGGCGCAGCGCGTTCATACGAAATCGGAGATTTCCGAATCACGCGCTGCACCACCCGACCACCCCTCTGGTGGTGATTGAGTGGTTGGAGAAGGGATCCGTATGGGGCTATGCTCCAAGGCCTCTTCCATTCCCGGAGCACGCCATGAGCAGCAACAAGATCGCCGGCATCATCCTGATCGTCCTTGGCGCGGGGCTTCTTTACTTCGGCCTGCAGTCGGCCGGTTCCTTCGTGGGCGAAGTCGAGGAAGCGGTGACCGGACGATACAGCGACGAGACCATGTTCTACCTCATCGGCGGCGGCGTGAGCCTGGTCGTCGGCATCGTGATGGTGACCCGCCGCGGCCGTCGATGAACCACACGCACAACGCGAAATCCGATCCATGACCGACCGAGACAAGCCCTCCCCGGCCACCGACTGCGTGCATGCCGGTGAAACGCACCTGCCCGCCGGGATGGGAATCAACACGCCCGTCGTCACCAGCACCGCCTTCGACTACCGCGAAGGCGGCGTGCGCTATCCGCGCTACGCCAACGCACTCAACCATGAAGTCGTCGCCGGCAAGATCGCGGCGCTGGAAGGGGCCGAAGCGGCCCGGGTCACCGCCTCGGGCATGGGCGCGATCAGCGCGGTCTTCCTGAGCCTGATGAAGCCCGGCGACCATGCCGTGATCCTCGACGGTCTCTACGGTGGTACGACCGACCTGATCGAGGGCCTGCTCGAACCGATGGGCCTGCGCTTTTCGACCTGGGACGGCGACCCGGCGTCCCTGGCCGGACTGTTCGAGGACGACACGCGTCTGCTGATGGTCGAGTCGCCCACCAACCCGCTGCTGTCGATCGTCGATCTGGCCGCCACCGCGGCAGTCACACGCGAGCACGGCGTCGTGAGCTTCATCGACAACACCTTCGCCACGCCCATCCTCCAGCGACCGATCGAGCACGGCTTCGACCTGGTCATGCATTCGGCCACGAAATACCTCGGCGGGCATTCGGACCTGCTCTGCGGCGCGCTGGCCGGAACCAGGGAACTGATCGAGGCGATTCATCCCGATATCGTGCGCCTCGGCGCGACCCTCAACGGCCAGGACCTCGCCCTGCTGGAACGCTCGATCAAGACGCTTGCGATACGGGTGGAGCGTGCGTCCGACAATGCCGGCCTCCTGGCGCAGCGGCTCGAAGATCATGCCGGCGTCGAGTGCGTGTTCCATCCCGGCCTGGCCGGACACCCCGGCCACTCGGTGGCAGCGAGCCAGATGAGCGGCTTCGGGGCCATGCTCAGTTTCAGGCTGGACGACTCGGTGGATCCCGCGGGCTTTCTCGAAAGCCTCCGACTGATCCGGCCGGCGGTCAGCCTGGGCGGCGTGGAGACCACCATCAGCCAGCCTTCGAAGACCAGCCACGCAAAGATCGGCGACGAGAAGCGCGCGGCACTCGGCATTGACGATCGCCTGATGCGCCTGTCGGTCGGCATCGAAGGCGTAGACGATCTCTGGGACGACCTCGATCGGGCGCTTGGGGGTTCGTCGCTTTAAAAGCAAAGTCTTTGAAGCGCAAAGACGCTAAGCAGCAAAGAACGCAAAGGAAAGAAAAAGGAACTAACTGAGCCTCGATTTGCTATCGGGGAATGCGTAATACGCCTAGGCAGCGCTCTAGGCTGAACAAGAATTTCTTAGTTCTTTTTTACTCTTTTCCTTCGCGTTCTTTGCTGCTTGGCGTCTTTGCGTTTTAAAGGTTTCTCGACTAATGGATCTACGCCGCCTCAATACCTACAGCCCCGGCGGGACGCGGGCGCGGGTGGCTTGTTCGAAGGCGTAGGCCAGGGCGAGGAGGGTCGGTTCGCTCCAGGCCGACGCGAAGAAGCTCAGGCCGACCGGCAGTCCCTCGATCTGCCCCATCGGGACGGTGATGATGGGGTAGCCCGCGCGCGCCGAAGGCGACGAACTGGCGAGCTGGAAGTTGTCGCCCAGGACCCGGTCGGTCATCCAGGCCGGTGAGCCGGTCGGCGCGATGATGGCGTCCAGGTCGTGCTCGGCCAGCACCCGGTCGATGCCCTTCTCGCGGCTGTGCTCGAGCATGCGCGCAAGCGCCTCGAGGTACTCGGCGCTTTCGATATCGTCCTTGTCTGACGCCTGGAACAGGATGGACCGGTCGAAGCGCGCCGTGGCGCCGGGATCGTTTCGCACGGCGTCGACCAGCCCTTCGTAGTCGGCGAACGGCGAGCGATCGCCGAGTGAGGCGAAGTAGGCGTCCATGCCGTGGTGGAATTCGTACAGGAGCACGTTGAAGGCGTCACCGCCGATGTTCTCTTCGGTGATCGTGTCGATGTCGATCACTTCCGCGCCGGCGCGTTCCAGCGCGGCGACGGCTTCCCGGGTCAGGGCCTCGACGCGGTGGTTCTGCCCGGTCGGTCCGGTCCACAACCCCAGGCGCTTGCCCGTCAGCGCGCCGGCATCGAGGAAACGCGTGTAGTCGTCATGGCGTTTGACGTGTTCGCCGAGGGTCTTGCCGTCGGCGGGGTCCTCGGCCGCGAGCACCCCCAGAAGGACCGCGGCATCCCGCACCGTGCGGGTCATCGGTCCGGGGCTGTCGCTCGTGGACGAAATCGGGATGATGCCGCTTCGGCTCCACAGGCCGACGGTCGGCTTGAGGCCGACGATGCCGTTGGCGCTGGACGGGCACACGATCGACCCGTTGGTTTCGGTGCCGATGGTCAGGGTCGCCAGGCTGGCCGCTGCCGCCACGCCGGAGCCCGAACTGGAACCACAGGGATTGCGCCGGATGTCGTAGGGGTTGTTGACCTGTCCGCCGAGGCGCGACCAGCCGCTGGACGACGTACCCGAGTGGAAATTGGCCCACTCGCTCAGGTTGGTCTTGCCCAGGATGATCGCACCGGCTTCGCGCAGCCGGGAAACGATGAACGCATCCTTCGGCGGCACGACGCCGTCGAGCCACACACTGCCCGCGGTCGTCGGCATGTCGGCCGTGTCGATGTTGTCCTTGATCAGGACGGGGATGCCATGCAACGGCCCGCGTACTCGGCCTTCGGCTCGCTCCCGATCCAGCTCGGCCGCCCGTTCGAGCGCGCGCTCGTTGACGTGACGCACCGAATTCAACGCCGGCCCGCTGCGATCGACCGCCTCGATGCGCGCCAGGTAGGCCGCAGTGATATCCCGCGCCGTGAACGCACCCGACTCATACCCGGCCTGAATGGAAGCGACATCCCTCTCCACCACATCGGGCAAATCCTGAGCGGCGGCGGGCAGGGCAAGAATCATGAAAATGACGGTCAACAGCAGGCGCATGGGCAATCTCCGGAATTCGGTTCACGCATGATGCCATCAGCACGTGGGAAAAGATCAGAATCTCCAAAGCGCAAAGACGCAAAGCAGCAAAGGACGCGAAGAAACAAAGATAATAAGGAAAAGACTGGAACCACGGAAAGCACGGAATACACGGGAGGACCCTTTCTTAGAAAGTGCTTTTCCGTGATCTTCCGTGTTCTCCGTCGTTCTTTGGTTTTAGTCCTTTCTTCGCGTCCTTTGCCCCTTTGCGTCTTTGCGTTTCAAAGATTCTAAGGATCGATGCCACCGAGCTCGCACGAAAAAGGGGCACCTCGGTGGGCGCCCCTCTTTCGTTCATTTCCATGCCTTGCGTGGTTACACGGTTGTCACTGCGCTCCGGGTTCGGCGAAGTCGGCGAACCATTTGCGGACTTCCTCGTACCAGTACAGCGAGTTGTTGGGCTTGAGTACCCAGTGGTTCTCGTCGGGGAAGTAGATCAGGCGCGACTCGATGTCCCTGCTCTGCAGGGTCCGGAACAGTTCGAAGGCCTGGCCGACCGGCACGCGCAGGTCGTTTTGCCCGTGGATGATCAGCGCCGGCGTGTCGAACTCCCCGGCGTAGTAGTGGGGCGAGATCTGTTCGTAGATTTCGGGCACTTCCCAGAAGTGGCCGAAGCGGTTGGCGTGCACGGCGAAGTCGGCGGCCATCTGCGAGTACATGTTGTAGACCGGCGCGTGGATCATCAGCGCGTTGAATGGATGCGGCTTGCCCAGCAGGATCGACGAGAGATAGCCGCCGTAGCTGCCGCCGCCGGCGACCATGCGCTCGCTGTCGATCCAGTCCTTGTCCGCGAACCATTCGGCCGCGGCGATGGTGTCGTTGTAGGGCGCGGTCAGCCAGTCCGGATTGATGTAGTCGACGAACTCCTGTCCGAAGCCCGAGGAGCCGTGAAAGTTGTGCCAGGCGGTGACGTAGCCCCATGACGCGAAGGTCTGCGCGTTCCACCGGAAGTGGAAGACGTCGTTGATCGAGCCGTGCGGACCGCCGTGGATGAGCAGGAACAGCGGGTATTCCTTGCTGTCGTCGAAGCCCGGCGGATAGTTGACCCACATCTGGATATCGGCGCCGTCGTGGCCGGTATAGGTCACCGATTCGTAGCTGCCGGCATCGACGGAATCGAGCAGCGCCTTGTTGAGGGTGCTCAGCCGGGTCGCTTCCCCGCTGTCGGTGTCGATGCTGACCAGGCGCGGCGGGTAGAGAAAGCTCTGGTTCGTGCCCACCAGGGTGCCGTTGCCGGCGATCGCCAGGTCACCGTAGCTCGTCTCGCCGGTGATCGCGCGGGGCTGGCGCCCCTGCCCGTCGATGAAGAACACGCGCACCGTGCCCGCATCGTCGATCGAGCCGTAGAAGCCGCTCGAATCGGGCGCCCACACAAGCCCGGAAGCCGAACGATCCCAGCTTTCGGTGATGTTGCGCTGCTCGCCGGAGTCGAGGTCGACCAGCACGATGTCCTGCGTGTCGCCGTAGAAGCCCGCGATATCCTGCTGCAGGTAGGCCAGTGTCTCGCCGTCGGGGCTGAACATCGGTGTGCTGTCGCTGGCTTCGTTATCCGCGGCGAGGTTGTCGGCCGAGTCGGCGCCGATCTCCCCGAGGTAGACGTCGTAGTCCGGATCGACGCCGTCGCCCTTGCGATCCGACACGAAGGCGATGTGCGTCTCGTCGGGGTGAATGTCGTAGCTGCCCGCGCCGGCACCGGAGCGGGAGAGCTGGCGATCCAGCGGCTGGGTCACCGGCTCGACGTCGCCGCCGTCCGCGGGAATGCGGAACACGTGATTCTGCCGGTCTTCGTCGAGCCAGTGGTCCCAGGAGGAGTAAGGCAGGGCGTTCCACTGATGCGCGGTGACCTTGGAGTCCTTTTCTTCCTCGAGCTTTTCGGCCATCTCTTCCCAGTTCATCTCGGGATAGACGCTGGAGACGAAGTAGATATGCTCGCCGGCCCACTTGATGCCGCCCACGCCGGTGGGCACGTCGCTGAGCTTCTGCGCTTCGCCCGGCCCGTCCATGCTCAGGACGTAGATTTGTCCGGCTTCGTCGTCACCCCGCTTGGCCACGAACGCCAGGCGATCACCTTCTGGAGAAAAGGCGGGACTGGAGGCATCCTGTCCTTCGACGGTCAGCGGCCGCTCGACCGAACCGTCGGCGGCGAACAGCCAAAGCCGCGTCTCGCCGGTGTCTTCTTCGACGTCGTAGTCGGTCACCGGCGCCACGATCCAGTCGCCGTCGGATGAGATCACCGGCGAACCGATGCGGTCGAGCTCCCACAGCACGTCGGCGGAGAGAACCTTGCGGTCGTCCTCGCCGTTGTCGTCCTGCGCCAGCGCCAGCGTGGGAAGGAGGAGTATCAGGCCTAGCAATAGCTTCTTCATCGATTGCCCTCTTCAAGCGTGTTTAAACAAGTACCACCGAAGGCACCGAAATCGGGTTTTTGCGCATTCGGTGTCTCCGGTGGTTCCCCTTTGTTCATCCGGAATACGGTTTGAGCGAGTCCACCGCCATCGTGTAGGCGGAATCGGCGGTTTCGTTGGTGACTTCCTCGATCCGGAGGGTGCCTTCCATCCAGAAGGCATCCCAGATGTTGACCATCTCGATCGGCTCCTCGAGCCGGCCGTAGATGATCTGGTTCGCCGGCGGCGGCGGGACATGGATGCAGGCGCCGAAATAGGGCACCAGGAAGAAGGTCCTGAGGTTGCCCTCGCCGTCGGTCTCGACCGGCACGACGAAGCCGGGAATACGGATCTTCGCGCCATCGAACTCGCTCACGGTCTCCCAGGACTGGAAGACCTCGGCAGAAGCGTAACCGGTGTGATCGACCTCCGGCTCGTTGAGCCAGGCGTCGGCTTCTTCCTCCGGCATCAGCTCGAGCCACTCGATTTCCCGCGCCTCGTCGGCCACGGCGGCGGCGCAAAAGGACAGCAGGGCCATCGAAATCAGCAATCTCGTCAACATGAATCTCCTCGCGGAATGGGTCGCTCTTGCTTGCTCGGTGTCGGATGGTCAGACCAGGCTCCGGGCGCTGCGTTCACGTCCGGACCTGCATCCCGTCGGTCAGGGTTCGCCGGTACGCCATGGTAGCCGGAACAAGCGCGACCAGCAGGCCGGCGAGCGCTATCAGGCCGAGGACGCCCAGTTGCCAGGCTTCCGGCAGGCTCGGGCCGACGGCCAGGCCGAAGGTATCGAGCACCCAGGGCGCGGCCAGCACCAGGCTGCCCACCGCGATCAGCACGCCCAGCACGATCCCGGCCACCGTGATCAGGCCGGCCTCGAATACGAGCAAGGCCGCGATCTGCCACGGACGGGCGCCGTTGGCGCGCAGGATGGCCATTTCCCGGCGCCGTTCGTTGAGCGTGGTCATCAGCACCGTCAGCATGCCGAGCAGGCCGGTGATCACCACCAGCGCGGCGACGATGCGAAGCACCTGTTCGGCCACGCCCGTGATGCGCCAGAGCTGCTGCAGCGTGATCCCCGGCATGATCGCCGTCAGCGCCTCCGGCGCGTAGTCGTTGAGCTCCCGCTGCAGGCCGAAGACCGCCGCCCGCGTGTGCAGGCCGACCAACGTGGCGGTGATGGCTTCGGGAACCAGCTGTTCCCGCTGTTGCCTCGCCTCGTCGGGCGCCAGGCCGCTGCCGGGGCGGTGGACGCCGCCGCGCCACCCGGTATGGATCGCTTCGTAGGCGGCCAGGGAAATGTACAGGGACTGGTCCACCGGTGTCCCGGTCGGGGCGAGCACGCCGGAGATCGAGAAGGGATGGTCGTCGTGTTCGTGCAGGCTGACGTTGCCGCCGCCGTGGGCGATGGCGATCCGGTCACCGACGGCGTAGCCGAGCTTGCGCGCGACCTGGTAGCCCACCACCACGTCGTAGAGATCGTCGAAGGCGCGACCTTCGCGGAAACCGAGCGCCTGGCTGTCGCCGTAGCGGAAGTGCTCGAAGAACGCGTCGGTCGTTCCGGTGACCCGGTAACCCTGGTGACTGTCGCCGAGGGAAATCGGTATCGTCCAGGCGACGCTGCGATGGTCGGCGACCATGCGGTAGGACGACCAGGACACGTTGTTGGTCGGGCTGCCGAGTCCGAACACCGAGTAGAGCAGCAACTGCACCGGCGCGGTCCGGGCACCCACGATCAGGTCGGTGCCGCTGACGGAACGGTAGAAACCCTCGCGCACCTCGGTGCGGAGCTGCTCGACCATGACCAGCAGGGCGATCGAGAGCGCAATCGTCACGACGGTCATGACGACCGTGAAGCGGCGGTTCAGCAGGGAATGCCAGGCCAGGGCGAGCAGATTCATGCCGCCTGCCCCGCGAGGTTGATCTCGGGCAGGCTGACCTGCCGGTCGAAGCGGTCGGCCAGCGCCGTGTCGTGGCTGACGAACAGCAGCGTGGCGCCGGCCGAAGCGACCTGCTCGAACAGCAGGCCGAGGAAAGCGTCGCGGCGATCGGAATCAAGCGCGGAGGTCGGCTCGTCGGCGAGCACGAGCTCCGGTGCCCCGATCAGGGCCCGGGCGGCGGCCGCGCGCTGCTGCTGGCCCACGCTGAGATCGCCCGCCTTGCGCGACCACATCGCCTGGTCGAGATCCATCGCGGCGAGCAGCTGCCGGGCCGATTGCTGCACGCTTCCGGCGCGCTCCGCCCGCAGCCTGGAAAACCGGCAGGGCAGGATGACGTTGCCGAGCACGTCCAGCCACGGCAGCAGATTGAACTGCTGAAAGATGACCCCGACGTGATCGGCCCGGAATCGGTCCCGCGCCGGCCCCCGCAGCGCTTCGAGCTGCGTGCCCGCAAAACGGATCCCGCCGCGATCCGGCCGCGCAAGGCCGGCGATCAGCGCGAGCAGGGTGGACTTGCCGGAGCCGCTCGGGCCGTAGAGGAAGACGCGCTCCCCTGCCTTGAGGGAAAAAGCGTCGAGCGCGATGACGTCCGCGTGGTCGCGTCGCCAGGCGAAGCGCAGGTCGCGCAGTTCGAGCAGCTGGTCGGCAGGCATTCAGTCGAACTCTATCCGGAAGTCTTCTCTCGCCAGGCGGAAGCTGGCCGCCCCGCTTTCGCTGAGCACGTCGAGCCTGATCGAGCGGTTGTCCGGGAAGCCCTCGAAGAGATCGATGGCCAGCCAGCGCATCCGCCGGGACGGATCGCAGCTTATCACGGCATCGACGACGAAGGCCCCGTGGCCGTGATCGTGTTGCGGGGAATCCTCGCCGTGGTGGTGATCATGGGCCTCGGGACCGGAAGGCATCCGGTTATTCCGGGCCTCGCCGTATCCGCTCGTCGTGACGCGGCTCGACGCCACGCGGCACGTCGCCTCGGGATCGGGCTGCAGCCAGCGGCCGGACTCGAGAAGCGAACGAACGGCCTCCAGGCGCTGGCTTTGCTCCTCGCTGGCCGGAGGGTGTTCGAATCCCACCAGGTTGTAACCGGGCAGTTCGAGCTTCAGCTGCCACTGCCCCGAATCCTCGGCGAGCGTGCCGCTGGCATGGCCGTGCTCGTGCGCGGCATGCTCCCGGCGCGGCTCGTGGGCATCGACAAAGCCCAGCCCCGCCAGACCGACGACCAGCAGCCCGCGGCGCAGGATCGTTTTCATATTCGAGTCCTCGTCCAGAGTTGTTATAATATAACATGCTTACAGGTGGGGAAACAGTATGCGCTTCCGCGTGTCAACCGATCGCATCGGACTGATCGTGGCGATCGGTTGCGGTCTCCACTGCGCCGCGCTGACCGGGGCGTTCATGCTCTGGCCGGCCCTGTGGCTCAACCGCCGTCTGTGGGAGAGCGGTCTCTGGCAGTCGCTGCGACACCTCGAGCTCGGGCTCCTGGCGCTGACCTGGACCCTGGTGCTCGCGGCGTCGTGGCTGGGCTGGAGACGGCACCGCTGCCTGCATCCGACCGCAATCGGCCTGGCCGGGGCGGCGACGATGACCGTGGCCATCCTCACGCCGCTTCATTTCTCGGGCGCCTGGGTGAGCGCGCTCGCCGTGGCGGGCGGCATTGCCGTGGCCGTGGCGCACGGGCTCAATCTCCGTCTCTACCGCCGTTTGCACCGCGGAGGGGCTTGACGCACAATTCCCCGATCCAAGAATTTCGGGGACCTAGAGAAAAATGAAAACCACTTCCATTCACGGCATGTGGTCGTCGCGGCTGGCCTTCATCCTGGCCGCCACCGGCTCGGCCGTCGGCCTCGGCAACATCTGGCGCTTTCCCTACATCACCTCCGAGAACGGCGGTGGGGCCTTCGTCCTGATCTACCTGCTGTGCATCCTCATCGTCGGCCTGCCGGTGATGTTTTCCGAGATCGTCATCGGCCGGCGCGGACGCATGAGCCCGATCAATTCGCTCAAGGAGCTCTCCGACGATGCCGGCAAGACCCGCGCCTGGACGGGCATCGGCTGGATGGGCATCATCGCCGGCTTCCTGGTGCTGTCGTTCTACTCGGTGGTCGCCGGCTGGACGCTGCACTACGGCTTCGACTACCTCAAGCAGCTGCTGGGCGGCCCGGCCATCACCGACCCGGATGCAACCTTCGGCGCGCTGCTGGCGAACCCGGCCGAACTGACCTTCTGGCACGCGGTGTTCATGGTCATGACCCTGGGCGTGGTGGCCTTCGGCGTGGAGCGCGGCCTCGAGCGCGCGGTCAGCATCCTCATGCCCGTGCTGCTGGCCCTGCTGCTGGTCCTGCTCGGCTTCGGCATGAGCACCGGTCACTTCACAGAGGCGGTGGGCTTCCTGTTCAAGCCCGACTGGTCGCAGGTGTCCGGCGCGATGATCGTCACGGCGATGGGCCAGGCCTTCTTCACCCTGAGCCTGGGCATGTGCGCCATCATGACCTACGGCGCCTACTTGCCGGCCGGGGTCAGCATTCCGCGCGTGGGTATCACCGTGGCCGCGGCCGACACCGCCGTGGCCCTGATCGCAGGCCTGGCGATTTTTCCGATCGTCATCTCCTACGGCATCGATCCGGCCGGGGGCGGCGCGGGCCTGATCTTCACCTCGCTGCCGCTGGCGTTCAACGAAATGCCCTTCGGCATCCTCTACGGGATGATGTTCTTCCTGCTGCTGTCGGTGGCCGCCTGGACCAGCTCGATCTCGCTGCTGGAACCGGCTACGGCCTACCTGGTCGAGCGCACCGATCTGGGCCGCAAGGCCGCCGCCCTGATCGTGGGGGCGCTGGCCTGGCTGGCCGGCATGGCCTCGGTGTTCTCGTTCAATGTCTGGTCGCATGTGTCGATCGGCGGGCGCGACATCATGAGCGCGATCGAGCACGTGGCCAACAACATCATGATGCCGCTCGGCGGCATGCTCATCGCGGTCTTCGCCGGCTGGGTGCTGTCGGACAGGATCACCCACGAGGAGCTCGACCGGAAGATGCCCGACTGGGCCTTCAAGGCCTGGCTCTGGCTGGTGCGCGTGGTGACGCCCGCGCTGATCCTGGTGGTGCTGGCGAGTTTGATGGGGCTCATTTGAGGCTTCGGAGAAGCCCCGGGCAAACGCAGAGGCCCTCGCCTTCAGCGAGGGTCGTGATTCGAAATACGAAATCCGAAGCACCAAATCCGAAACAAATTCGAATGACCGAATTTCCGAAAACCCAAACAGGCGTACTTCAAGGCCCAGCCTTGGCCCCTTTGAATCAAGGCGCCTTCGTTTCGAACATTCGAATTTCCGGCCTTCGTATTTGTTTCGGATTTCGATATTCGAATTTCGAATTTGTCGGCTTGTAGCCGAAGCCACTAGCCACGAAGCCACTCCCCCACCACTTCTGCCAACAACGGCGTCAGGTCGATCCTGGATTCCGGTACCTCGACGCTGTTGGTGCACACGATTCTCGACAGGCCGGCGTCTTTCAGGGTGTCGCGTGCGCGGTCTCCGAACAGGCCGTGGACGCCCACGGCCAGCGGCGCGCGCATGCCGGCGCCGAGAAGATGGCGCGTGGCTTCGGCCATTGTCGTTCCCGAGGAGATGATGTCGTCGACCAGGACGGGCGTGTGCCCGGTCAGGCCTTCGAGATCGGGCAGCTGCAGGGTGACGTCGCGGTCGCCGTGGCGCTTCTTGGTGAAGACGCGCCAGGGCAGTTCCCGGAATGCAGCCACCGCGCCCACCCACTGCTCGCTTTCGCCGTCGGGCCCGATCAGCACCGGATCGTCGACCTCGCGGGCGATCCAGCCGGCCAGCGCGGGCGCGGCCTCGACCACCCGCGAACGCAGCGAGTAGAGTTCATCCAGGCTGGCGTAGCGATGCAGGTGCGGGTCGACGGTCACCAGCCAGTCGAAGGCCGCCGACAGCCAGCGCGCGAAGGGCCGCGACGTGACCGCCTCTCCGGGATTGAAACGCATGTCCTGGCGCATGTAGGGCAGGTAGGGGCTGACCAGTCCGATCCGCCGCGCGCCCTGTTCCCTGACCAGGTCGGCGGTGAACAGCAGGGTGGCGAGCTTCTCGTCGGGGTGGTCGAGTCGGGCCACCACGACGACGTCGCGCCCGCCGGGATCGTCGTGAATGCGGACGTAGCTCTCCCCGTCGGGAAATCGCCGCCATTCGAGCTCGCCGTGCGGCAGGTCGAGCTGCCGGGCGATGGAGGCCGCCAGGTCCTCGCTTCCCGGGAGCGACAGGATGAGCGCGCCGCGCCGCTCGCTCACGCTTCGCCCCCGACGGTCACGATGCCGTTGGTCTCGGCGTACTCGCGGGCATAGGCGAGTTCGCCCCGGGATTCGGCGTGGATGGTGTAGAGCGCCTGGCCGCGTTCGACGCGGTCGCCGAGGCGCGCGTGCAGGTAGACGCCGGCCGCGGGGGCACCGGGGGCGCCGGCCAGTTTGGCGACCTGGGCAAGGCGGCGGTTGTCGAACCGCCTCACCACGCCGCCATGCGCCGACGGCATGTCGTGCGTTTCCGTCGCGACCGGCGGTTCGCGCAGGCCGCCCTGGGCCCGGCAGATGGCCTCGAAGCGTTGGCGCGCCAGTCCGCTGGCCAGGGCATTCTCGGCCATCGGCCCGCCCTCGCCCGCTTCGGCCACGCCCGCCAGCTCGAGCAGGGCGCCGGCGAGCAGCACCGACCGTGCGCGCAGATCTTTCGGCTGCTCATCGGCGTTGGCCAGGACCGCCAGCACGTCGTGAGCTTCCAGCGCCGGGCCGATGCCGCGCCCGACCGGCTGCCTGCCGTCGGTAATCAGCACGCGGACTTTCATGCCGAACCGTGCGCCGACGGTCTCGAGCCGCCCGGCCAGCCGTTCGGCGTCGTGCTGCGAACGGACCTTGGCGGTCTCGCCCACCGGCACGTCGAGCACCAGGTGGGTGGCACCCGCCGCGACTTTCTTGGACAGGACCGAGGCGACCATCTGGCCTTCGGCGTCGATGTCCATCAGGCGCTCCACCCGGATCAGCGTGTCGTCGACCGGGCTGAGCCGCATCGCCCCGCCCCAGGCCATGCAACCGCCGTGCGCGCGGACCACGGACCGCAGCGTGGGGATGTCGAGATCGACGCGGGTGATGGTCTCGACCGTATCGGCCGTACCGGCCGGCGAGGTGATCGCCCGCGAGGAGGTCTTGGGCATCCACAGGTCGTGCGCGGCCACGATCGAGACGACCAGAGGCGTGGTGCGATTGCCGGGCAGCCCCCCCACGCAATGCTTGTCGACGATGACGTCCCGGGGCCACTCGAGTCTTTCCCCGACGTCGACCATGGCCTGGATCATGTCGGTCAATTCATCGTCGTCGGGGTCGCGCGCCGCCATGCTGCTCAGGAACATCGCCAGGTGGACATCGGCGTATCGGCCGGCGGCGATGTCGTTGATCGTCGCGTGCATCTGCGCGCGGTCGAGCCGCTTGCCGTAGATGCGCCCGCGCACGGCACTGAGCGACGCCACCGGCTGGGGATGGCTGATGTGGACGAGGTCGCCTTCGGCGACGCCCAGACGTTTCCAGGCCGATTCGGACAGGCCCAGTTCGTCGAGTCCGATCAAAGCGGAGTCGACCTGGTAGAGGGTGGCGATGATATTGCGCCGGCCGTTCTTCAGGCGTACCCGGGCATGGGCGGAAAATCCCTCCGAGCGGCAGACGGGGCTGTCGCGCCGCGTGATCACCACCAGTTCGTCGTGGGTATCCAGGCCGAGGCGGCGAGCCGCCAGTTTGTTGCCGTTGGGCGCCTGTGCCGGGACGCTCATCCCAGGACGTGCTCCGACTGATGGTCGGGCACCACGCAGTCCCAACCGAGTTCCTCTTCGATGCGCAGCCGAAGCGCGTCGGAGGCGTCGGGCTCGCCGTGGACGACGAAGGTCCGTTTCGGCGGTCGTTCGAAGCCGGACAACCAGCGCATGATCTCGTCGGCGTCGGCATGGGCGGACAGCATGTCCAGGTTCTCGACCCGGGCCCGGACCGGCCAGTACTGGCCGTGGATCTTGACCGATTCCTCGCCGGCGACCATGCGGGCCCCGCGCGTGCCGCCGGCCTGGTAGCCGGCGAACAGGATGGTGTTGCGCGCATCCGGGGCGTAGACCTTGAGGTGATGGATGACGCGCCCGCCCGTAGCCATGCCGCTGCCGGCGATGATGATCTTCGGGTGCGGATCGCGATCGAGCGCCTTCGAGCCCTCCACGTCGCGCACGTATTCAGGCAGCGAGCAGGCGGCTTCGGCTTCGGCGGTCGTCAATCGGTGATCGTCGGGGTGATCGGCGAACACCTGCGTGGCGTTGATCGCCAGCGGGCTGTCGAGATAGACGGGAATCTTCGGGATCGTGCCGGCGCGCATCAGGCGATCGAGGTGATACAGCAGCAGCTGCGTGCGGCCCACCGCGAAGGCCGGAATGATCACGCTGCCCCCGCGGCCGACGGTGTCGTTGACGATCCGCGCGATTTCGGCTTCCGGGTCTTCGTGGTTGCGCTTTCGGTCGCCGTAGGTGGACTCGACCACGAGATAGTCCGCCTCGCGCACCGGCTCGGGTTCGGGCATGGTGGCGCTGTCGTAGTTGCCGAGGTCACCGCTGAACAGAATGCGCGTGCCGTGGACGTCGAGCTGCACGGTCGCCGCGCCGGGAATGTGCCCGGCGTGGCGGAAAAGCACCTCGACGTGGTCCGTGCGATAGGGCTCGTGAAACCTCACGGCGCGGAAGTGCTCGAGGGAGGCCTCGGCCTCGGCCTTGGTGTAGAGCGGCTTGGCCGGGCGATGCCGGGTCCATCCGTGCCGGTTGGCGTCCTCGGCATCCTTTTCCTGGATGAAACCGCTGTCTGGCAACAGGTAGCGGCACAGGTCGCGCGTCGCGGGCGTGGACAGGATCTTGCCGCCGAACCCGTCGCGACAGAGGACCGGCAGCCATCCGGAATGGTCGATGTGCGCGTGCGTGAGGATGACGTGCTTGATGCGCGAGGCGGGGATCGGAAGGGAACGCCAGTTCCTCAAGCGCAGGTTCTTGTAGCCCTGGAACAGGCCGCAGTCGATCAGGTAGTGCGACCGTTTGCAGCGCAGCAGGAACTTCGAGCCCGTCACCGTTCCGGCGGCGCCCAGGAAGGTCAGCGTGGTGTCAGGCGCTTGTGGCATGGGCTTCGTCCTCTGTCTGGCGGCAAAGCCGCGCGAATCGCCCGAGCACGGCCGGGCCGGCCGGGGCGTCGGTGACGGCGGCCAGGATGGATCGACTGTCGAAGCCTTCGGCCTCCAGCAGGTCGGCGCGCGCGTCCACGTAGCAACGCATGATGGCCCGGTCGAATTCGGGGTGGAACTGGACGCCCCAGCTGCGAGGGCCGAAACGCAGGGCGTGGTTCGCGTCGCCTTCGGTTCGCGCGATAACCGCCGCGCCGGCCGGCGGCTCGAGGACCGCCTCGAGATGGGTGACGTGCACGTTCAAGTCCCCGGCCAGGCCGCCGAGCAACGCGTCCCGGGTATCGATGTCGAGGAGTTCGCGAGTTCCCATCCGGCGCCCGGCCGGGTTGGGTCCCACCCGTCCGCCCAGGGCATGGGCCATGAGCTGGTGGCCGTAGCAAACGCCGAGCACCGGCACGACGTCGTCCGATATCACCGCCCGCAGCCATCGAGCCGTACGCTCGGACCACGCCTCCCGATGGGACACCATGGCCGGTGAGCCCGTCACGATGACGCCGGCGAAGGCCGGCAGATCATCGATGGCGGGGGGTTCCTCCCCGTGGTCGACGGACACGGTCAGGTACTCGAATTCGCTTTCGCCGATCGCGCGGCGAAACCAGTCGTCGAAATCGCCGAAGCGTTCGCGGGCCCGCGCGAAGGCGGAGCCTGTCTTGACGATCAGCAGGGGGCTTCTTGGCATGGCCGCCATCTTATCGAATCGCGGGCCGGCCATTGCGGCCGCACGACGGGATCAGCGCGATCCGGCAGCCGGTCCAAGCCGCGCGGGATTGAAGCGGTCCTTGAACAGCGCGCCGCGCAAGGCCCGGGCGACGCCGGGGTCGGTCAGGCGCAGGATGAACATGCCGCGATTGATGTCGGACACCAGCACGGTGTCGTTGCCGAAATAGGGAAAGACGCTCCAGGCGCCGCTGAATCCGTTGCCGTCCTCTTCGGGGTGGGTATCGAAGAACGCCACTTCGGTCAGATCGGCGGTGGCCGGATCGTCGATACGCAAGACCCGCAGTCCGCGCTTGTAGTTGGCCTGGAACACGTAATTGCCGATCACGTACTGGTTGTGGTCGATCGACAGACCCTCGGCGATGTATTCAGCCGGCGGCGGCGCGTCTTCGAGCGAGGTCAGGTCGAAGATCAAGGTCCGCGTGCCGGCCAGGCCCTGGCTGGTTTCGTCGAGTTCGTCGTCGGTGAGGAAATAACGGTGATCACCGGTCAGCCAGCCCTGGTGGGTGTAGGCGTGATCGTAGGTGTGGCGACCGACCTCGACCGGGGCCGACTTGTCGGTGACGTCCACGACGGTCACGCTGTCCTCGTTGCTGGCAAAGCAGATCTCTCGGCCCTGGTAGCCTTCGTCGGGACCGTGGTAGAGCACGCACTGGACGTCGTGGGTATAGCCGTCCCCGTCATAGCAGCCGGCCAGCCTGGGGTCGAGCGGATCGCTGATATCGACCATGTGCAGTCCGCCCGCGCACTGTTCGCTGCCCACGGCATAGGCGAAACCGGTTTCTGAATTGATGGCGATGTTGTGGGCGCGATCGAAACCCGTGTAGTGGGCGTCCTGCTCGAAGGTCTGCGGCTTGGCCGGATCGACTTCCAGCAGGCGTTTCAGGTCGAACACCTGGATGCCGTGGCCGGTTACCGAGTCGGCGACGATGAAGGCGTATCCGGCATGGGTCTTGACGTCGCTCCAGACCGACGTGCCGACGCCGTCCGGCCGCGGCAGGTTGCCAAGATAGCGCGGATTCTGCGGATCGGTGACTTCCACGAAGCTGACGCCGTTCGATCGGCCCATGATCGCGAACATCCGATCCGACGCCGGGTCGACCCAGCCCCAGTTGTCGGCCCCGCTGCCGCCGCCGAGGTCGGGCAGCGGCAGCCAGCCGGCGAGATTAACGCCGGAACAGGAAAACTCGTCGACCTGCCCGTCGGTGCAGCGCTCCGGCCCGTCGTAGGTGTAATCGATGCGCGCCTGCAGGTGCATGTGGTGCGCCAGGTCCTCGAACGCGATGTCCGGATGCTGCTTGCCGAGTATCTCCGCGCGCTCGCTCGTAAAGCAGGCAAGGACGGTAGCCGGGAGGGCGACGGCCAGGGCCGTCAGGATTCTGGCGCTGTGGTGCATGCGGGTTTCGTCCGTGGCAGTCGAGGGTGAGGGCGCCATGGTAACCGGAGCGGGCGGCGGCGACCACGACCGGCGCGGCCGCCCCGGGCGGCGGCCGCGGCCGTTATACTTGCAGGCTTGCCCCAAAGAATCGAGCAAGACCGTGTATTTTCAGGATTTCATACGCACCCTGGACCGCTACTGGGCCGACCGGGGTTGCGTGCTGACCGCCCCGCTCGACCTGGAAGTCGGCGCGGGCACGTTTCACCCGGCCACCTTCCTGCGCTCCATCGGCCCCGAACCGTGGAACGCGGCCTACCTGCAACCCTGCCGCCGGCCCACCGACGGCCGCTACGGCGAAAACCCCAATCGCCTGCAGCACTACTACCAGTACCAGGTGGTGATGAAGCCTTCCCCGCTGGACTTCCAGGAACTCTACCTGGGCTCGCTCGACGCGGTCGGCATCGACCCGAAAGTCCACGACATCCGCTTCGTCGAGGACAACTGGGAATCGCCGACCCTGGGCGCCTGGGGGCTGGGCTGGGAGGTCTGGCTCAACGGCATGGAGGTGACCCAGTTCACTTACTTCCAGCAGGCCGGCGGACTCGCCTCCAGGCCGGTGATGGGCGAAATCACCTACGGCCTGGAGCGGTTGGCGATGTACCTGCAGGGGGTCGACAGCGTCTACGACCTGGTCTGGACCGAAGGCCCCTTCGGCAAGGTGACCTACGGCGACGTGTTCCACCAGAACGAGGTCGAGCAATCGACCTACAACTTCGAGCACGCCGACGTCGACAGCCTGTTCGGCTGGTTCGACACCTGCTACAGCGAAGCGGTGCGCCTGGTCGAGGCCGACCTGCCGCTGCCCGCCTACGACCAGGTACTCAAGGCCTCGCACACCTTCAACCTGCTCGATGCCCGCCAGGCGATCTCGGTGACCGAGCGGCAACGCTACATCCTGCGCGTGCGCGATATCTCCCGGCGCGTGGCCGAGGTCTACCTGGCCCGGCGTGAAGCGCTCGGCTTCCCCGGCTTGCCGGACAGCGATCGGGAGGACGCGGCATGAGCGAGCGCGCCGACCTGCTGATCGAAATCGGTTGCGAGGAACTGCCCGCCGGCCAGCTGAACGGTCAGCTCGAGCTGCTGGCCCGGGGGCTGGGGTCGCGCCTGGCCGACGCCGGGTTGATCGAAGACGCCGACGACATTCTCCGTCTGGGCACACCGCGCCGACTGGCGGTGCGCATCGCCTCGGTCGAGGCCCGACAGTCCGACCAGGTGCTCGAGCGCAAAGGCCCGGCGGAAAACGTGGCGCTGGATGCCGACGGCCGGCCGACGAAGGCCGCCGAGGGCTTCGCGCGAAGCGTCGGCAAGTCCTTCGACGAACTCGAATGGCTGGAGAGCGACCAGGGCCGGTGGCTGTTCACCCGGGTCGAGCAACCCGGCAAATCGCTCGCCGAGCTCTTGCCGGAGATGTTCGATGCCACCATCCGCGCCATGGCCGGGGCGCGCTCGATGCGCTGGTCCGACCGCGACGAGCGCTTCCTGCGGCCGGTCCGCTGGCTGCTGGTGCTGCACGGAAACGAAGCGCTGCCGCTCGAATACTTCGGTCTACGGGCGCGCCCCGAGACCCGTGGACACCGGATCCACGCCCCGGGCTGGCACGCCGTGGAAGAAGCCCGCGCCTACGAATCGGTGCTCGAGCAGGCCTGCGTGATCGTCGATCCAGCGCGGCGCCGGCAGCGCATCGTCGAACAAGCCGAGCGCCTGGCCGGCCAGGCCGGACTGACGGCCGAGCTGGACGAGGCCCTGGTCGACGAGGTATCGGGTCTGACCGAATGGCCCGTGGCCGTGATGGGACGATTCGACGAGGATTTCCTGAAAATACCCGAAGAAGCCCTGGTGTCCTCGCTCGAGCAACACCAGAAGAGCTTCGCCCTGCGCGACTCAAAGGGCCGACTGGCACCCCGTTTCATCGCGGTGGCCAACATCGACAGCGACGACCCGGAGCTGATGACGGGCGGTTTCGAGCGCGTCATCCGGCCCCGGCTGGCCGACGCGCGATTCTTCTGGGACCAGGACCGCCGCAGCCCGCTGGTGGAAAAGCGCGAACGGCTCGACGCCGTCCTGTTCCAGGAAAAGCTCGGGAGCATCGGCGACAAGGTGCGCCGACTTGAGCGGCTGGTCGAGACCACCGCGCCGGCGCTCGACGCCAGCATCGATGCGAGCGCGCGCGCCGCCCAGCTGTGCAAGTGCGACCTGGTGACCGAGATGGTCGGCGAATTCCCCGAGCTCCAGGGCATCATGGGCCGTTACTACGCGATCGCCGACGGCGAATCCAGGGCCGTCGCCGACGCCATCGAGGGCCACTACCGGCCCCGGCACGCCGGCGACGAACTGGCCGCCGACCCGGCCGGTCGGGCGCTGGCGCTGGCCGACCGCCTCGACACGCTGCTCGGCGTCTTCGCGGCGGGTCAGAAACCCAAGGGCGGCAAGGATCCCTTCGCGCTTCGCCGCGCGGCGCTGGGCATCGTCCGCCTGCTTTCCGACTCCGGCACGACGCTCACCCTGCGCAAGGCCCTCGAAGCGGCCGGACGCGTGCTCGGAGACACGGTGGCGGTCGACGACGCGCTGCTCGAGGAAGTCGAACAGTTCGTCTTCGAACGCTTGCGATCCTGGGCGTCAGAGCAGGGCCTCGAAACCAATACCGTGCATGCGGTCGCCGCCGGGGAATCCGGCTCGGTGGCCGACTTCCTGGCGCGCGCCCGCGCGGTCCAGCAGTTCGCGGACGACCCGGCGATGGCCTCGCTGGTCGCCGCCAACAAGCGGGCCGGCAACCTGCTCAAGCAGGCGGGGCTGGAGGGCCGGCGCCGGATCGATCCCGGACTGTTCGACGGGGCGCCCGAGGCGGCCCTGGCCGAATCGATCGACGCCTGCGAAAAGGAACTCGACGCGGCGATGGCGCACACGGACTACCCGGCGGCCCTGGCTGCGCTGGCGAAGCTGCGCGAACCCGTCGATCGTTTCTTCGACGACGTCATGGTGATGTGCGACGACGAGGCGCTCAGGAACAACCGTCTGGCCCTGCTCGACCAGCTGCGCACGATGTTCCTGCGCGTCGCCGACGTGGCTCGGCTGGGGCGCTGATGGCTGCGCCGGCCGCGCCCACACTGATCGAACGTTCCCTGCTTCTGGGCCGGGGCGACCACAGCCCCGATACCCCGTGCATCGAAAAGGTGGTGTCCTTCCAGCGGCGCGGCCATCGCGTCCTGCTGGTCGCACCCAGGCCTGCGGGCTGGCGCCCCACGCGCCGCAGCGTCGACCACGACCTGGCCCTGCAGCAACAGTTCCACCAGCTGTTTACCCGCGCCGGCGCGGAACTCGACGGGGTGCTCTACCTGGGCACCGGCCTGTTCAGCCGCAAGAACCGCCAGAAGAACGAATTTGAACAGACCGCGCGCCGATATGGTCGCAACGTCGACGAAATGACATTGATCGGCTCCGATCAGTCGCTCATCGAGGCCGCCGACCGAGTCGGCCTCAAGCTCCACGTGATCGGTTCGACCCCCATTCCCAACATCCCCACCTTCGAAGATTTGAAGACCGCACTGGCCAACGTTGGCTAGTCTTCGATGTCCGGACGTCCGGCGAGACCGACCCAAGTAGTCCACGCCGCCGGGGCGAAGGTCTGGCGCCACGGCCCCAGGGCTCGGAGCATTCGAATTTCTGTTCTTCGCACGACCCGAGCCGCGCGCGGAGGCCGCAGCGCTGCGGGCCTCTCCGAATCGGCCAGACGACGTCAGATGTCCAGATTGGCCACCTTCAGGGCGTTGTCCTCGATGAAGTGGCGGCGTGGTTCGACTTCGTTGCCCATCAGGGTCGAGAAGATGTCGTCGGCGGCCACCGCGTCCTCGATGCTCACGCGCAACAGCCGGCGAGTCTCGGGATTGACAGTGGTGTCCCACAGCTGTTCGGGGTTCATTTCACCGAGACCCTTGAAGCGCTGGAAGCTCCGGCCCTTGCGCGATTCATCCATCAGCCAGTCGAAGGCCTCGGCGAACCGGGCGATCGGCCGCGCATTGTTGCCGCGCTCGACGCGGGCGCCTTCTTCGAACAGGTCGTGGACGGCCTCGCCGACCCGCGCCAGCTGGCCGTACTCGGGCGAATTGAAGAACGAGGTGTCGAGAACCGTGTCCTGGACGACGCCCTGGGCGTAGCGCGAAATAACCGCACCACCGCCGGTCAGCGGCTTGATCTTCCAGGTGACCCCGGCCGGGGTGGCCTGCTCGAGGCGTGCGGTGAAGCCCCTCGCCCAGTCGTCGAAATCGAAGCCATCATCGACGGAAAATGGTTTAAAATCAACCATTTGCTCGATCACATCGGCGTCGTAGCGCAGCTTGAGGCGCTCGCCGACAAGCCGCGCCTGCTGGAAGTTCTTGAGCAGCTCGCCGAGCGCGGCATCGTCGATCGCCGGCGCATCGGCGGAGGGATACAGCCGCGCCCCGTCGAGGGCACGCTCGAGCAGGTAGCTGTTCATTTCCGCCTCGTCCTTGAGGTACCACTCCTGCTTGCCCTGCTTGATCTTGTAAAGCGGGGGCTGAGCGATATAGACGTGTCCGCGCTCAATCAGTTCGGGCATCTGGCGGTAGAAGAAGGTCAGCAGCAGCGTCCGGATGTGCGAGCCGTCGACGTCGGCGTCGGTCATGATGATGATGCGGTGATAGCGCAGCTTCTCGATGTCGAACTCGTCCTTGCCGATCCCGGTGCCCAGCGCGGTGATCAGTGTGCCGACTTCCGCCGACCCAAGCATCTTGTCGAAGCGCGCCTTCTCGACGTTGAGAATCTTGCCCTTCAACGGCAGGATCGCCTGGTACTTGCGGTTGCGGCCCTGCTTGGCGGAGCCGCCGGCGGAATCGCCCTCCACGATGAACAGTTCCGACAGGGCGGGATCCTTCTCCTGGCAGTCGGCCAGCTTGCCCGGCAGCCCGGCGATGTCGAGGACGCCCTTGCGCCGCGTCATGTCGCGGGCCTTGCGCGCGGCCTCGCGAGCGCGCGCGGCCTCGATCACCTTGCCGACGATCATCTTCGCGTCGTTGGGGTGCTCGAGCAGGAAGTCGCGCAGGTGGCCGGACAGGGCAGACTCCACCGCCGACTTGACGTCGGAGGAAACCAGCTTGTCCTTGGTCTGCGAGGAGAACTTGGGATCGGGCACCTTGACCGACAGCACCGCGATGAGTCCTTCGCGGCAGTCGTCGCCGGTGGTCTGGACCTTCGACTTCTTGGCCAGGCCCTCTTCGTCGATGTAGTGGTTGATGGTGCGCGTCAGCGCCGCGCGGAAACCGGCCAGGTGCGTGCCGCCGTCCTTCTGCGGAATCGTATTGGTAAAGCAGAACACCGACTCCTGGTAGGCATCGGTCCACTGCAGCGCGGCCTCGACCGTGATGCCCTCGACCTCGGCCACGAAGTGAAGCGCCGTGGGATGCAGGGGACGCTTCTTGTCGCTCAGGTGCTGCACGAAGGAGCGGATACCGCCTTCGTACATGAAGTTGTCGTGCTTGCCGCTGCGCTCGTCGAGCAGTTCGATGTGAATGCCGGAATTGAGGAAACTCAGCTCCCGCAGACGCTTGGCGAGCATGTCGTAGTGGAATTCGACGTCCGAAAACGTCTCGGGGCTGGGGGTGAAGCGGATCTCGGTGCCGCTGCGCGTGCTCTCGCCGGTGGCAGCCAGCGGCTTGTCCGGAACGCCGTCGGAGTAGCTCTGGTACCAGCGCTGTCCCTGGCGGTGGATGACCAGTTCCAGCTTCTTCGACAGCGCATTGACGACCGAGACACCCACGCCGTGAAGACCGCCCGAAACCTTGTAGGAATTGTCGTCGAACTTGCCGCCGGCGTGCAGCACCGTCATGATCACTTCCGCGGCCGACCGCCCTTCTTCCTCGTGCATATCGACCGGAACGCCGCGGCCGTTGTCGGAGACGCTGGCGGAGCCGTCGCCGTGGAGAATCACGCGGATGTGGTCGCAGTGGCCGGCAAGGGCTTCGTCGATCGAGTTGTCGACGACCTCGAAGACCATGTGGTGCAGGCCCGTGCCGTCATCGGTATCGCCGATGTACATGCCCGG
>JAAAPE010000116.1 GCA_009908385.1 Gammaproteobacteria bacterium
CCACATCCGCGTTTCCGCCATCCACGACCTGTTGCCCGAACCCGCGCAGAAGGTGCTTCTGACCATCGTCGGTTTCGGAACCTCGGCATTGCTTTTCCTTCTGGCCGACTACGGCTGGGACTATGCGCAGTCGGTGCAGCGCAGTTGCCGGATACTGCCGGAAACCCTCGGCGCGACGCCGTTGTGGCTGGGCGTCGCCATCACGCTCGTCGCCATGGTGCTGTCCGGGCATTTGATTCGAATCGTGGCTGCTTTCGGCGAGGGACTCCTCGGCGGGATGACGCCGCCGCGACGCAACCTGGCCGTGCTGGCCGCCCTGGCGCTCGCCCTGACAATCGGGGCGCTGCTGTTCGGACTGTTCATCGACCTGGTCGAGAACCGCAGCGGCCGCTGCCGGGTCACTTCATCGACCGGATTCCCGGTCTACCTGATCTACATGGTCGTGCCGCTCGGCTTCTTCCTGGGCGCGGTGCAGTTCTTCCTGGCCGGGCTGCGTAACCTGGTCAGCCGCGACAACTACCTGTCCTGGTACCACCGCGACGAGTACGAAAGCGAGGAGCAGGCCGCCGGCCAGACCTCGTTCGGGCGCACCGAAGACGACTCGGAGCGACGGGAGCGCGACGATGGCTGAGTTCTTCGACCTGCTGGGGCTCGCCGCCCTCTCCGATGCCCAGGTGGCCCTGGTCGCGGCCGGGGTCATGATCGTGCTGCTGCTGATGGGCTTCCCGATGATGGTGCCCCTGATGGTCGGCGCGATGGTGCTGCTGTTTTCCAAGTTCTCCATGCTCGAGCCGAGGATGCTCGTCCAGCAGATGATCGGCGGCGTGGAGCAGAGCGTGCTGGTGGCCGTGCCGATGTTCATCCTGGCCGCCGACATCATGATCAAGGGCCACACCGCCGACCGCCTGCTCGACCTCGTGAGCAAGTTCGTCGGGCACGTGCGCGGCGGGCTGCCGGTGACCACGGCCGTGTCCTGCACCCTGTTCGGTGCCGTGTCGGGGTCCACCCAGGCGACCGTGGTCGCCATGGGCAAGCCGCTTCGACCCAAGCTGCTCGAGGCCGGCTACACCGATCGTTTTTCCATGGCGCTGATCATCAACGCCAGCGACATCGCGCTGCTGATTCCGCCATCGATCGGCATGATCATCTACGGCGTGGCGTCCGGCACTTCGGTCGGCCAGCTCTTCATTGCCGGCATCGGTCCGGGCCTGATGATCCTGGCGTTCTTTGCCGTCTACTGCTACATCATTTCGGTCTGGAAGGGAATTCCGCCAAGGGATCCATCGACCTGGGGCGAGCGCCTCACGGCGCTGCGACGGGCGGTGCTGGCATTCGGCTTCCCGATCATCATCATCGGCGGGATCTATTCCGGCTATTTCAGTCCCACCGAGGCGGCGTCCATGTCGGTGGCCTATGCGCTGCTGCTCGAGATGGTCGTCTATCGCGAAGTGAAGCTCTCCGACCTGCCCGGCGTGGCGCTGTCGACGGGCATGATCACGGCGGTGGTCTTCATCCTGGTCGCGGCCGGCATGGGCTTTTCCTGGATCGTGTCCTTCGCCCAGATACCCGACCTGCTGCTCGGTGACATCGTCGCCAACGCCGCCGACAACCCGCTCATGGTGCTCGCGCTCGTGGCCGTGGCCTACTTCGTCGGCTGCATGTTCGTCGATCCCATCGTGGTCATCCTGATCCTCACGCCGATCTTTGCACCGGCCATCCAGTCGGCCGGACTCGACCCGGTGCACGTTGGCACGATTGTTGTCCTGCAGGCCGCCATCGGCTCGGCCACGCCACCCTTCGGCTGCGACATCTTCACCGCCGTGGCCATCTTCCGAAGGCCGTACCTTGACGTCATCGCTGGTACGCCGCCGTTCGTACTGATCCTGCTGATGTCGACGGTGCTGCTGATCCTGTTTCCGCAGATCGCCCTTTTCCTGCCGCAGTTGATGCGGTGAGGCCGACCCCGGCCCGGCACGCCTTCACCGGCGGGTAACGCGTCGCGTTGTCCAATGACGTCATGACATACACGGAATCATCGATATGACGATTCGAGCATTGCTGGCCGCCGGCCTGATCGGCGCGGCCGGAACCCTATCGGCCGAGTGCGGCAACCTGCTGGACTATGCCCATCGCGGCCTGGCCACGTCGGACGAAACCAATCTGTGCGAGGCGTATTCGGGCAAGGTCATCCTGGTGGTCAACACGGCCAGCCAGTGCGGCTTCACGCCGCAGTTCAAGGGCCTCGAAGCGCTCTACCAGGAATACCACGACGACGGACTCGTCGTGCTGGGCTTTCCGTCCGATGACTTCTCGCAGGAACTCGACGACGAAGCCGAAACTGCCGACGTCTGCTACGTCAACTACGGCGTGAGCTTCCCGATGTTCGCGACCAGCTCGGTCAAGGGCGAGAAAGCGAACGCCTTGTTCCGGCAGCTCAACGCTGCTGCCGGCGAGCCGGGATGGAACTTCAACAAGTACCTCGTCGACCGCGAGGGCCGGGTGGTCCAGCGCTTCGCTTCTACCGTGACGCCGACCAACAGCGCGCTCGAGGAGCGCGTGGCCGACCTCGTTTCACATCCGGAATGAGCGCTCGATCGACCGCTGAAAGGCCCCGCAACGTCCTTGGCGGCGCCCTGGCCGACTGTTCTCACGATCCGCTCACCGGCTTCTACCGCAGCGGCTGTTGCGAGACGGGGCCGGATGACGGCGGCGTGCATACCGTCTGCGCCGAGCTGACGGAGGATTTCCTGGCCTTCAGCCGCTCTCGCGGCAACGACCTCGTCACGCCGCGTCCGGCATTCGGCTTCCCCGGCCTGAAACCGGGGGATCGCTGGTGCCTGTGCGCGGCGCGCTGGCTCGAGGCCGACGAGGCAGGCTGTGCGCCCCGCGTCCACCTCGAGGCCACGCACGAGAAGACGCTCGAGGTCGTTCCGCTCGATCGCCTCAAGGCGCGAGCCATCGAGCGGTTTCACTGAGTAAGGGCGCTCAGTCGCCCTCGCGATCCCCGCGGCCGGACGATCGGCCGGTGCTCTCGCCATCGCCGGCCGGCAGCCGATCCAGCTGCACCCGGTCGCTCGGCCACCAGTCCGGATGGTGCTCGCGAATCCAGTCGGCCATCTTTTCGCGCAGGCGCATTTTCATCAGCCAGGCCTCGGTGGGATTGGCCGCGGTGGCGAAGAAGGTGATCTCCTGGTAGTCCTCGTTGTGCTCGGTGACCGCGGTCATGAGCAACTCGTCCTCGATCGCCTTGCCGTCCTCGCGGGCCACCGCTTCGAAAACCTCGCGCAGCCTGCCGGGATCGGCGCAGTGGTCGAGCCGCAGGGCGAAGGTGCGCGTGATGCTGGCGTCGACCATCGACCAGTTCTCGAACGGGTAGGTGATGAAGTACTGCACCGGAACGACCAGGCGCCGGCCGTCCCAGGTTCGCAAAACCAGGAAACTGTAGTAGATCGACTCGACGTATCCCCAGTGTTCCTCGTACTGGACCGCGTCGCCGATGCGCACCGGCTTGGCGATGGCGATCTGCAGGCTGGCCAGGATGTTGCCCAGGACGGTTCGTCCGGCGATACCCAGGACGACCGTGATGACGCCGGCGGACGCCAGCAAGGACATGCCGACGTTGTCGAACAGCCGAAGCTGGACCATGAACAGCACGGCACTGATCAGCACGGCGGCCAACAGGACGAAGCGGCGAAGCGCGTAGATCGAGGTGTAGAGCTTGCGCCGGTCGCGCTCGCTGCTGTCGTCGATGTCGTCGACGAAGCGCTCGGTCACCTTCTCCAGCGTCGCGTCGATCGTTCGCAGCACCGCCAGGGTCAGGCCGACGATGGTCAGGCCGATCAGCAGCGGTGAGAGCACCGTGTAGAAAAAGCCGGAGAAGCTGATCACCCAGCCGGTCAGGAACTGACCGAGCATGGCCATCAAAGCGACCGCCAGCGGCATGCGCATGCGACCGGCGGCCCGGTTGATCCAGTCGACCGGCACGGCGCGTCCGAGCCCGCCCAGCAGGCTGTGCGTCACCCACCCCAGCAGCACCAGCACGCCGATGGTTACGGGAAGCGCGAGCCACTCCCAGATACGCGTGCCCGAGAACGCCGGTCGTTGCAGGACATCGGGCAGGCGCTCTTCGAGCCAGCCGGGGCCGTAGCGCTCGTAGAGTGCGTCGATATCGTCAACGGTCTGCCTGGCGAAGACCCAGACCGCGTCGCTCTCAGCGGGCTTGAGCCGGTTGATGCGGATCTCCGCGGGCGCGGGGTCGAGTTCGAGAAAGCTCATCTCGATGCTGCGCCTGGCCTGTCCCGCCAGCGGCCTCTCGCCGCTCGAGGTCTCGAGCAACGCGTCGGATCGCGACGGCAGCGCGGCCCAGTCGACGACCATGGTTCGGTTGATGATTTCGACCAGCTTGCGCGCCAGTTCGGGGCCGCGCCGGGTCTGCTCGTCTTCGGGCAGCTCGTTGAGATTGAGCAGGTGGGCGGCCCGTGCGTAGTCGCCCTCGTCGGCCAGCAGGAGCAGTTGGCTGACGGCCTGGCGGGGCGTGCTTCGATCCAGGTCGGCCGGGGGCTCGCCGAGCCCCGCGTTGAGGGTCTCGATTTCGAACCAGCGCTCTGGGAACGTCGTCTGCCCGTTGAGCCACAGCGGAAGGACGAGCAGGAGCAGGCATGCCGTTGACAGCACGCGTCGGAGGGTCGCAGCGCTCATGCGACCTACCTTACAACAGCCGCACCCGGAAGGAACCCGCCCGATCGGGTCGCCGGGCCGGCCTCAGGAAGAGACGATCAGCCGGTCGTGCCGCGGCAGGTAGAGCGCCGCCCTGATGTCGGTCTCGCCCATCTGTTCGAACAGGCGCCGGTAAGTGGCCAGCTGAACGTCGTAGCGTTCGGCTTCCTCCTGCAGGAAGTCCTCGAGGTCGCCGCCGGCGTGATAGCCGGACTTGTAGTCGATGATCCAGCGCGTGCCGTGCTCGTCGACGAAGGTGCGGTCGATGACGGCGTTGACCAGTTCGCCGTCGACGATGCCCGTCAGGGGCAGTTCGCAGGCGGCGTCGCGGTGCTCGCCGCTGAGGATCCAGCGCCCGGTCTCGCTGTCGAGCGTCTTGTCGAAGGCCTCGAGGATCGGTTCGACGGCGGCCTCGAGCTCGCTGCTGCCCGTGCCCATGGCCTTGAGCAGGCCGGGAATGCGCTCGCGCAGCGATCGGCGCTGCCCCTCGTCGAAGCGCTCGATGCCGATCTGGCCGACGCGCTCGAGCAGGCGGTGCAGCACGGTGCCGATGCGCCTGACCTGGACGCCGGCCCAGTTGAATTCGATCTCGACCTCGCGCTCGCGCGGCGGCAGGGCGGGGCGCCAGTCCAGCCGGTCGCCGATCCGCGGCTGCCAGCCCGCCGCCACCCGCCGAAGGCCCTGGTCCGGGCGCTCGTCGCCGCCGTCGCTGGTCTCTTCGGGCTCCGGCGAGGCGTCGAGGGCGCGCAGGAAGTCCTCGCCGCAGGTCGGCCAGAGATCGGCCAGCAGGCTGCCCGAGGTCGGCTGGACCGGCGTCTTTTCGGGGTCGAGCGAGGCCGACAGGACGAGCCGCTCGCGCGCCCGCGTCGCGGCGACGTAGAGCAGGCGCTGGTGCTCGTGGGCCTCGCGCTGGTCCTGCTCGGCGCGGATGAGCTTGATCAGGTCGGTGTTGTCGTCCTGCTCGGCCGAGCGTAGCGGGGCGATCAGCACCCGTTCCTCGCCGGTGTCGGGCGTGAACGGCAGCCAGTAGAGCAGTTCGCGGTTGTTGCCGCCGGTGCCGCGATCGAGTCCCGGCAGCACCACCAGGTCCCACTCCAGGCCCTTGGCGCCGTGCATGGTCAGGATCTCGAGCTTGATGTCCTCGTCGGGCGGGTCGCCCTCGGTGAACTGCTCGTCGAGCAGCTCCATGAAGGCGTTCCAGTCGGCGAGCAGCCCCTGGTCCTCGGCGGCCGAAAGCGTATCGAGATAGGCAAGCGCGTCGCGCTGCTCCGAC
>JAAAPE010000057.1 GCA_009908385.1 Gammaproteobacteria bacterium
CTTCGGCGAACAGAGGATCAAACTGCGTTGGGTCCGTGATCCGATCCAAGTAGAAGATACGGAGCACGTCGGTGTCCGACAGGATGTACCGCCCCTCGACCTTCCACGACTTCCGGGTGGCCGTGTAGTTCCGTTTCAGCTCGCGGTCATCGTAGAGCCCGATCACGCGCAAGCAAGAGGACGGCATGAGGAACCGGTTCTGGAAGCCGAAGTCGGGCTTGGTCGCATCCGGGGCCAGGGTCGCCCGCTTGATGGCGAAGTTCCAGCGGTATCGGCGGAGGAGTTCGTCCCGCTTGAGGGAGTACTGGCGGTTCGCCACGCGCGCCTGCTCGCGATCCTCGGTCAGCGAAACGATGGGCGCCTCGCCGATCTTGACGAGGGCCGAGTTGACAATCTCAACTTCGCTCGAAGCCATGGGTTACAGCGTCAGCGAGCCAGACGTGGGGAGGTCGCCCACGTCGGTGGCCGAGGTCCCCTGCCGGAGGAAGTAGCGCTGGAGGGCTTCGAGCGCGCGCTGGACGTCGTACTTGGACGACAGCTTGGTGTCGTCGATGAGGAACGCGGCGTCGCCCGTGAGTTCGATGGCGCTGCCGGCGGCGACTTCGACACGGTTGTTCTGCTTGTTCACGCCGGAGCCGGGGTCGAGCGTGAGCTGGTGCGAAACGGTGGCCATGTGGGGCTCCTCTCAGATGAGGGTGGGGGCCGAAGCCCCTCCCCGTTAGGTCTTGACGTAGTAGACGAAAACCTCCAGGTCCGCGTTGTCCGCCGGATCGGCGCCGGAGAGCGTGGCGATGAGCAAGGTGTCGTCGCTCAGGGCCTCCAGGCTGTCCGACGCTTCGTGGTAGGAGCCAGCGGTGGAGACGTCGACATCAGCCGCGAAGAGGTCCGCAGTGCCGCCCGTGCCGACATCGAGAACCACGGAGCTGCCGAAGGCTTCGAACACCGCGCCCACGGCCAGGACACGGGAGCCCTTAGGAAGGCGGAAGAGGTTGACGGTGTCCCCGTTGCCGAGGGCGCCGTTGTCGCTGTCCCACTTGGCATAGGCGACGCGGATCTCGCCGCCGAACTCGTTGGGCTGGAGCTTGCTGACCGGCGTGGCCTGGGTCTTGGCGTACTGAAGACTGTCGACCATGATCTGATCTCCCTAGCTTGGGTACAGGGTAGCAGGGATGGCCCCGGAGGGCCACCCCCTTGTGGATTAGGAGCCGGTGGACGGATCGTCGTAGGCGACCTCGACGACCATCTCGTCCTCGACGCGAACGGCGCCCCAGGTGCCCCAGGTGTAGAGCTGCTGGGCCATGCGCTTGTCCGGCCGCGGCGCGACGATGGTGGACGGGCGGGCGGCAATGCCCATGACCGTCGCGAGACTGGTGTAGGCCAGCGCGAAGGTGTTCCCCGATCCGTCGTTGGGCAACCGCTCCAGCCGGATGAAGGTGAAGCTCATGAACTCGTCGAGAGTGCCGCGCTGGAGCGCCCGAACGGTGTTGTAGTCGGCCGAGGTCAGCTTCTCGTCTTCGAGGAGCTGGGAGATGCCGCGGGCGTTGAGCGCCATGTACCGCGGGATCATCGGGTCGACTTCGTTGGCGTCCAGGATCTCCTTCGCCTGGATGAGCTTGGCGAGTGTCATGCCGGTGCCGCCGTGGGGGATCTTCTGGCCCGCCGGAAGCGCCTGCGAACCCGCCCCATCCCGGCCAGTGGCCGCCGACCCACGCATGGCCCGGATGATCTCGTCATCCATGGTACGGCCCATGGTGCCGGCGTGCTTGATGGTGTAGCTCGACTGCGGGTCGATCAGGAGCCTGATGCGGTCCTGACGGTCAATCAGGTCGGCCACATCGTAGTCCTGGATGAAGCCCCACCGGCGCGTGTGCGGGGTGTTGTCGAGCGGAGTGTCGCCGTGGCGGTCGGTGGTGACGCTGGCTACGTCCTTCGTCATCCCGATGCGCTCGCGCGCGAAGCTCTCGCCGGTGACGTCTTCCTGCTGGACCGTCGGCATCAGCCGGCTCATGCGCTGCTCGGACAAGAGCAAGACATTGGCCGAGAACTGATCGACGAAGGACTGCGGAATGCTGAACGACATCTTGTCGCCCTCCATCTGGTGTGAACTGGATCAGTCCCCATGAGCCGGCATAAGCGCCTGATCTCACGTCGTCGGACTATCCTTCCGGCTACCCTCGCCTGCCGTCGCTTAAGCCGGAGCTGATCGAGGACCATACAAGAAAGCCGACACCCGATGGATGCCGGCTTTCGTAGGCGAAGTCAAGCCCAAAATCCTAGCCGCCGCGCGCCTTGGCGAAGAAGTGCTGGGCTTCCTGGTTGAGCCGCCGAGCTTCCTGCGGGTTGCGGGTCTCTTGAGCGCGCCGGAGGAGGTCCATCCCCTGCTCGCGATACCCCGCCGAGGGATTGCCGCCGCCACCGGGGGTGACTTCGTGGTCCTCACCGAGGAGCTTCCCGACCTGCGCGAGCGCTCCGAGAACGTCCGGGTCGTGCCCGAGGCCGGCGTCGCTGACCTTGTTCGAGATGCCGAGCTTCTTGGCGGCGAAGTCCGCGAGCCCAAGGTTGGCGTCGTAGTTGTCGCCCCACTGTTCCTTCAGCGTGGCGATGTTCTGATTGAACGCCTGCTCGGCTTGCTCGGCCTGGGCCTTCTGGTGGCCCTGCGTCTGCTCGGCGAACCAGTGGTAGAGCGCTTCGGCCTGCTTGGGCATGACGCCGGCTTCGTGCGCCTTCGAGAGGAAGCCCTTGGCCAGATCCGTATCGGTGCTGAAGCCCTGGAGCGGGTTGCCGTCGGCGTCCTTCGGCGGCTCGATGGCGTAGTTGTCCATCGCCTCCGGAAGCCCGAGCTTGTAGAGCGCGTTCCGGAACCCGTCCGTGTCGCCCTGCTCGGGGATCGTGAGGACGCGGTTCGGGTTGACCCCCACCAGCTTCTCGGCGTTGACCGCCTGCCGGATGAAGTCCTCGGGCTTCTCGGCCTTGGCGATAGACGGGTGGTCGCGCAGGTCTTCGGGGAGCGCCGACCGCAGCGCCGCCATGTCTACCGGTGGCGTTCCTCCGCCGCCCCCAGCACCATCATCATCCCCGCCAGCACCAGCGCCAGCTCCGGCACCATCGCCGCCGCCAGCGGAACCACCACCGCCATCGCCGCCGGCCCCGTCGCCGAGTAGCAGACGCAGAGTAACGCCATCGTCATAGGGCTTCATCCCCAACCTCCTCGATTTCGCTTGGGTTGACATCGAGCATCCGACCAATGTGGATC
Organism: Gammaproteobacteria bacterium; assembly: GCA_009908385.1. GTDB lineage: Bacteria > Pseudomonadota > Gammaproteobacteria > Xanthomonadales > Wenzhouxiangellaceae > Wenzhouxiangella. The sequence goes on from JAAAPE010000057.1 coordinate 3,254, forward strand.
AGCACCGAGCGCTGGCCTTCTTGGTAGACGCAGTCCTCAGGACGGGTGTGGCCCGCCCGAAACATGGGAGCGCGATTGTGCGCGAAACGACGCATCAAGTCGGCGAGGACCACCTGGCCCTGGGGATTTTGGGACATGGCTTGGTACGCCTCCGCGACTTGGCGCGGGGTCACTACCTGTGGACGGTCGGTCATCGGCTCCTTTCTCCGGTTGCGGCGGCCACCTTGGCGCCGGCCTCGATGGCGTTGGTGAGCTGGTCGAGCTGTTCCGCTTGCCGCTGTTGCTGGGCGCGCTGCTCGCGGACCCTCTTCACCACCCGCTCGGGTCGGAGAACCGCTGCCGGTGCACCCGAGCCCGCATGAACCGTCTTCGCTACCTCATCGGGGTCGAACCCGTCAAGGACGCCAGGGTCCACCTGAGCCCACGGCAGAAGCGCCTCGATGATCCGCGTGGTGCCCAGGGCCTCCTCCTGCTTGGCCGACGACGACAGCGCCGACACGAAGGAAACGCGGACCGGACGGCCGTCGAGTTCGGCCGGCGGAGCCGGGAAAGCGTTCCCGCGCGAGAGCAACCCGTAGACGCGCTGCACCAGCGGCTCCATAAGCTCCGTCTGCTGACGGATGAGCATGGGGGCCAGGGCACGGTTCCGCTCATCGACCTCTTGGAGGACCTGGGTTGCGGTCTTCACGGGGCTATCCGGGGTCATCATGAGGGAGATGAAGAACCCGTCCCGGATGGCCTGCTGCTTCTGCTGGAGGAGCGCGTCGCCCACGTCGATGCGGGAGGCCCCCGGCGGGATCATCGGCTGCGGCGTCACCGCGCCGTCGGAGAACGTGAGGCCACCGGGGAAGAGCCGCACGGGGGAGACGAGGCCCCCATCGGGCAACATGAGCGGCGGGTCCACCAGCTTCTCGGCGCCGCGGAGGATCGTCTGGTCCATCCGGTTGACCATGCGGATGTCCGGAAGGACCGTCATCGCCGGCGAGCGCCCGTATTGGCGGACCCCTTCGTTCCCGTAGCCGCCGGTACGATACCAGCGCGAGATGATGTAGGGCATCTCCTGGTAGTGGCCGGCCTTGACGACCCGGTGGTCGTCGGAGTTGATCCAGACCGACGCGAATGGGGCGTCCGCCATGCGGGCGCGCTCGCGGGCATCGCGGGGGAGTTGGTCTTCGATAGCCGGCATCGAGCCGTCGAGCGGGAAGACGACGTGCAGGAAGCAGATGTCGCGATCGGGGTTGTCTTTGGCCATCCGCTCGAAGTTCTTCACCACGGCGTCCGGGTCCTCGTTGGGGAACGCTTGGATCGCCTGAGCGGGCGTCATCTTCTTCCGGCGGTACACCGTGGACGGGTTGCCGTATGGGTCCTCCTCGAAGGTCACTTCGCTCAGGTGGATCGCCTGCGTCCGAACGGCGCCGCGATCATCCGCATCCACATAAAGAACCGTCGTGCCGAAGGCGGCCAAGTCCAGGAAGTTCGTGTGGAGCTGAATGGAAAGGTCCGACGGCCGCGAGGTCAGCACCGCCCGCATCTGCTTCTCGGCGTTCTCCAGCCATTGACTGCCTTCCACCGAGATGTCTCGTCGCGGGACGCCCTTGTCGTCAACCGCCTCCAGGCGGAACCACTGACTTTCGGGCCGCGCGAGAAGCATCATGAGCTGGGAGGCGAAAAGCTCCAGCGCCCGCGGGGCGGTGCTGTCATAGATGTGGCGGTTGCGCTCGGCGCCGCTGCTCTCCTTCTCGGTGAACTCGCCCCGGCGCGGGATGACGTGGTTGGCGATGTCCTGCCACAGCCGCTCGTAATCCGAGCGCAGCGAGCGCAAGGTCTCGTCGCGTTGGATGAGCTTGGACGCGATGGCCTGGGCCGTCGCCATTACTGCGAGCTACCGAGGAGCGTCTTGCGGGCGCCGTTCGAAGCGCCGCCGGTCCCGCCCAGGAGAGAACGCTGGGTTCCCGTGGCGCTGGCGGCGCGCTGGCGTTCCTTGCGCCGGGCTTCGGCCGCAGCCGCCTGCTCTTCCTCTTCCACCGCGGCCGGGCTCGGTCCCTTGGGGACCTTAACATCGGGGCTGAAGATGGAAGTCACCGGATCGGCGAGGGTGAGCCTAGCCATCGAAAACTCCTTGCGTAGGTCGTTTTGATCTCCCCCCGGAGTATAGCGCCCAAAAACGCGCTTGGTCAAGAAACGGTCGGCTCTCCGGGGGGACGAAGCTCGGCGACAGTGGATCGTCAGCCGGGTCCAAGCGGAAGACAGACGTCCCCGGCCTCGACATGGCGTAAGCAATCCGGCGGCTTCCTTCGCGATATGTGGCCACTAGCTCTTCCCCCGAGGCGTTCTTTCGTCCAGATCAAGCGCCGTCGTCGTATCCAACGGCGAAAGTGAACGTCACCATATCGTCGGTTATCTCTTGCCCCTCGCTGAGTGCGCGGACATCCGCAACAGTACCCGTGAGGATCGTCAAGACGTCGGTCGGAAGCGGCACGTTCGGGTCATAGTCCGCAACGTCCATGAACTGCACGCGCGGCCGGGCTTCGAGCGCGGCGATCCGATCAAGCAATGCGTCGTCGGGCTGGCCAACAGCCGCACGGGATCGGCGAGGAACGGGAAAACCTGAAAACATTACTTCACCTATCCACCTCGATCTCGACATATCGCGAAGCAATCCGGCGGCTTCTTTCGCGATATGTGGCCACTAGCTCTTCCCCTTTCTTAGAGAACTTC
>JAAAPE010000056.1 GCA_009908385.1 Gammaproteobacteria bacterium
CGACTTCGTGCGCCTCGCCCAGGCGCTCGGAGAGCAGGTGGACCCAGCCCGATTCACGGGGGATGGAATAGGCGTCGGACAGACTGTCGCCAACGATCATCACCTTGGCTGCAGAGACCGGGGCGCTCGACGCCAGGCCGGCCAGCAGCATCATGACCCAGAAAAAGTAGACAAGTCGATTCAACATGACCCAATCCGGTAAAGAAATCCTGTCGGCCCGACAGGTGGGATTCTCCGTCGATGCGCCCGGCGGGCGGCTCGACATTCTCAAAGATATCAGCCTGGACCTGAACGGCGGCGAAACGCTGGCCATCGTCGGGGCGTCCGGCTCGGGCAAGACCACCCTGCTCGGCCTGCTCGCCGGCCTCGACCGGCCGACGTCCGGGGATATCCGGCTGATCGGCACCGAACTCAAGCCGCTTGACGAGAACGCCCGCGCCCGGCTGCGCAAGCGCCACGTCGGTTTCGTCTTCCAGAGTTTTCACCTGCTGCCCAGCCTGACCGCGCTGGAGAACGTCATGCTCGCCCTCGAGATCGCCGGCTTCGAAGCGCCGCGCAAGCGCGCGCTCGACGCGCTCGACCAGGTCGGCCTGAGCCACCGCCTGGAACACTACCCGCGCCAGCTCTCGGGCGGCGAGCAGCAACGCGTGGCCATCGCCCGCGCCTTCGCCGGCGAACCGGAAATCCTCTTCGCCGACGAGCCCACCGGCAACCTGGACCAGCGCACCGGCGAGTCCGTGGCCGACCTGCTGTTCGAGCTCAACGAACGCCACGGCACCGCGCTGGTGCTCGTGACCCACGACATGAGGCTCGCTCGGCGGTGTGGGCGTGTGGAGGAAATCGAGGACGGAATGCTCGCCGGTGGCGAGGTGGCGGTCGATCATGCTTGACGCTCGCAAATTCGAAATCCGAAGCACCAAATCCGAAACAAACCCGAAGCACGAATGCTCGAAACGGCGGGCGCATTGCGCCCCGGCGGCAAACCGTTTCCGTCATTCGAATTTCGAATTTCGTGCTTGTTTCGGATTTGGTGCTTCGAATTTCAGATTTGCGCCCCTTGCAAAAGCCCTCCCCCGATGAATGCCACCAGTCTCTCGCTAAAACTCCTCACCCGTCAGGCCCGCTCCGGCGCCCTCATCATGTTGTTCGCCGGGCTGGTCGTGGCCACCGCCGCGCTGGCGGCGGTCAGCCTGTTCACCGACCGGGTCGGCCGGGCGCTGGAGCGGCAGGCCGGCGAGGTGCTGGCGGCCGACCTGGTGGTCACCGGGCGTGAGCGACTGCCCGAGGCGTATCGGGACAAGGCCGCCGAGCTGGGCCTGGACACCGCCGAAATCGCGCTGTTGAGCACGGTGCTCTTCGTCGGCGAGGAAAGCCACCTCGTCGACCTGAAGGCCGTCACCGAAGGCTACCCGCTGCGCGGTCAGCTCAAGCTGGCCGATCGGCTCGGCGCCGCCGAAGAAACGCTCGCCGCCATCCCGGAACCCGGCACGGGCTGGATGGCCGCGCGGGGGCTGAGCCTGTTCGAGACCGATACCGGCGTGAGCGTCGACATCGGCCGCCGGCCGGTGACGGTCGATCGGGTCCTGACCTGGGAGCCCGACCGCGGCGGCAGCCGCTTCATGCTCGCCCCGCGCCTGATCATCCACATGGACGACCTGCTCGAAAGCGAGTTGCTGGGACCGGGCTCGCGGGTGCGCTGGCGCCTGCTCGTGGCCGGCAGCGAGTCGGCCGTGGCCGAGTTCCGGCGCTGGGTCGGCCCGCGCCTGGAGGAACGCCAAGGGATCGAAACGGTGGCGGAAGCCGAGGCCGATACCGGACAGGCCCTCGAACAGGCGCGCCGTTTCCTCGGAGTGGCCGCACTGACGGCGGTCATCCTGGCCGCCGCGGCGGTCCTGCTCGCCGCGCTGCGATTCTCGCGTTCCCAGCGCGACCTGGTCGCCCTGCTCAAGGCCTTCGGGGCGGAAAGCCGGCAGATCCTGCTCGCCCTGACGCTCCTTTTGCTGTGGCTGGCCCTGACCGCCATCGCTCTCGGCGGGCTGCTGGGCTTCGGCGCGCAGGCGGTGATCGGTCAGATCCTGGCCGACGGGCCGGCCGGGGAGCTGCCCGCGGCGCGGCTGCTGCCGCTGCTGGGCAGCGGCGGCTTCACGCTGCTGCTGGCCGGGGGCTTCGCCCTGCCGCCGCTGGTGGCCCTGCGCACGGTCGCGCCCATGCGAATCCTCAACCGCTCGCTCGACGCGCGCCCGGGCCTGGCGGGCGGCCTGTGGCTGCTGCCGGTTCTCGGCGCCCTGACCATCCCCGTCCTGCAGCTGGGCAACCTGCGCCTGGCGATGATCGTGCTGGGCGGATCGGCCGCGCTCGCCGCCGTGCTGGCGCTGGCGGCCTGGCTGGCGATGGGCCTGAGCCGGCAGCTGTCGAAACGCACGCGCGCCGACTGGCGCTTCGGCCTGGCCGGCCTGCACAGGCGGCGCGGCCAGGGCATCATCCAGATCACCGCCCTGGGGCTCGGCCTGATGGCCCTGCTCCTGCTGATGATCGTGCGCGCCGAGCTGCTGGAGCAGTGGCGCGGGAGCCTCCCGGCCGACACCGCCGACCATTTCGTGGTCAACATCCAGCCCGACCAAACGGACGCGGTCCGCGACGCGCTGGTCGAGGCCGGCGCGCGCAACGTGCAGGTGCGGCCGATGGCCACCGTCAACCTCATCGAGGTCAACGGAGAACCGCCGCCCGACCATCGCTGGGCCGGACAGGTCAACGTCTCCTGGATCGATCGCCTGCCGCCGGCCAACCGCGTCGTCGAAGGCGCGTTCTTCGCGCCCGATGCCACCGGCGAAATCTCTCTGGCTCAGCGCTGGTCGGAACGCACCGGCATCGGCCTGGGAGACACCATGCTGTTCGAGGCCGGAAGCCGGCGCTTCGAAGCGACCGTCACCAGCATGCGCGAGGTCGAGTGGGAGTCGTTCAACGTCAACTTCTTCATCCTGCTCACGCCCTCCGCCGGGGATGCGCTTCCCCACCAGTTCATCGCCAGCTTCCGGATGCCCGAGGAAGCCGGACCCCTGCGCGCCGTCCAGCAGGGCTGGCCCAACGTGTCGATCATCGACATCGGCGCCCTGCTCGACCGCGTCAGCGAGATCATCGACCGCGTTTCCCGGGCCGCCCAGGTGGTGTTCTTCTTCACCCTCGTCGCCGGCGTCGTGGTCCTGCTCGCCGCCCTGGAGGCCACGCGCGACGAACGCCGCCAGGAGGCGGCGCTGATTCGCGCGCTGGGCGCTGACGATGCCATGGTGCGGCGGGGGCTGCTGATCGAATACGGGGCCATGGCCTTCATCGCCGCGGTGCTGGCCACCGGCGGCGCGGCAATCACAGGCTGGCTGCTGGCGCGTGAACTGTTCGAATTCGCCTACCGGCCTTCGGCGCTGCTGCTGACGACCGGTTTCCTGGCCTCGTTCGTGCTCGTCATCGGCAGTGGCTGGCTGGGGAACCGCTCGGTACTCCGGACTTCACCCATTCGCATCCTCCGCGCGGGCGGCTAGTTGGCTTCCACGCCCGAAAACGCTCTGCCGGAGGACCACGCCGACCCGCACGCGAACCTGATCCTCTACGGCGGCCGGATGCAGGTGCTCTGGCACATGGCGTGGCCGGCCATTGCCGTAATGATGGCCTTCGGGCTCAACGCCGTCATGGACGCCGTCTACATCGGGCGGCTCATCGGCGAACAGGCCCTGGCCGGCGCCGTGCTGGCCTATCCGCTCACCCAGCTCACGCTCGGCCTGGGTTCGCTGGCGGGGATCGGGGGCGGGGTGGCGCTGTCGATCGCCATCGGCCGTCGCGACCGGGACGCCGTTCGGCAGCTGCCCGGGACCGCGGTCACGATCGCCTTCGCTCTCTCGATGGGCTACGCCCTCGTCGGCGCCGTCTTCGCGGAGCACCTGGTTTACGCCATGGGCGCACGCGGCGAGCTGATCGATATCGCGGCCGCCTACCTGCGGGCCTCGGCACTGGGCGGATTCGGCGCCATCGGCGGCGTGACCCTCAACATGCTGCTCCGGGGCGAGGGCAAGATGAAGCTGGCGGCCGCCTACATGGCCACCGGGCTCCTGGTCAACGTGATCCTCACGCCGGCCTTCATCGTCCTGTTCGACTGGGGCGTGGCCGGCGCGGCCTGGGCGACCAACATCGGGAGCGCCGTCGGCGGCTTGCTGGTCTGGCGCCGCTTTGCGCGAGGACGGGCCAGCTACCCCGTGGACACGCGATTTCTCGGCCTCCCGCGTGTCCTGGCCGGGCGCATCGTCAGGCTCGGCACGCCGGCGATGATCCAGAGCTCGACCGGCCTGGTCCAGGCGGTGGTGGTGTTCAACATGCTCAGCCGCATCGGCAGCGAGGCCGACATCGCCTTCTTCGGCGCGGCCTGGCGCGTGCTGCTGTTCATGCTCACGCCCCTGTTCGGCCTGATGCGCGCTTTCCAGCCGGTTGCCGGGATCAACTACGGCGCCGGCCAGTGGCAGCGCATCCGCGACAGCTACTGGACTTTCGTCGCAGCCGGTGCGGCCCTGATCGTGCCGATCTGGATCGTCATGAGCCTGTTCCCGGAGGCGACGCTTTCGCTGATGTTGCCCGATGTCGGTCTGACCGGCGTGGACCTGCACCGCTTCCGCGTGCTGATGCTGGTTCTGCCGGTCCTGCCGATCGTGTTTACCGCGCTGGCGCTGCTGCCCGCCATCGAGCAGCCCGGCAAGGCCACGCTGGTTTCGGTCTCGCGGCAGTTGCTGTTCTACGTGCCGGTCATGCTGACCCTGCCGAGCCTGATCGGCGTGTCCGGCATCTACTATGGCGCGACTTCGATCGACTTCGTCTGCGCGATGTGGCTGCTTTCGATCGTGCTGTTGACCTTCCGCAACGCACCGATTGATCGAACGGCCTGATCTTTGGGGGAATCCCTGCTGGGCGAACCAGCCGCTTTTGCCCGGTCGCGAACTGACGCCTAGCGCTGTCGGACGTCGCGCAGGATCGTGTAGGTGGCGATGTGCCGTTCCTGGCCCACGTCGTCCGTGCGCTGGCCCGGGCGCGTGTCGCCGTGCTTGCCGAGGTATTTCAGATCGTCACCGGGACCGGCGCGGTAGACCAGCAGGGCATTGTTGGAAGACGGAAGCGGCTTTTCGGCAATCAGGGTGAGCTGGTCGTTGCCGCTGCCCGAGTCGGCAACGGTGACCTTGCTGAAGCGGCTGGTGGCCGCGCCCATGTCGGAAATCGCACCCTGGTAGAAGGTCGTCTGACCCCGACGCTCGAGCCCGAGGGTGCTCGACAGGGACGAACACATTTCCTCGGCGCGCTTGATGGTGTCGGAATTGACGAATTCGTAGATATCGTCGTCTCGCTCGCGGCTCATTTCTCTAGTCTCCTGCCGTTCGGTGACGGCCGTCACGGCAACGGCTTTTCAACTGAATATAACCCAGATTCGGGCCTGTTCGAAACCGCTCCTTCGCGAATGTGATCCGTTCATCGGCGCGCATCGCCCACCCTCCGCGGTCAGGTATTCCGCCGCTGCCGGTCCCACCAGGCCAACCGGCGCGCCACTTCACGCTCGAATCCGCGTTCGACCGGCCGATAGTAGCGCTCCCGGGGCATGTCGTCGGGAAAGTAGTCCTGTCCCGAAAACCCGGCGTCCGTGTCGTGGTCGTAAACGTAGTCCTTGCCGTAACCGAGGTCCTTCATCAGCCCGGTCGGCGCGTTGAGGATGTGCGCCGGCGGCGTCAGCGACCCGGTCTCCCCGGCGGAGCGCCAGGCCGAGCCCGCCGCCTTGTAGATGGCGTTGGATTTCGGCGCCGTGGCCAGATAGAGCGTGGCCTGGACGATGGCCAGCTCGCCTTCGGGCGAGCCCAGCACCTCGAAGGCCTCGCGCGCGGCCAGCGCCTGTACGAGCGCCTGCGGGTCGGCCAGGCCGACATCTTCCGAGGCGAAACGGATCAGCCGGCGGGCGATGTAGAGCGGATCCTCGCCGCCGACGAGCATCCGGGCCAGCCAGTACAGGGCGGCATCGGCGTCGGAACCACGAAGGGACTTGTGCAGCGCCGAAATGAGGTTGTAGTGTTCCTCGCGGTCCTTGTCGTAGGCCGGCGCTCGGCGCTGGACGAGGCCCATCAGGCGTTCGCCGTCGATCGTCTCCTCCCCGCCGGCCAGCTCGTGGATCGCCTCGGCCATGTTCAGCAGGTAGCGCCCGTCGCCATCGGCCATGGCGAGCAGCATCCGCCGAGCTTCCGCCTCGAGCGGCAGCGGCCGTTCGAGGTGCGCCTCGGCTCGCTCGAGCAGGCCCTCGAGCGCGTCCTGGTCGAGGCGCCGGAGTACCAGCACCTGCATCCGCGACAGCAGGGCGCCGTTGAGCTCGAACGAGGGGTTCTCGGTGGTCGCGCCCACGAGCGTGATGGTGCCGTCCTCGACGTGCGGCAGGAAGCTGTCCTGCTGGGCCCGGTTGAAACGGTGAATCTCGTCGACGAACAGGAGCGTGCGCTGGCCGTTGCGGCGGCGAAGGCGCGCGGCCTCGAAGATCTGCTTGAGGTCTCCCACGCCCGAGAAGATGGCCGAAATCTGGACGAAGGTCAGGTCACCGACCTGGGCGAGCAGGCGGGCCAGGGTCGTCTTGCCGGTTCCCGGCGGCCCCCAGAACACCAGGGAAGCGACTCGGCCGGAGTCGATCATGCGACGAAGCGGCCCGTCCGGGCCGAGCAGGTGGTCCTGGCCGACGACATCGTCGAAGGTCGCCGGCCGCAAGCGGTCGGCCAGGGGCCCGGATGGCGCGTCGCCCGACGCCTCGGATGCAAACAGATCGCTCATGCCTCGCCATTTTACGCCTCGCCGCGACCGGTAACGGCGTCCACCACGCCCGTTGCTATACTCGCCGAGACAACCCGACGCGAGGGAGACAGCCAGCATGCGCGGCATTCAGGATCAACTGGCCCATCGGGCGGAAACGACCCCCGACCGGCTCTACCTGTCCCAGCCCATCGACCGGCATTGGCATACCTGGACCTGGGCCGAAGCCCATGACGAAGCCAGGCGCATGGCCGCGGCACTCGAACGGATGGGCCTCGAGCCCGGCGACCGGGTCGGGCTGATCTCGCGCAACTGCGCGCACTGGATCCTGGCCGACATGGCCATCATTCTCGCCGGACTGGTCAGCGTCCCCGTCTACCCCACGGCCAAGGCCGACACGATCCGCCAGATCCTCGAACACAGCGAATGCAAGGTCTGCTTCGTCGGCAAGATCGACGAGGCGGAGCAGCGGCTCGCCGGGGTCCCCGACGAGGTGAACACCATCGCCATGCCCTATCCCGGCACGCGGGGCGAGCTGGCCTGGGACGAGCTGGTCGAATCATCCGCGGGCGATTTCCGAACCCGTCGCCGGGACGAGGATGACCTGGCCACGCTGCTCTACACCTCCGGCAGCACGGGCACGCCCAAGGGCGCCATGCACAGCTTCTCCAACTTCGCTTTCGTGGGTCACGCCATCGCCACGTCGCTCGGCGTGGAAGCGGGCGACAAGGTCTTCTCCTACCTGCCCCTGTCGCACTGCACCGAACGCGCCTACGTCGAGGCGGTGAGTTTCTACGCCGAGACCTCGCTGTATTTCGCCGAGTCCATCGACACCTTCGCCGAGGACCTGCGCCACGTCCGCCCCACCCTGTTCGGTTCGGTGCCGCGGCTTTGGAAGCGCTTCCAGCTGGGCGTGCTCGAGAAGCTGCCGCAGGAGAAGCTCGACCGCCTGCTCAAACTGCCGGTCGTGTCGGGACTCATCCGGCGCAAGATCAAGAAGGGACTCGGGTTCGACCGTGCACGCTGGTTCGCTAGCGGCAGCGCACCGATGGCAGTCGCGCTCCTCGAGTGGTGGGATCGCGTCGGCGTGACCATCCGTGAGGGCTGGGGCATGACCGAGACCTTCGCTTACGGCACGCAGATCGGCCTGGACGTCGAGCCGCGCTTCGGCACGATCAGCCGCGCCCTGCCGGGCGCCGAGCTGAAGGTCAGCGACGACCAGGAACTGCTGATCCGCTGCCCCTGCCTGATGCAGGGTTATTACAAGGCCGATGCGCTCACCGCAGAGAGCATGACCGACAACGGCTACTTCCGAACCGGCGATCGCGCATTCATCGAAGACGGTTTCGTGACCATCACCGGGCGCGTCAAGGAGCTGTTCAAGACCGCCAAGGGAAAGTACGTCGCGCCCGTGCCGGTCGAGAGCCTGCTCGCGCGAAATTCCTGGATCGAAATCGCCTGCGTACTGGGCAGCGGCATGACCCAGCCCGTGGCCCTGATCCAGCTCGCCGGGCACGCGCCGGACGACCGGGAACACATCTCCCGGCAGCTGGAGGAGGACCTCGACCGCCTCAACCGCGAACTCGAGCCGCACGAACGGCTGTCGAGCCTGCTGATCGTCAGCGAAACCTGGGAAGTCGACAACGGCATGCTGACGCCGACGCTCAAGATCAAGCGCGACGTGATCGAGGCGAAGTACGCCGGGCTGATCGAACGCGCCAGCGAGCGGATTCACTTCGAATCCTGATGCGTCGTGTCCTGCTGCTGTCGGCCTATCGATCCGACAGTCATGCCTACTGGGCCGACTGGCTCCAGCGTGAAATCGACAACGTCGATTGGCACGTGCTGGAACTACCCGGCCGGCATTTCGCCTGGCGCATCCGCGGCAATCCGCTCAGCTGGCTCGATGCGCTGCCCGCCGAGCAGCCCGACCTCCTGCTCGCCACCTCGATGGTCGACCTGGCCACCCTCAAGGGCCTGCAGCCGCACCTGGCGAGCGTGCCCAGCCTGCTGTATTTTCATGAAAACCAGTTCGCCTATCCGCTGAGCGACGACCAGGTCCGCTCGGTGGAGCCGGCGATGGTGCAGATCTACGCCGGCCTGTCCGCCGACCGACTGCTGTTCAACTCGGCGTTCAACCGGGATAGCTACCTGGACGGCGTCGAGCGGCTGCTGGAGCGGATGCCCGACCACGTTCCGCGCGATATATCCCGCCGCCTGCGCGAGAAATCATCGGTTCTGCCGGTCGGCATAGACCCGATCGAGCCGGCCGGCGACAAGGACCGCAGGCTCGTGCTCTGGAACCACCGCTGGGAATACGACAAGCGACCCGAGCTGTTCGCCGACGCCATGATCGAGCTGGCCGTGCAGGGCCTGGGTTTCCGACTGGCCCTGCTGGGCGCTCGTGGACGAAATCCCGTGCCGGCATTGGAGCGGCTGCGCCTGGAACTGTCCGACCGCATCGTCGCCGACGGCTTTCTGCAGAAAGACGAGTACCGATCGATCGTCTCCAGGGCCGGCATCGTCGTCTCCACCGCCGCCCACGAGTTCCAGGGCCTGTCGATGCTCGAGGCCGTCAGCGCCGGCGCGGAACCGGTCGTGCCGGATGCACTCTGCTATCCGGAGCAGTATCCGAGTCGATACCGGTATGCCGCCAACGACTCCGGTGATCTGGTCAGGCAACTGCGGGAGACCCTTTCGGACGAAACCAGCCGAGCACCCGACGTGGCGCCCTGGTCGAGCCAGTCACTCCGTCAGCGATGGCGATCGGTCCTGCTCCGGCCTACCCCCGACGCCGATCGAGATCGCCGAAGGGAAGCAGGCGGCTGAAGACCTCGGCCACCATCTGCGTCTGCCGGCGCCAGCCGTTCTTGGTCATCGCATTCTTGAGCTGCGAGCGGACGGTTTCGTAGGACACACCCTTGTCTTCGGCCAGGGAACGCAGCGTCGCGCCGCCGACGACCTGCGTGACGATGCCCGCCTCGGCCGGGGTCAGGCTGAAGCGCGCGGTCAGCGCCTCGACCGACAGGCCGCGCATTCGGACGGGATCGGAAATGACGATCGCGACTTCGCTCTCGTCAAGCCGGAAGATCGATGCCTCCAGGCCGCTGAATTCGCCGAGCGTCAGCCCGGAGAGGTGGCGCACGTCGTTCTCTCTGGCAAGCACGGAGGTGGCCGCCCCGACCAGGGACGGGGAACTCGACCACAGATGCAGATCCCGGCTCGATCCGGCGTGGATGCCCGTCCGGCGCGCCATGGCTTCCGCCGCCCGGTTGGCGAAACGCACCTGCAGCCCTGAGCCGACCACCACGACGGCGTGATCGACGGCATCCCAGAGGCTGGTCAGGCGGGCCAGCTCCCCGCGCATGCGCTGCAGGTGCCGGAATCCCGCGTAGGCCTCCCTGACGTGCCGGTGAATCGAGCGCATCCGGGCCAGTTCGCGTTCGTCGAAGTCCGTCTCGTCGGACGGCTTGATCACGGTCAGGTGGGTGGTGAAGTCATGGCCGGAATCCAGCGCCATGCCGGCGACGTGCTTGATGCCGAGACGGCGATACACCTCGTTGTAGAGATCCGTCCGGGCGAACGCCTCGGGCCGCACGAAGCGCGAGGCCGGGAAGACGTAGTTCCCCTGGAGGTAGCGCCGAGAGCGTTCGATCAGCGGGTTGGCCCGGCCGAACTCCTCGTTGTATTCGAAAATGGCCGGATCGGGCGGAAGGTTGGTCGCCAGCACCGTACCCGCCGATTGCTCGAAGTCGTAGGTATCGAGCGTGATCCCGCAAACGTTCAGGTAATCGGAAAGGACGGCCAGCGACTCGTTCCACTCGGCCCGGCCGGTCGCCGCGCCGTACAGGGCAGCGATGGTTCGGTCCCTTGCACGACGACGCGACATACCTTCTCCCTGCGCGAACCCTCGAACGGTTCTACCAGACGCACTTCGCGGCGGTCAAACCGTGGCCGTGAGGATTCGCGTCGGATAACCTCGGGTCCTTCAGCCCTCGGGTGGGCCGGGTTCCAGCGCTTCCAAACGATCGAGGAGCGCCGGTGGAATCTCGTGTCCTGGATACTCGTCGCGGAAGGACTCGAATCGGGCGCGAGCCTGCTCGGTATTGCCCACGTCGATCAATCGTTCGATGAGCCACAGCGCGCGTTCCGCGGCGACCGACTGATCGTCCCGCTGGTCGAGGCCGGCCTGCTCCGTCGTCCGGAGCAGTTCACGGGCCTCGGCGCCGTCGGTGTCCGTCTGGCGCAGGCTGCCCAGGGCTTCGTACTGTTCGCGGGCGGTCCGGGCCGCATCGTCCGCGGCGGAATCACGAGCCCTGCGCTCCATCGGCGGCGACGGTGACGGTACGGCGGGCGACGGAATCGCCTGCTCCATGGCGGGTTCCGCGACCGCGTCCTGCCCGGCCGCCTCGGTTTCGCTGGCGCTGAAGGCCGAAGCGCCGGCCCGGTCCGCATCCCCCGAGGGCATCGACTGGCTCGGCGTAACGGGTTCAGCTTCCGGCATCCCTCTCCCGGGCGGTTCCGTGTCGACCACGATGGCCACCACCACGACCAGGGACGCCGCCACCGCGACCCCGCCCAGCCAGCTGGCGGGGCGCGGCAGTCGGGACGAGGGCGCTGCATCCCGTGCCCGCGCCCGAATGCGCTGATCGATTCCGGGGCCGGGCTCGATGTCGCCCTGCTCGCCGTAGAGCTGCGCCAGGCGCTCGTCGTCGGGTTGGTGATGTCGTTCCTTGCCAGTCATGGTTCGCTCGTCGATGGTGCGGGCTTGAGCAACGTCCGCAGTTTCCCGGTGGCATAGCGCAGGCGGCTCTTGACGGTTTCGCGGCCCACGCCGCTGCGCTCGGCGATCTCGGCCAGGCTCAGGCCGGCCTCCTGCTGAAGCAGGAAGGCCTCGCGCTGGACCCGGGAGAGCTGGCCCAGCGCCTGCATCAGTTCCGAGCGGTGCTGCGCCCGCTCCACGCCCGCCTCGGGCGATTCGGCCGTGCCGGCCCGCGATTCGGTCCGGCCGCCGTCGGCCTCTTCGCGCCGTCGGTCGAGTGCCCGCCAGTGATCGACCAGCCGGTTGTGGGCGATGCGAAACGCATAGCGCTTGAATCCGGTGTCTTTCCTGAATCGCCTGCGCGCGTCGATGATGCGCGTCCACACGTCCTGGAACAGCTCATCGGCCAGGGATCGATCGCGCAGGGCGTGAAAAAGATAGCGGTAGAGCGGGCCGCGGTATCGTTCGTACAGCGCATCGAAAGCACGCGCATTGCCGCTTGCGTAGGCCAGCATCAGCTCGTCGTCGGAACGGGAGTCGGTCATGGCTCGCGGTCGTTGTACTCCGGTCGTCGATTCTACGCCCGAGGAGATGCCGGCGCGCCGGCAGCAATCCAGCGCGCCGGCGCGGCACTCAGCCATCCGCCGCCAGCGCTTGGTCCTTCGACCCGGCCTGCGCCACGGCCAGACCGTCGGCCAGCCGGATGAGCTGGAGGAACTCGCCCCGGTAGCCGAAGGGGTCGTCGCCCTTCGAATCGCGCGCCAGGGCTTGGATGTCGTCCATCCCGAATCCCTCGAGGTACTTGCCACCTCGAAGATGCTGCCCGAAAGCGGCGACGGCGGAAGCGAAGCGAAGACGATCCGAAGGCGTCTCCGCGGCCAGGTTGGGCACCGCCCGTTCGATCAGCTCGCTGGTGTCGGATTCGGGATGCTTGTAGCGCAGGCGCACGAATCCGAGCTCATTGCTGATCTCGCGGGTGGCGCGAGTCGTACCGTAACGCAGGGGATCCATGCGCTCGCCGCCGCTGCCGGCGAGGGCGATTTCGTAGAGCGCGGTAACCGTGTGCCCGGCGCCGATATCGCCGGCATCGACGGCATCGTTGTTGAAGTCCTCGCGCGCGAGCATGCGATTCTCGTAGCCGATCAGGCGGTACTCGGCGACCACCGCCGGATTGAACTCCACCTGGATCTTCACGTCGCGGGCGATCGTATGCAGCGTGGCGCCCATCTCGTCGACCAGTACCTTGCGCGCTTCGCCCAGGGTGTCGATGTAGGCGTGATTACCGTCTCCCGCGTCGGCGAGCTGCTCCATCAGGTGGTCGTTGTAGTTGCCGGTCCCGAAACCCAGGGTGGTCAGCGCGATGCCGGAAGCGCGCTGGCGCTCGACCTTGTCCACCAGCGCGTCGAAGTCGACGGTGCCCACGTTGAAGTCGCCGTCGGTGGCCAGGATGATGCGGTTGATGCCGCCCTCGATGAAGCCCTGCCTGGCCTGGGCGTAGGCCAGCTCGATGCCGGCCGCACCGTTGGTGCGCCCGCCGGCCTGGAGCTGATCGAGCGCGTTGCGGATCGTCACCGTCTGGTCGCCGGGCGTGGACTCCAGCACCAAGCCGGTGGCACCGGCGTAGACGACCATGGCCACCCGGTCGTCGCCGTCGAGCTGACCGGCCAGCATCTTCAGCGCGTTCTTTAGCAGTCCGAGCTTGTCGGACGAATTCATGGAACCGGAAACGTCGACCAGGAACACCAGGTTGGCCGGCGGCACCTCGTCGGGAGCGGGCACGAAGCCCTTGATGCCGATCTGCAGCAGGCGCGTGCCGGCGTTCCAGGGCGTGGCCGCTTGCTCCACCACGACATTGAATGGCGTCGAGGCGTCTTCCGGCGCCGGGTAGTCGTAATCGAAATAGTTGATCATCTCCTCGACCCGCACGGCGGCTTCGGGCGGCAATTGCCCAGCGTTGAGCATGCGGCGCACGTTGGCGTAGCTGCCGGTGTCGACGTCGATGCTGAAGGTCGAGACCGGCTGCTCGCTGGCCCGGTGAATCGGATTGGGATCGAGCGCATGGTAGTTCTCCCGGTCGAGCTCACGATCGGGTGGGCGCAAGTGCGCCAGGGGATCGGCGGGCGGCGCAACCGGTCGCGAGACGAAGCCGACGGCTTCACTCTGGAACGCGCGATCGGCGGCCGCAGGCTCGGCCAGGTCCGGCGACTGGCGAAGGCGCCGTTCGGCGTCACCGGCCTGATCGACCGTGGCCCGGCTCGAATCCAGCTCCGTGAGCGCCGGCTGTGAAACCCTCCTTCCGTCATCATCCGATTCCGGCGACTGGGACGCGCAGCCGGCGGTGAGTGCGACGGCGGCCACTAGCGCGGCTGCGAGCGTGCGGCTTCGAATGTTCGAACTGCGTACGGTCTGGCTCATGCTCTTCTCCATGTAAGGGGCTTGCATGGAGAACAACGAGTCGGGCGCGGAAAAGGGGTTATTGATACCGCTCTTCGAGAAGGTCCACGTAGGCCACGTCGACCAGGTCGGCGTCCCTGATGCGAAGACGTTCCATCAGAAAACGGGCGTCGGCCCGACCGACCCGCGCCGATTCACCGTCGGCAAGCACCACCTCCAGCTCCAGGAAATCGCCGAGTCCCTCGACGTGATCCAGGTGGATCCGCGTGCGGTCGGCCAGGTAGAGAACCCGCGTCTTGCGCAGCCGCCCGACGACGCCGAGGGCGTCCGCCAGCACGGCCCGCAATCCGCCGGGATCCTCGGTGGGCGTGATGCGGTATTCGGACTGACCGGGCCCGGGCTGGTCGGGCCGCCGGTAGAAGATCAGTTCGCCGTTGCCGTTCCCGAAGTCGCGCAGCTTCAGGCGACCATCCTCGCAACGGAAGAAGGTGTCGTCCTGTTCGATGGTCCACGGCCCCTCGTCGGCGATCCGGGCCGCGCGCCGCGCCATCGCTTCGGGGTCGGCCACTCGGGCCTTGATTTCGATGTTTCGCGCCATGGCTTCAGACCGCGTCCTGTTGCGCTTCATCCTCCAGCAGCTCGCGATGCACCCGCACGGCCGTGTTTCGCGGCCGGATGCGCCGCCCCTTCGCTTGCAGGTGAGCACGACAGATGGAGGCCCCGAACAGGAGGATCAATGATGAGTAGTTGACCCATAACAGCAGCAGCACCAGCGACCCGGCCGCGCCGTAGGCCGATCCTGCCGCCGTGTTGGCCAGGTACCAGGCGATCAGCGACCGCCCGACGGTGAACAACAGCGCCGTGATGAACGCTCCGGCGAGCACCTCCGACCATCGCAGCAGGACATCCGGCAGGATCCGGAAGATCGCGGCGAAGAGCAGCGTCACGACGGTCAGCGAAAGCAGGATTTCCACGCACACCATGGCCCAGCCCGGTATCGGCAGCCACTGCTCGGCGTGCGCCATCACCGCCCGGACCACGACACTGAGCAGCAGCGACACCAGCAGCACGAATCCGATCGCAAGCACGATCGTCAGCGACAACAGACGCGCCTTGACGAACAGCCAGATGCTGTTGCGGGACGGCCGCGGCGCCACGCCCCATATCTGGTTGAGCGATTTCTGCATCTGGGCGAACACGGTGGTCGCGCCGACCACCGTCGCGCCGATACCGGCCAGGGTCGGCCACAGCCCGCTGTCCTCGATCCGGGAATTGGTGATGGCGGTTTCCACGACGGCAATGGCCTGGGCGCCCAACACCGCTTCGAGCTGCCCCATCAGTTCCGCGCGCGCGGCCGCCTCGCCCAGCACCAGGCCGACGAGGGCGACGATCAGGATCACCACCGGCGCGATCGAAAACACCGTGAAGAAGGCCAACGCCGCGGCGTAGATGAACGCCTGGCTGTCGAGCCAGTTCTTGCCGGCGGCCTTGAAGATGCCGACCCATCGCTGCCCTGCTGCGACAATGCGCTCTGGTAGGAAAGAGATCATGGTCGAGAGCATACCGGAGGATTCGTTGCCCGGGCGTTGACCCTGCCCCCCGGTACGGCGGTGATCGTCCGGACGCGGCCTTGCCCTGGCGCCCGCACGGGCGCAGAATCGGACGGCACTGGCAAAAAAGAACGACAAAGAGGGATCCGCCATGAACGACACACCTGCCTCCAGACCACCGGTCCTCTTCTGGATCGTCGCCGTTCTCTCCCTGCTGTGGAACGCGGTCGGCGCCTTCGACTTCCTCGCTACACAGATCCGCTTCGAACCCTACATGTCGGCCTTCAGCGAAGAGCAGCTCGCCTACTTCTACGGAATCCCGGGCTGGGCCGTGGTGACCTGGGGCCTGGCCACCTGGGGCGCCTTTCTCGGTTCGGTCGCCATGCTTCTGCGGCTGCGCTGGGCCTATCACCTGTTCGTGCTGTCGCTGGTCACCATGCTGGCGACCTCGTTCCAGAACTTCGTCCTGTCCGACGGGGCGGAGATGATGGGCACCGGCGGCATGATCTTTTCGGCCGTCATCGTGCTGGTCGGTATCTTCCTGGTGTTCTACAGCCGCGCCATGTGGCGGCGCGGCGTCCTGCGCTGATCAGCCCGGGCGGCGGCCCGTCCCCCAAAGAGCCGGGCCGCCGCAACGCGATCAATCCGGATCGATGTCCTTGAGGGTGCGCTCGAAGAATGCATTGAGTGCGCGCCAGCCGGCCGTTCGGGCGGGCACCGAGGCGGTGCGGGTCGGCAGCTGCGGCGGCCCACCCAGACCGTGGCCGCCGGTGGCGAAGACCAGGGCCTCGGTTTCCAGCCCGGCCGCCGTTCGGGCCGCGGCGATGCGAATGGCCATCTCTCCCGACGGCCACGTCCGATCGCGACCGCCGCCGAGCAGGAAGACTGGCTCGTCGATGTCTTCCACGCGAATGCGCGCCGCTTCCACCCGATCAGGGTGCGCCTCCCGGCCTTCGGCGTGGGGCACGCTCAGGGGCACTTCGGCCTCGGGCCCCAGCCCGCGCGAGATGTCCACGTAGGGGACGAAGGGCAGCGGCTCGCCGCGCCAGGAGAAACCGGGCTTCTCGCCTTGGACGTGGCCCGCGCCCCAGCCTTCCCAGATCACGTCGCTGGGCACGATCGCCGCCACGGCCGGAAATCCGTCGATGCGGCTGGCGGCCGCCAGTACGAACTCCGCGCCCTTGGACGTGCCCATCAAACCGATTCGATCCCCATCGATGTCCGCGCGCCCCCTGAGTACGTCGCGGACGTCGGCGAGCTTGTCCAGGCGCAGATTGACGAATCCTTCCGGCAACTCGGGGAACTCGGGTGTTCCCGAAGGCCAGCTGGGCGAGTAATACGGGTAGCCCACCGCGACGTAGCCGCGTTCGGCCCAGAGGGGTGCGGCCATTCGAGCGGCCATGTCGCCGCCCTCGGAGCCGCCGAGGATGACGATCGCTGGCAGCGGATCGTCGCCGGGTTTGCGAAGTACGAAGGCACCGGGAAACTCGTTACCGAGCGGCGTTTCAACAAGCTCGTCGAGGGAGGCGCGCCAGGTGAGCGCCTCGCTGTCGAGCATCGCTTCCTGTGCGTCGAGCACGCGGATGCGAACCTCGTTCCGCTCCCAGCCTTGCGGTATCTCGTCGCCGGTGTTGCGCATCGACCAGAACAGGCCGTTCGGGTCGGCGACCGTCCAGGAGCCCGAAACCGGTGCATCGACGCTCAGGTCGACGACGCCCTCTTCGTCGGCGCGGAACGTCGCAGCGGATCGGTAGAGCCGGTTCCAGCCGTACGCTTGCGGACGCTCGGCAACGATGCGGATGTCCGATTCCGGCACCAGTCCAATGACCCGGATACCCACGGGGTAGCCCAGCCTTGCCGGATTGCTGGAAAACGTCAGCTGCGCGGGCCCTTCGGTGTCGGCTTCGGAGATCTGGCGCTCGGGCGCCGCGGCGCAGGCGCCCAGGAAGAGACTGGCGAAAAGGACCAGGATCCGGCGTTTCGCCGGCTCGGACGACGATTCACCGGAGCCGGCCGTGGCTGATTCGGCTCTCGCGTGGCGGAGCGCGTCGACCAGGGCGTCGATCAGCGCCAGGGCGCGACCAGCGCGTAAGCGACCACGCCCTGGAACATCTGCCAGACGAAAGCGATGGAACTGAACGGGCGGACCGAGAACGAACCGGCGAAGTCGCCCGAACGCCAGCCCAGCAGGATCGTGACCGTGAAGTACCAGAGAAAGGCGAACGCCAGCGCGGACAGGAGCTGCAGAGGGGCCTGCAAGGCCATCGCTCGGTCCAGGAGCCAGCGGCGGTTGAGCGCGAAGAACAAGCCGCTCCACAGGCCCAGGGCGGCGACGTTGATGAGCGCATCGAGCAGCGCACTGGGCCAGCTGGCGGCGCCGGTTATGACGAACACCAGCGCGTAGCAGACCACGAGCGCGCTCAGCATGGCGAGGCCCATCCGGATGGCCAGGGCGGGCCGGTCGTTTCGAGTCAGGCGATCAGGGTCCATTCGGCGATGATAGCCCGCCCGAAGTGCGGCACATGCCAATGCCTTCGTGCGCGCTCAGCACGAAGAGCGCGCGGCATGATCATGTCGAGCAAGAGCGGCTAGAGGCCGAGATCGCCTTCCTGCAGCGGCTGCCCCGGAGGCGGAGGCGCCGGCTCGATCTGCCGGTCCGGCCCTGTCTCGCCCTGCCCGTCCAGGACCGCGGCGAGGCGATCGAGTGCACGCCAGCCGTAAGGCAGGAGCGGTACGTACTCGCCGGCGACGCCCGGCGCGCCGAGCAGCACGTCGAAGTGCTGCGCCCGGGCGACTTCCCAGTAGGTCACGTTGCCGCCTCCGGCGCGCGCCTGCTCGACCCAGGGACGACTGCTGAACGCGGCCGGGATCAGGCCGTCGTCGGCGCCGTGGATGACGATCACCGGCGCGTCTCCCGGCAGGGACGCCGAGGCTCGCGTGGCTTCGACGGCCTCGTGGAGCTGGCGGGTTTCCCGGCCCTTGCCGGCCCAGAGGGAGCGCAGGCAACGCAGCGCGGGAAGCTCGGCGTCCTGCCCGTCGGCCAGGGAGTCGGTCAGCACGATGCCTCCGGCGGCACCGATGCCGGAATGCACGGCCCACCAGGACTGGCGCTGGGCGGGCGTGGCCTCGGGCGCGCTGTAGGCGAATCCGCAGGGCATGTCGAACGGGCCGCGCTGCAGGTAGGCCGACGCGTAGCTGGCCGCGACCGTCCGCCACAAGCCCAGCACGACGTTGACCGCAGCCTGCTCGAGGGCGGGGTTTTCGAAACCGATTTCGACCAGGCGCGCGCGCGCCGCTCCGGCGTCGCTGTCCTCGAGCAGCCCGGCCCGAACCAGCGACGCGCAGCGCACCTCGCCCATCGCGGCGAGCATCGGGTTGCCGAGGGGCATGCCACCCGTTCTTTCGAGATCGGCCAGCATGCAGGGCTGGTAGAGCGCGGCGGCGGTCGCGTAGTCGTAGAGGGGCGGTGCGCCGGGCGCGGTGACGTTCGGCGACACCGCGACCACCGCGTCGAGCAGGCCGTCCTCGTCGAGCTCGGCGGCTCGCAGCACCGCCCCGCCGCCATTGGACAGGCCGGCCGCGATCACGCGCGTATTGGCGGCCGTGAATTCCCCCTCGAGCGCCATCGAGAGCACGCGCAGGCCGAAATCGGCGGCCGCCAGCACGTGACGACCCCAATCCGCTTCGGGATTGTCCCCGGAGTGAGCGTGGGGTAACGCGACCGTGGCGGGGGCCGGGGCGGGCTCGTCGCCCTCTTCGCTCTGCCGGGGCATGGCGGGCGGCTCGAAACCGAGTTCTGCTTCGCCCCTGCCGACACGGGTGCCGTCGAGCCGCACCCCGCTATCGGTGGCGTAATCGAAGAAATCGGTCCCGGCGCCCTTGTCGGTGTAGGCCACGGCGCAGCCGGCTGGCAAGGCCCAGGGCCCGGCCAGCGCAATGGCGCCGTAAACACCGCGCGAGCCCGAGGCCGGCGCCACGACCAGGCAGGGCGAGGCGGGATCGAAATCGTCGGGCAACTGGACCAGGACGCGAATCGGCTGGGTCGCGTCGGCGACCTTCAGGAAGGCCTGGAACTCGGACCCGGGGACGCGAGGCAGGTCGCCCAGCAGGCCACCGAGGCCACCGGCCGGCGTGAAACTCTGGATGCCCGTCCAGGCCGTGTGCACGGCCAGGCGGCGCAGTTCGGCCGCCGTCGGTTGTCCGGGATTCGCGGGGGAAGGCGCTTCGCTCGACAGGCCGTCCAGTCCCAGGCCGGCAGTGAGCAGGTCGTCTCCGTCGCGGTGTTCGGTCACCCGGATCTCGCTGTCGGGGATCATCTCTCCGCCGTCGGCAGCTTCCCGATCGGGATCACAGGCAACCAGCAACGGAACCGCCAGCAGCAGAACAGGCAATTTCGATCGCATCATCGGCTCTCTTGAAGTCTTTCGCTTGGGCGCATAGCGGGAGGCCACTTTAGCAGGGCATGCTCGTAGCAACCCAATGGACTTTGGTACAGCAGCCACGGGCGTGACGCTCTGCTAGGCTTCCGGCTCTGTTGAACGGAACCGATCCGGAGTTCGAGGCGATCATGAACGAGCGTCCCCTGCGAATCCTGATAACCGGCGCCGGGAGCGGCATCGGTGCCGGCATCGCCGCCGACCTGGCCAGGGCCGGCCACCTTATCCTCGCGACCGATCTCGACGGCGACGCGGCCGAAGCCACCGCCGAATCGATCCGGACCGCCGGTGGCTCGGCGCACGCCCACGCGCTGGATGTCACCAGCGACCGCGATGTCGAGCGGCTGGTTTCCGAACTCGGGGGCCGTGTCGACGTGCTGGTCAACAACGCCGGCCTGCAGCATGTCGCCCGCCTGGAAGACTTTCCCATGGCGAAGTGGGATCAGCTCGTCCAGGTCATGCTCACCGGCACCGCGCGCCTGACCCGCGCCCTGCTGCCGGGCATGCGTGACCGGGGTTTTGGACGCATCGTCAATATCGGCTCGATCCATTCGCTCGTCGCCAGCCCCTTCAAGAGCGCCTACGTCGCCGCGAAGCACGGCCTGACCGGCTTGTCCAAGGTCCTGGCCCTGGAAACCGCCGATACCGACATCACCATCAACACGATCTGTCCGACCTACGTGAAAACCCCGCTCGTCGAGAAACAGATCGCCGATCAGGCCAGGACGCACGGTATTTCCGAAGACCGCGTGGTCGACGAGATCATGCTCAAGCCCATGCCCAAGGGGGTGTTCATCTCGTTCGAGGAACTGGCCGGCATCTGCGCCTTCCTGGTAGGACCCGCAGCGCGCAATATTACCGGCCAGTGCATCGTCGTCGACGGCGGCTGGACGGTTCAATGACAATTTCAGGTTTCAGGAGCGCCCCCGGAGCCGAGGCTGCGTGGCCGAAGCGCCCTGGGAAGTGCAAGCCGGAAGCTTGATGACTGCTTGATCGAACGATGGACGTGAAACCTCAACC
This sequence comes from Gammaproteobacteria bacterium, assembly GCA_009908385.1. Taxonomy (GTDB): domain Bacteria; phylum Pseudomonadota; class Gammaproteobacteria; order Xanthomonadales; family Wenzhouxiangellaceae; genus Wenzhouxiangella. The sequence goes on from JAAAPE010000056.1 coordinate 20,970, forward strand.
CTGAAACCTGAACCCTGAAACCTATACCCTAGACCTGATGACCACCCGCGTCCTGATCGCCGACGACCACCCGCTGTTCCGGGCCGCCCTGGTGCAGGCCCTGGGAGCCTGCCTGGAGGATGTCGAGATTCTGGAGGCGCGGGATCTGCCGGAAACTTCGGCAAAGCTCGACGAGAACGAGGACATCGACCTGGTCCTGCTCGACCTGCACATGCCCGGCAGCCACGGGCTCGCCGGACTGGCCTCGATCCGCTGTCATCATCCGGCGGTCGCGGTCGTCGTCGTCTCGGCCAACGAGGACCCCCGGGTCATCCGGCGCGTGCTCGATCACGGCGCGGCCGGGTTCATTCCGAAAAGCTCCGGCCTGGACGACATGACCACCGCGCTCAATGCGGTACTCGACTGCCGGGAATGGGTGCCCGCGCACCTCGAAAGGGCGGTGGCCGATCTCGATTCCGACGACGAGGACGTGTTGCTTGCCGAACGCATCGCCGCGCTCACGCCACAGCAGTTCCGGGTACTGGCCCTGGTCGCCGACGGCTGGCTCAACAAGCAGATCGCCGACGAGCTGGGTATCCAGGAGCGAACCGTCAAGGCCCACATGAGCGAAATCCTGCAGAAGCTCGAGGTCCGCAACCGGACCCAGGCCGGCGTCGCGCTCAGGCGGCTGGAGCTGGTCGACCCGGCCTCGCGCCTCGCCTGAATGCCCCTACCCGGGGAAGAACGGCCCCGGCAAGATGACGCCCCCCTTGCGAAGGGATCTCCAAGGTCGCTCTAGAGCTCGGGCAGAATCCGCCAGAACGCGTCGATGCAGGCCGCTCCGAGATGCCTGCAGCGGTCCGGCGACCAGCCTATATCCGGCATGGGCATGTCGGCATTGTCCTTGAACGGCATTTCGAGCGTCATGGCGAGGCAGTCAAAGGTCTCGGCCATGTAGTCGGTGTTCTTCTTGAGGTCGGAGGCGCTGCCGGGCGCATCGACGTCGTAACCGTACTTCGTCTGGAAGTCCGGGGAGATCTCCGCCAGCAGGGCCTTGAAGGTATCGAGCTGGTGCTGCTTGCGGTCGTTCCAGGACGGCGTCCCCTCGGCGCCGGCGATGAAGTTGTAGGGCAGCGCCTCGTCGCCGTGGACGTCGAAGGCCAGGTCGACGCCGGTGGCGTGCATCTTCCGGCGCGTGAAATAGACCTCCGGCGACTCTTCCTCCGAGGGCTCCGCCCACTCCCGGTTGAGATTCCGGCCCCGGGCATTGCAGCGCAGGTGCCCGCGAACGGCACCGTCGATGCACATGTTGGGCACGAGGTAGATCACGGCCTCGTCGAGCAGCCTTCGCGCCACCGGCTCCTCGGCGTCGAGCAGGCGCTCGAGGAAACCCTCAACCCACCATTCGGCCATCGACTCACCGGGATGCTGGCGGGCGATCACCCAGATCTTCTTGCGGCCGTGGGCGGGCTCACCGACTCGCAGCATGGTGTGCGCACGCCCGTCCGGCGTGCTGCAGAGCGTCTCCGCGCGCACCCTCGGGTCGACCAGCGCGGCGGCGAGCAGGTTGTCGTGTTCGAGCTGCGAATAGGGCGCGAAATAGGCGTAATAGACGATGTCGCTATCGGGCTTGTGCTTGACGACCAGCTGCTTGCCGTCGAACTCCGTCGGCACGCGAAACCAGTTGACCCGATCGAAACTGGCCACGGCCTGGTAGTCCTCGAAGCCGTCGACGTAGGACACCTCGCCGGCGTTCTCGATCGTCATCCGGCAGTCCGTGTCCCGCGCGCCGGACAGCTGGAAGTGGAACCACTGCATGTGTTCGCCGCCGGCGTCGGGACGGATCCTGAGCCGGATGTCGTTGGGGGATTCGGCATCGACGACTTCGATGTTGCCGCTGTCGAAGGTTGAATGGATATGTATGGTCATTTCCAGGTTTCAGGGTTCAGGTTTCAGGGTTCAGGGGAAGTCTAACGCAGGTGTCGATCGCCATCGGACTCTTTCGACGAGGCGGGGCGGCCCGGTTCGTCTGGCCAGTCGAAGGCTTCCCGGGCCACGCGCGCGAACTCGCCGTCCAGGGACGCCTCGATCGTGACCCGCCTACCGTCGCTGGGATGCTCGAGCGCCAGCCGGTTGGCGTGCAGGAGCATGCGGTGGCAATCGAGGTGGCGCCGGAACAGTCGGTTGTGGCGCCCGTCGCCGTATGTGGTGTCGCCGATCAAATGATGGGAGATATGCTTGAAGTGGCGCCTGATCTGGTGGCGCCGGCCGGTCTCGGGGCGGGCCGCTACCAGCGAGTAACGAGCGGTGTCGAAACCTCCGACCGGGATCGGCAGTTCGCAGCTTGCAAGGCGTTCGTAGTCCGTTCGGGCCGCGCGCGGTTCGGCGCGTCCGTGCCGGGCGAGGGGATGGTCGACGACGCCGTTCGCTCCCGTCCAGCCGCGCACCACCGCGAGGTAACCCTTGTCGACGCGCCGGTTCATGAACGACCCGCCGAGCGCCCTGGCGGCTCCGGGATCAAGGGCGAAAAGCAGCACGCCGGAGGTGGCACGGTCGAGCCGATGCACCGGCCAGACCCGCTGTCCCAGCTGGTCGCGCAGGTTTTGCATGACGAATTCGCGGTCGGTGCCGATGTTGCTGCGATGCACCATGATGCCGGTCGGCTTGTTGATGGCGCACAGCCGGTCGTCTTGCAGCAGGATCTCGAAGGACATGGGCAAAAGGCCGGGTCGGCGATCAGCAGTGACGCTCCGCGGCCTCGGCGAGCCGCTCGAGGCTGCGCAGGAAGCGGCGTCGCTCTTCGGGCTCCAGCGCGTCGAGCAAGTCCCGCTCGAAAGCCAGGGCGGCCGGAACGATGGCATCGTGGATCGATTTCCCTTCGGCGCTCAGGTAGAGCCGCTTGGCTCGTCGATCCGGATGATTTTCGCGCCGTTCCAGCCGACCGGCATCGAGCAGGCGGCTGACGGCCCGGCTCACGGCGACCTTGTCCATCGCCGCGCGCTCCGCGACGTCGGTGGCGGTCACCCCAGGGTACCGGCCGACGATGGCGATCACGCGCCACTCGGTCACGCTGAGCCCGAACCGTTCTTCGTAGGTACGGGCAATGCCGCTGCTGATCCGGTTGGAAAGCACGGACAGGCGGTAGGGGAGGAAATCCTCGAGGTCGAGCATGGTCGGGTGAGGGTCGGTCCGGCTTGAAAACAGTTACAAATGTAACTAATATCAGGGGTCCGAGGCAAGGCCATTCCATTGCCCAACGCATTCAACCATCGCCATTCGAAGAAACGCACAGTTGCAAGGAGACCGAATCATGACGCAGTCCCGCCCCAATCCGCTCGGCGTCGAGCAGTTCGAATTCATCGAGTTCGCCGCGCCCGAACCGGCGTTGCTGCACAATCTGTTCCAGCAGCTCGGTTTCACGGCCGTCGCGCGCCACAAGTCGCAGCCGGTCACCCTGTATCGCCAGGGCGGCATCAACTTCCTGGTCAATGAAAGCACCGAATCCTTCGCCAGCGATTTCAGCGCCGCCCACGGCCCTTGCTGTACCGGCTTCGCCATGCGCGTCAGCGACCCGAAGGCAGCCCATGAAGCCGTCCGCGCCAAGGGGGCCAAGGACATCGAGAACAAGCCGGATACCCTGCCGATCGACGTGCCCTGCATCGAAGGCATCGGCGGCTCCGTACTCTATCTGACCAGCGGGGAGAAAGACGTCGACCGTCACTTCGACTTCGACCCGTCGGTCGAGCGCCACCCCGAAGGCGTCGACATGAATTTCATCGACCATCTCACCCACAACGTCTACAACGGCAACATGGGTCAGTGGGCCTCGTTCTACGAAGACCTCTTCGGCTTCTTCGAAGTCAAGTACTTCGACATCAAGGGCAAGGCGACCGGCCTGAAATCCAAGGCCATGACCTCGCCGACGACGAAGATCGCCATTCCGATCAACGAATCGGAAGACCCCAAGAGCCAGATCAACGAGTACCTGGACGAGTACAAGGGCGAAGGCGTCCAGCACATCGCCCTTTATACCGACAGCATTTACGAGACCGTCGAGGCGCTGCGCGACAAGGGCGTTGACTTCCTCGACACGCCCGACACCTACTACGACGTGATCGACGAGCGCATTCCGAATCACGGCGAAGACGTCGAGCGCATGCGCAAGAACAAGATCCTGATCGACGCCGATGCCAATGACCCGAACAAGCAGCTACTGCAGATCTTCACCAAGACCAACATCGGCCCGATCTTCTTCGAGATCATTCAGCGCAAGGGCAACGAGGGCTTCGGCGAGGGCAATTTCACGGCCCTGTTCGAAGCCATCGAGCGCGACCAGGAAAAGCGCGGAGTACTTTAAGAGAAGGTTTCAGGGTTCAGGGTTCAGGTTTCAGGAGCGGGCCAACATCGCTGCTGGAGTCTGACCCGAGCCTGGAGTCTTCGAAGCGGATGCATCCAAGACAGCCAATTCGGAGGCAGTCATGAAGAAGTGGATTTCTCATTCCAAGGTGGAAGGCAAGGCGAGCCGGCAGGCGCATACCAACCTGCCCGAAGGCACCTTCGAGCGCGAAATGGGCAAGGAAGGATTCTTCGGCCCGGCTACGCACTTCTACCACCAGCACATGCCCACGGGCTGGACCGACTTCGAGGGCCCGCTGCAGCCGCGCGCCTTCGACACGACGAAGCTCGAGGACAAGGTGAACTCGCCGTGGCAAGCGGCCGAACTACTCAGCAACGCACACTGCAAGTTCCGCTGCTGGCACTCCGACGGCAGGATGGATCAGCTGGTGCGCAACGGCGACGGCGATGAACTGCTGTTCATTCACGACGGCGCCGGTGAGCTGTACTGCGACTTCGGCCACATGAGCTTCCGCGACGGCGACTACATCATGCTGCCGCGCGGCACCATGTGGCGTATCGAGTCCGACGCACCCGTCGAAATGCTCCTCATCGAGGCG
>JAAAPE010000011.1 GCA_009908385.1 Gammaproteobacteria bacterium
GCGGGCGCCGACAAGGCCTGCGACCTGATCGGCGCCGGCGTGTCCGACCGCCACACCGCCTGCATCAGCTTCGGCACGCGCTCGACGGTGAGCGTCCACAGCGCGCGCTACTTCGAGGCCAAACCCCCGATGCCGGCCTTTCCCGCCGCCCGCCACGGCTACTTTATGGTGGAATCGGCCGTGCCGCGGGGCTTCTGGATGGTGAGCTGGTTCAAGGAGCAGTTCGGGCTGGCGGAGCGTCAGCGCGCCGAGGCCGCCGGCGTGACGGCCGAATCCCTGCTCGACGAGCTGGTCGCCGACGTGCCGCCGGGCTCGATGGGCCTGGTCCTCCAGCCCTACTGGGGCAACGACATCGACTCCGGGCCCGAGGCCAAGGGCGCGATCATCGGCTTCGGCGACGTGCACACCCGCGCGCATCTCTACCGGGCGCTGCTCGAGGGCGTGGCTTTCGAACTGCGCCACGGCGCCGAGCGCATCGAGCGCCGGTCGAGCCGGCGGCTGCAGGTACTGCGCGCCTGCGGCGGCGGCGCGCGCTCGAACACGGTCATGCAGATCACCGCCGACATCTTCGACTGCCCGGTCGAGCGGCCGCACACGGTGGAGACCTCCGGCCTCGGCGCGGCGATGCTGGCCGCCTGCGGCCTGGGCTGGTACCCGAGCATGCGCGTGGCCACCAACGAGATGACGCGGGTCGGCCACCGAATCGAACCGGACAAGGACAACCACGCCGTCTACGAAAAACTCTATCGCCGCGTCTACCAGCGCCTCTACCGGCGGCTCGCGCCGCTCTACCGTGATATCCGGGAGATCACCGGCTACCCCGACTAGTGAACGCGCCCTGCTCGCCCGTCTTCCGGGCGCTCCCTGACGCGCCCGCCGGGTAACATGCCTTCATGAGCCGCGAATTCTTCCAGTCGCTACCCTTCCCCGGGGCGCTGGCCGACGCCATCCTTGTCATGCACGCCCTGTTCGTCGTGTTCGTGGTCGGCGGGCAGGTGCTTGTGATGATCGGCTGGGTGCGGGGATGGGGCTGGGTCCGCAACCCCTGGTTCCGGTTCACCCACCTGGCGCTGATCGTTTTCATCGTCGTCCAGACCTGGCTCGGCAAGCTCTGCCCGCTCACCGTCTGGGAAGCGTGGCTGCGCCAGGCCGCCGGGCAGACGGTCTACGACGGGAGCTTCATCCAGCACTGGCTGGGCAACCTGCTTTTTCTCGACCTGCCGTGGTGGGTGTTCCAGGTGGTCTACACTGCCTTCGGCGTCGTGGTCGTGGTCAGCTGGGTCCACTTCCCCCCGCGCCGCAACCCTTCCCGGACCGGCCGTTGAGTCGCGACCACGCCGGAAGCATGGCCGCATGATCTTTCGGTTGGTGGCGTATAAGGGAAGGCCCCGGACCAGCACAGGGGGCGCGGATGACGCGCCTCAGTCGGCGATGCCCTGCAGGGTGTCGGCCGGGGCACTCAGGCGCTTGCCGGCGCACCGAGCCGCCGCCCCCGACACGCAGCCCCGGACTTGATCCGGGGCCTTCCGCCGGTTGGCGACTTCGTAGGGGAAGGTCCCGGCTCTCCGCGTCCAGGCCGCGCAGCAGCGGCTGCAGTTCGGGCCGGCTGGTCATGTTCCCGCCAGCAAACGAGTGTGCCCAATCAGGTGGAGCAGCATGAAGGAAACGTCAAGGCGCCTTGCTCGGCGGGCGTCCCGGAAGCCACAACGAGCAGATCCGGAATCTCAGTGATTCAGGCTGGACGTTCTGACGTCTTGACATCACGACGTCGAGCGGCCAGATTGATGACGACGCACTGCTTGCCGGGAGCCGCACGATGCCAGAAACCACCAAACGCTCGACCATCTACTTCGACCCGCAGGTCCACGCCGCTTTGAGGCTGAAGGCTGCACACGGCGATCTCACCATTTCCGAGATCGTCAACGAAGCGGTCCGAGCGGCCCTTGCCGAAGATCAGGAAGATCTGTCGGCCTTTGAGGATCGGGTCGCTGAGCCGACCATGACGTACGAGGCCCTTCTGGACGACCTCAAGGCGCATGGCAAGATTTGAGCTTGTATTTCGCAGGTCCGTTGCAAAGGACCTTCGGGGTATTCCCCGGAAAGATGTTGTCCGCATACTGAAGAGAATCGACGCTTTGCAGGACGATCCACGTCCACCCGGATGCGAGAAGCTTTCCGGCCAGGAACGTTACCGGGTTCGCCAGGGCGCGTACCGGATCCTCTACGAGCTTCTCGATAGCCGGTTGATCGTCACGGTCGTCAAGGTCGGTCACCGTAAGCAGGTCTATCGCCGTTGAGTCGCGACCACGCCCGAAGCATGGCCGCCGGCTCTCTCGGTTGGCGGCGTATCCGCGAAGGCCCCGGACCAGCACTCGCTAACGGCATTCCGGAAGCCCTTCTTTCGCCTTGCGGCGAAGACCGGCTTTCCCCATTGCCTGCCTTGCGCGCTGTCCGGGGGTAGAGGGGGTGACGCGCCTCAGTCGGCGATACCTTGCAGGGTGTCGGCCAGGGCGCCCAAGCGCTTGCGGGCGGCGCCTTCGTGCTGGCGCGACTGCTCGCCGAACAGGCTCGACAGGCGTTCGAGGTCCTCGACGAGCGCGCGGTCGTTTTCGCCGCCTTCGGCGCGTTCGAGGACGTCGGCCAGCGCATCGCGGTGTTCGGCGCGTAGCGTGCCGCTGCGCTCGAGCTGGTCGAGGTAGGCACGCGCGACCACCGGGGTGTCCGGCCAGCTCAGGCGCGTCTGCGTCTGCGGATTGAACAGGTCGCCGTCGATGGCGGCCTTCGCCGCGGCGATCTCGTTCTCGCTGAGGTGTTCGCTCGGCACCAGCTCGAACACGTCGATGCCGCGCGCGATCTCGGTGCCGTAGATGCGCCCGTCGTACCAGTAGGTCGACCAGTAGCCGCCCATGGTCAGGTCCTCGCCGTTGACCGGGCCGCGGTCGAAGAAGGCGATCTCGAACGGGTTGGAGGAGTCGGTGAAGTCGACCACCGACAGCCCGCCCTGGTACCAGGCCTGCGCGAAGATGTCGCGGCCGGGCACGGGGATGATCGATCCGTTGTGGGCCACGCAGTTCTCTTCTTCCGACTGCGGCGCGGGCATCTTGAAGTAGCCGCCGGCGACCAGCTCGCCGTCGACGATGTCGTAGATCGCGTCCGCGCCCCAGTCGAGCGGATCGGAAGCACGGCAGCGCGGCCGGCTGCCGCCGCCCCACTCGTCGGTAAACAGCACCTTGGTGCCGTCGTTGTTGAAGGTGGCCGAGTGCCAGTAGGCGAAGCCGGGGTCGACCACCTCGGCGATGCGCTTCGGCGCCATCGGGTCGGAGATGTCGAAGATGATGCCGTTGCCCGAGCAGGCGCCGGCGGCCAGCTGCTTGTCGGGGAAGACCGTGATGTCGTGGCAGTGATCGGTCTGGTTGGTTTCCTGCGTCTCGTCGCCGTGGTCGCCGCCGGCCCACAGCCCGGCCAGGTTGCCGGTTTCGGGGTCGGCGAACACCGCCGGGCTGTCGACGATGCGCGCATCCTGCGGCCGGTCGACCGGGATCTCGATGATGTCGATGCGGAACAGCGCGGTGCGCTCGTCGCCGTAGCGGCGGGTGTCCACGCAGCCCGCCATCTCTTCTTCCTCGCGCACCGGGGCGGTGCCGGAGTTGTAGACGATCAGCGAGCTGCCGGGCGAGCCGTCGCCGGAGACGATCGTGTGCGTGTGCGAGCCACGGCAGGTCTGCACCCCGCCGACCTGCACCGGCCGGCTGAGGTCGGAGATGTCGAAGATACGAAGCCCGCGGAAGCGATCCTCGCTGACCTTGCCGGCCACGCCCATCAGGCCGCAGTCGACGCGGGCGCGCATGTCCTGCACCGACATGATCAGCAGGTCGCCGGCGATCGACACGTCGCCCTGGCCGCCGGGGCAGACGATCGAGCTCATCAGCTCGGGTACCTCGCCGCTGATGTCGTAGGCGTTGAAGCCGTGGTAGCTGCCGGCCACCAGGACCTCGTCGGTGAAGGCCATGTCGGTGTTGGAGAAGCTCAGCAGCGAGGGGCGCGGCTTGCCGTCGTTCTCGCGGCCGCCGTTTTCATCGCCCTCGGACTCGTCGCCGGCGGCCGCCTCGTCAGCGGCCTCGGCTGCGTCCTCTTCCGTCTCTTCCTCGTCGCCCTGCTCGTCCTCGTCGTCACGCGGGATCGGCCGGCCGGCGGGGTGCTCGGGGTCGAAGAAACCGGCGGGCTTGGGCAGGGCGGCGACCAGCTCGAGGTTGGAAATCGCCTCGCCGGCGTCGCGGAAGCCGGCCGCCAGGCCGACGCGGGGATCGGGCGAGAAGCCGGCCAGCATCGCCGTCATGCGCTCGATTTCCGATTCCTGGTCGTTGACGATGTCGGTGGCGAACTCGTAGAGCACCGGGTCCTGCGCGGAGCCGTCGGTTTCGAGCAGCTCGTCGACCATGGTGATCGCGCCCTGGTGGTGGTCGATCATCAGCTGCAGGAACAGGCGGTCGAAGTCCGGGCCGCTCGAGGCTTCCAGCTCGGCCATTTCTTCCGGGCTGGCCATCCCGGCCATGTCGTGGTGGGTGTGCATGGCGTGGTGCGCGGCCGGATCGGGCACGTCCTCGCCGCGCTCGCGCAGCCAGTTCTGCATGAACGCGATCTCGTCGTCCTGCGAGGCGGAGATGCGCTCGGCCAGCTCGGTCAGTTCGTTGCGGCCGGTTCGCTCGGCCACCAGTGCCGACATCACCAGGGCCTGGTGGTGGTGCGGGATCATGTCCGCCATGAAGGTCACGTCGGCTTCCGAATAGCCGATACCGGCCAGGTCCGTCGCTTCCTCGGCGCTGATCGTGCGCCCGGGTTCACCCGGCTTGCCGGGCTGGATGATGGGGGCCTGCGCCATCGCCGGCGTGGCCAGGGTGGCCAGCAGGGCCAGGAGAAGAAGGGGCTGGACTACCTTCGAAACTGCGGACATCAGTGGATCCCGAAATTGAGCGAACCGCAGAATCTAGCAGATTCGCGCTGACGCCGCGTCGACCCCGCGAAACATCGCCCCACAGACGCACAGACGCACAGACCACGGACGCACCGACTACTGACGTACGGACGCACAGACCCCCGACGCACCGAACCGAGACGCCCAGGCCATCAGCCTCCCCCGCCGCCCCCCGGCGCCCCGCCCGCCAACCGCTGCAGCCCCGGCCGCACCTTCAGGAACAGCCGGTAGAGTCGCTCGAGCACCCACAACACCGGCCGGTATCGCGCCAGCAGGCCCAGCGGCCGCAGCCAGGGAATCTGCCGCCACATGGCGGCGAACGCCGCCGCGCCCGAGACCAGCTCGCCGCGCTCGTCGAGCGCGTGGAAGCGCGCCAGCAGCGTCTCCCGGTCGAGCGGGCAGCTGCTCGTCTCGTCGAACACGTCGACGAAATCGATGCGCCCGCGCTTGTCGAGCCGCCGCATCAGGCCGATTTCTCTCAGGCACAGCGGGCAGCCCGAGTCGTAGTAGACGGTCACGGCTTCACTCATGTCAGCTCCGCGCGTTCGAGCAGTTCGGGAATGTGCTTCTTGAAGGGGAAGAAGCCCTTGGTGGCGAAGGGCCAGGCGGCGCTGTCCCAGTCGCGGCGAAAGCGATGGAGGGGCAGGCCGGCGTCGTCGAGTTCGGCCGCCAGCGCCGCCATCCCGTCGCCGAGCGGCCCGACCGGCGTGTCCGGGGTGAGGATCCAGTCGGCGCCGGAATGCCCGGCCTGCTCGATGAGCGTGTGTGCATCCAGGCTGTCGATCACGGGCACGTCCAGTGACAGGGTCGATCGCGCGTGGTCGGCGGCATCGGCACTTGCCCGGGCCACGAAGTCGGCGGCCTTGTCGCCGAAGGGCCAGGCATGATCGGGATGGCTGCCGGACACCACGGTCGCAGCGACGAGGTCGACGCCGTGCGGC
>JAAAPE010000113.1 GCA_009908385.1 Gammaproteobacteria bacterium
TGGGCGCTGGCGCTGTTCATCACCATCATCGGCATTCCCTTCGGCGTCCAGCACGTCAAGCTCGCCGGCATCGCGCTGTTTCCGATCGGCAAGTCGGTCGTGCTATCGGACGTGGCGCAGGCCACCCGCAACGCGCGCAGGGGCTGACCCGGATTGGACATCCTGCCCGGATTTGAAGGACTGCGATGCGCTCATGGGCAGCGCCGTTTGAGTCGCTCGAAACCGGAGCACGTTCCGCATGGTTTCCTCAAGCCGGTGCTGCGGCGAATAGCTGCTCGTCGCAAGGTGAGAGTCGCAAGCGTATTTCCATGCCTCCGCTTTACAAGCCATCGGGCTTTGGCGACACTGGAATACGGCGCCGTGAAGCCGCCCGGCATCCATCCAAGCAAGCCGCGAGAGGAAGCGAAGCCATGTCCGACAAGCATTCCCAGCCGCAGGTTCACCCCGTTCCCGACGACATCGCGAAAACAGCCCACGTCGACCGCGAACGCTTCGAGGCGCTGACCCGGGAAGCGCGCGAGAACGAAGACGCCTTCTTCAACCGGATCGGCCAGCGGCTCGACTGGATCGAGCCGTATTCGCGCATCAAGGATGTCAGCTTCGACCTCGATGACCTCCACATCCGCTGGTACGACGATGGCGTTCTCAACGTCTGCGCCAACTGCGTCGACCGCCATCTCGACACCCGGGGCGACCAGGTGGCCATCCTCTGGGAGGGCGACGACCCCGAACGGGACAAGAAGATCACCTACCGCCAGCTGCACGAGCGCGTGTGTCGGTTCGCCAACGTGCTCAAGCACCTCGGCGTGGGCAAGGGCGACCGCGTCACGCTCTACATGCCGATGATCCCGGACGCCGCCGTGGCGATGCTGGCCTGCGCACGCATCGGGGCGATCCATTCGGTCGTCTTCGGCGGCTTCTCGCCGGACGCGCTGGCGGGGCGCATCGTCGACTGCGATTCGAAGTGCGTGATCACGGCCGACGAGGGGCTGCGCGGCGGGCGCGCCACACCCCTGAAGAAGAACGTCGACCGGGCGCTGGCCAATGACGATGCCGCCAGCCGCGTCGAGTCCGTCCTCGTCGTGCGCAACACCGGCAACGAGATCGACTGGAACGACACGCGGGATCACTGGCTGCACGAGGCCCTCGAGCAGGTCGATGCCGAATGCGAACCCGAGGCGATGAACGCCGAGGATCCGCTGTTCATCCTCTACACCTCGGGCTCGACCGGCAAGCCGAAGGGCGTGCTGCATACCTCCGGCGGTTACCTCGCCTGGGCGAGCTGGACCCATGAAGTGGTATTCGACTACCAGGACGGCGAAATCTACTGGTGCACGGCCGACGTGGGCTGGGTCACCGGACACAGCTATATCGTTTACGGACCGCTGGCCAACGGCGCCACCACCCTGATGTTCGAGGGCGTACCGAACTACCCCGACAACAGTCGCTTCTGGCAGGTCGTCGACAAGCACCGGGTCAGCATCTTCTACACCGCACCGACCGCCATCCGGGCGCTGATGCGCGGCGGCGACGAGCCGGTCAAGAAGACCAGCCGGAAGTCCCTGCGCATCCTGGGAACGGTCGGCGAGCCGATCAACCCGGAAGCCTGGGAGTGGTACTACAACGTCGTCGGCGACGGCCGCTGCCCCATCGCCGACACGTGGTGGCAGACCGAGACGGGCGGCATACTGATCTCTCCCCTGCCCGGCGCGACCGATCTCAAGCCCGGTTCGGCCACGAAACCGCTGCCGGGCATCAAGGCCGCACTGGTCGACGCCGACGGCAACGAGCTCGAAGGCGCGACGGCCGGCAACCTCGTGCTCACCGACAGCTGGCCGGGCCAGATGCGCAGCGTCTACGGCGATCACAAACGCTTCGGCGAGACCTACTTTGCCGCCTACCCGGGCCGTTATTTCACCGGCGACGGCGCGCGCCGCGACGAGGACGGTGACTACTGGATCACCGGGCGGGTCGACGACGTCATCAATGTCTCGGGGCACCGTCTGGGCACGGCCGAAGTGGAGTCCGCCCTGGTGGCGCACTCGGCCGTGGCCGAAGCCGCCGTCGTCGGCTTCCCGCACGACATCAAGGGTCAGGGCGTCTATGCCTACGTCACCCTGATGGCGGGCCGCGAGGGCGACGAGGGGCTGGCGAAGGAGCTGGTTGCCTGGGTGCGCGAGGAGATCGGGCCGATCGCCACCATCGATCACCTGCAGTGGGCCCCGGGCCTGCCCAAGACGCGCTCGGGCAAGATCATGCGCCGCATCCTGCGCAAGATCGCGGCCGACGAGCACGACCAGCTCGGCGACACGTCCACGCTCGCCGATCCCGAGGTGGTGGAGAACCTGATCGACAACCGTCGGCAGGTCTGACGGGGATGGACGGGTCGTCGGCCGGCACAGGGAGGTCCTTCCTGCCGTCGATCCGGTATCGGTGGTCGGCTAAGGCGTACCTGAAGCTTCAGGCCGCGGCACCCAGGCCGCGCCGAGATTGTCCATCTGCTCGAGAATCCAGCGCTGGCGTTCGAGCAGGGATGGGTCGGGACGCGCGGCGTCGAGCCGCTTCGGCGCCGGAAGAACGGCAGCCAGCAGCGCCGCTTCGGATCGGGTGAGATTCGCGGCGGGCTTGCCGAAATGGTGCCGCGCCGCGGCCTCGGCACCGTAGACGCCCAGATCGAACTCGGCGAGATTGAGATAGAGCTCGAGCAGCCGGTGCTTGGGTACGAACGCTTCCAGCGACACGCTCAGTGCCGCCTCGAGGCCCTTGCGAATCCAGTCCCGTCCCGGCCAGAGATAGAGGTTCCGCGCCAGCTGTTGCGTGATCGTGCTGGCGCCCCTCAGGCGCCCGCCCTGGAGCCGTGTGTCGACGGCCTGCCGGATCTGCTCGAGGTCGAAGCCGAAGTGGTGCGGAAACTTCTGGTCCTCCGAGGCGATGACGGCGAGCTTCAGCGCATCGGCGATGCGTTCGCCGGGAACCCACTGCTGGCGGATTTCGCCACCGTGTCGCCACTGGTGGAGCGCCATGTAGGCGGAGGTGCCCGGATCGATCCAGCGAAGCGGCAGGGTCAGGCCGACCAGCAACAGCAGGCCGAGCACGGCCAGGCGCAGCAGCCATTTCCTCAGCTGGCTCAGCAATGACTTCACCGTGGCTCGCCCTGGCGAAGAGCGGCGCAGAGGCGGCGATAGTCCTGAGCGTCCATCTGCTCGGAGAATACGCCCGTCGAGGCCGGCAGCCGCCGCTGCGACGGGTGCCAGCGGAAACCGACGAACAGCGGCGAGACGAAGGGTGAACCGGTCAAAGGGCCCTCGAGTCGCTTCCCGTCGGGCGATCCCATGCAAACGCGCTCTCCGTCCAGCCGAAGCGAGTCGAAACGCGGGCGCAGCAGACGGCGGCAGGCGATGGCTCCGAGCGCAATCGCCAGGAGCGCGCCGGCGATGCGCCCGGGAAGCGGCATCCCGGTGGCCAGGGGGGCGAATGCGGCGACGAGGGTCAGCAGCGCCACGGTCGACGCCGCCCTGCGGGCCGGCCGAATTCTCAAGTTACCGCCCGGACGAGGTGAAGTGGCGTGCACGGATCGACTCGACGATATCCTCCAGCCCCTTGTCCGGCGGGGTACGCCCCAGGAACCAGTCCCAGAGGCGGTCGTCCTCGACTTCGAGCAGTCGTTCGAACGACTCGCGCTCGCGAGGGTCGGCCTCCGGCCAGGCCTCGTCCAGCCAGCCGCCGAGCATCACGTCGAGCTCCTGCATGCCGCGGCGGCAGCGCCACCGAAGCCGCGCCGGCGGAACTTGCGACGGATCGTTCATGAAGGGATGACCGCGGTTTGCATGCCGACGACTATAACGGCGAAGGCGTAGAAGTTCAGCAGGGAGTCGTTACCGGACCGGGACGCTCGAGCAGTCCGCCCGGCCCGGGGCGCGAAGACGCAGCTCAGAGGCTGCGTCTTGCCAGCATCATCTTCTTGATTTCGGCGATCGCCTTGGCCGGGTTCAGGCCCTTGGGGCAGGTCCGGGTGCAGTTCATGATGGTGTGGCAACGGTAGAGCCGGAACGGGTCCTCGAGCTGGTCCAGGCGTTCACCGGTGGCCTCGTCGCGCGAATCGACCAGCCAGCGGTAGGCCTGCAGCAGGATCGCGGGGCCGAGATAGCGGTCCCCATTCCACCAGTAACTCGGGCAGGCCGTGGAGCAGCAGGCGCAGAGAATGCACTCGTACAGGCCGTCGATGTGCTTGCGGTCCTCGGGCGACTGCAGTCGCTCCTTGTCCGGCGGCGCCGGGCTTTGCGTGCGCAACCAGGGACGGATCGACGCGTACTGCGCGTAGAAGTGCGTCAGGTCGGGCACCAGGTCCTTGACCACCGGCATGTGCGGCAACGGGTAAATCTTGACGTCACCGGAGATTTCGTCGATGCCCTTCGTGCAGGCAAGCGTGTTGGTGCCGTCGATGTTGAAGGCGCAGGACCCGCAGATGCCTTCGCGGCACGAGCGCCTGAAGGTCAGCGTGGGATCGATTTCGTTCTTGATCTTGATGACGGCGTCGAGCACCATCGGGCCGCAGTCGTCGAGATCGATATCGAACGAATCGATACGCGGCTTCTCGCCGCTGTCGGGCTCCCAGCGATAGATCCGGAAGGTTTTGATGTTCTTCGCCCCTTCCGGCGCCGCGTGGTGCCGGCCCTTCGAGATTCGCGAATTTTTCGGGAGTCGGAATTCAGCCATGTTCAGTAGGTCCGTGCCTTCGGCGGGATGACCTCGCATTCGTCGGTCAGCGTGTGCATGTGCACCGGCCGGTAGTCGATGTGGGTCTTGCCCGCGTCGTCCATCCAGATCAGGGTGTGTTTCATCCAGTTGTCGTCGTCACGATCGTTATAGTCCTCCCGGGCATGGGCGCCGCGGCTTTCGGTGCGGTTCTCCGCCGCGATCATGGTGGTCACGGCGTTACCCAGCAGGTTGCGCAGCTCGAGGGTTTCGACCAGGTCGGAGTTCCAGACCAGCGAGCGATCGCTGACCTTGACCTGGTCGAACTTCGCCGCCACCTCGGCGATCCTGTCGCGGCCCTCCTCGAGCGTCTCGCCCGTGCGAAAGACCGCCGCGTTGTTCTGCATCACCTGCTGCATCTCTCCGCGGATCTCCGCCGTCGGCAGATCACCGTCGGCATGGCGCAGGCGGTCGAATTCGTCGAGGATCCCGTCGAGCGCGCCTTCGGGCAGCGGCTTGTGCGACTGCCCGGGCTCGATCGTCTCACCGCAGCGCAGCGCCACCGCGCGTCCGAACACGATGAGATCGAGCAGCGAGTTCGAACCCAGGCGGTTGGCGCCGTGAACCGAAACGCAGGCCGCCTCGCCGATGGCGTAAAGGCCGGGCACCACGCTGTCGGGATCGTCGTTTTTGAGGGTCACGACCTCGCCGTGGTGGTTCGTTGGAATGCCGCCCATGTTGTAGTGCACCGTCGGCAGAACGGGAATGGGTTCCTTGGTCACATCCACGCCGGCGAAGATGCGCGCCGATTCGGCGATGCCCGGTAGCCGCTCGTGAATGACGTCCGCGCCCAGATGCTGCAGGTTGAGGTGGATGTGATCCTTGTTCGGGCCGACGCCGCGACCCTCGCGAATCTCGATGGTCATCGAGCGCGAGACCACATCTCTCGACGCGAGGTCCTTGGCATTGGGCGCGTAGCGTTCCATGAAGCGCTCGCCCTCGGAGTTGGTCAGGTAGCCGCCCTCCCCGCGCACGCCTTCGGTGATCAGGCAGCCGGCCCCGTAGATGCCGGTAGGATGAAACTGGACGAATTCCATGTCTTGCAGGGGCAGACCCGCACGCAGGACCATGCCGTTGCCGTCTCCGGTGCAGGTGTGGGCGGAGGTGCAGGAAAAATAAGAGCGGCCGTAACCGCCGGTGGCCAGAATGACGGCATGGGCGCGAAACTCGTGCAGCGTTCCGGTGCCCAGATCCCAGGCGAGCACGCCACGGCAGCTGCCGTCGTCATCCATCAGCAGGTCGATGGCGAAATACTCGATGAAGAACTGTGCATCGTGCTTGAGCGACTGCTGGTAGAGCGTGTGGAGAATGGCATGCCCGGTGCGGTCGGCCGCGGCGGCCGTTCGCTGAGCGGTCCCCTCCCCGTAATGGGTGGTCATGCCGCCGAACGGGCGCTGGTAGATCTTGCCTTCCTCCGTGCGCGAAAAGGGAACGCCGAAATGCTCGAGCTCGATGACGGCCTGCATGGCGTTCTTGCACATGTACTCGATGGCGTCCTGGTCGCCGAGCCAGTCGGACCCCTTGATCGTGTCGTACATGTGCCAGCGCCAGTCGTCCTCGCCCATGTTGCCGAGCGCGGCGCTCATCCCGCCCTGTGCGGCGACGGTATGGGACCGGGTTGGAAAGACCTTGGAGATGCAGGCGGTCTTCAGGCCGGTCGCGGCCAGGCCCATGGTCGCTCTCAGGCCGGCGCCGCCCGCGCCGATGACCAGCACGTCGTACTCGTGCCGGGTGATGTCGTAGGCTTTGCTCAACTTCAGACTCCCAGAGCCAGTTTGAGAATGGCAAGTACGGCCAGCAAGCCGCCAAACAGCGCCAGCGCCTTGATGGCGATCATCAGGAACACTTCGGTGGCGCGATGGTGAACGTAGTCCTCGACCACGACCTGCAGCCCCAGCTGGCCGTGATAGAAGCCGATGGCTACGAACAGGATGGCCATGACGGCATGGAAGGGGTGACCGAGGAATGAAGCAGCCGCGGCGTGGCCGGCACCGATGAGCGCCACCAGTGCCCACACCAGCCAGGCGGTGAGGACGACGAGCAGGATCGCCGAAACCCGCTGCGCCCACCAGTGGCCTACGCCGTCTCCGGCCGCCCCGAGGTTGTGAGCGCGTTCGAGTGGATTACGCAGTGAGCTCACAGCAGACCTCCCCATACGATCGCGGTGAGAACGACGGTGAGCACCAGCACTGTCCAGCCGGACGCGTAGGCGCCCTTCAGTTCGAGCAGCCAGCCGGCGTCCCACAGCAGGTGCCTGATGCCGTTGAACAGGTGGTAGAACAAAGACAGCGTCCAGAGCAGCAGCACGATCAGTCCGAGCGGGCTCGACAGCCAGCCGTTGACCATGTCGAAGGCGCCCGGCCCCGCGGCGAGACCGACGAGCCAGGCGACCACGGCCACCATGCCCAGGCTGAGGAACATCCCGGTGAATCGATGCAGGATCGAGGTCACCGAGGTCAGTTGCGGACGGTAGACCTGCAAGTGGGGTGAAAGGGGGCGATTATCCGTCACCATGAGGCGGGTTCTCCGGTATTCAGTCCAGCTCAGAAATCAATGCAGCGACCGTCTTTTTCCCAGTCGCCGTAGCGGGTCGGCTCGAGACCTTTCTTGCGCCCACCGAACTCTCGCGGGCGATCGGACGCCTGCGAATCGTCCGATGGCGAACGACCGCGATCCTGTCGATCGTCGGTTTCGGCGGTCTGCTGATCTGGATTCGTGCCTGACGTTGTAGAATTATAACCGCTCATATGACTCCATTTTACCCGGCATGTCGAATCGATTTTCGCTTGATCATCTCAGTGCCCTCGAAATCCAGGGCCCGGACGCACACGCTTACGCCAACGCGCAGTTCACCGTATCCGTGGAGACGCTTTCGGAAATCTCTTGGGCGCCGCTGGCGTGGTGCGATCCCAAGGGGCGTGTGTTGACGATCATGATGGCCCGAGCGAGTGAAAACAGCGTGGAGCTCGTGCTGCCTGCGGTGCAAGCCGGCGAGATCGGCGAGCGCCTGGGGCGCTTCACCATCGGGCGCCGGGCCAGCGTGTCGCCCCCGGTCGACGTGGCCGGTTCGTTTGCCCCGGATCCGGACATGCCGACACTGTCCTTCGACGGCTCCCGCGGCATGCGCCCCGGGCTGGCCGTCAATACCGATTCCGACGCCCGCGAACGATGGCGCCGGCTGGACCTCTGCCGCGGCCTGCCCTGGCTGGAGCCGGCCAGCAGCGGCAAGCATCTTCCGCAGTGGCTCGGGCTGGATGCGCTCGGTGCACTCGCTTTCGACAAGGGGTGCTACCCGGGGCAGGAAGTCATCGCGCGCCTGCATTATCGCGGCTCGGTGAAATACCGCCTGTGGGGCTTGCGGATCGACGCGCCCATCGAATGGCGCGCCCATGCGCCACTGGGCGACGCGGCGGGCCATACCGTCGGACACTGCCTCGGCGGCACCCGGGATGGCGAACGAAGCATCGGCCTGGCGGTACTCGGCACCGGCGTTTCGGAAGGCGATGAGCTCAGGCTGGACGCCGACCCCGGTTCCCCTGGGGCGCATGTGACGGTGCCCAAAGCGCTGTGCTAACATCCGGAGCCTAAAAGAAATCCGCAAATCATGAGTTTAGAGGGGCCAGTTCAATGAAAACTTCAATCAAATCCCTGGGGCTGTTGTTCGGACTGATCCTGGCGGCAGCCGCCTGGGCGCAGGACGAAGCCGAGGAGACGGCGCAGCAGGGCGGGGGCGAGGTCGCCGAGGAAGCGGCCGATTCCGCCGCTTCGACCGAATCCACCGAACAGGCAGCGACTGAAGAAGCGCCAGAGACCGAGGCCGGGGAATCCACGCAGGCCGACGAAAGCACGGCCACCGAGGAGAATGGCGATACCGCCCCGGCCGAGGACACGTCGCCGGCCGCCGCGGAGGCCGAAAGCGCCGACGAACCCGGGGCGCAGGACGCGTCGGGCGCCGAGACCTTCGTGTTCCAGCCGCACCCCATCTTCACGCCGGCGACCGCCGAACTGGTCTACCGCCCCCTGGTCAACTATCTCAATGACTCCCTGCCCTACCGCTTCGACCTCGAGATCGTCCCCGACTATCACCGGTACTGGCTGAGCATCCGGCGCGGAGAGAACCCGCACCTGGTTCTGGAAGAACCGCACCTGACGGCATACCGGATCGAACGTTACAACTTCACGCCGCTGGTTCGCGCCGCCGAACCGCGCACCTACTCGATGCTGACCTCCATGGACAACGCCGAGGCCAGCGTGCGCGACTTCATCGGCCGGCCGGTCTCGACCATGCCGGCGCCCAGCCTCGGCTATCTGATCCTCGCCGACTGGTACGACAATCCGATGCAGCAGCCGATCATTCAGTCCAACGCCAGTTCCTGGCTGGACGCCGTAGAGATCGTGTTCTCGATGGAAGCCGACGCGGCAATCGTCCCAAACAACCTCGTGTCGCGCTACGTGAACATGGCCAACATCCTGACCTCGCAGGAATTCCCCGGCGTGACGATCTCGGCCAGCCCCGCCGTTCCGGTGGCCATTCAGGAAGAAATTCGCGACGCGCTGCTCGCCCTGCACGAGGACGAGGAGCACTTCGCCGCGCTCAACGAACTCGACATCAGCCAATTCGTCGAAGCCCGTCCCGCCCAGTACGAAGGGCTTGATGAGTGGCTCGAACTGGTCTACTCGACGCTCTAGCGAGCAGCCCTAGGGCCGGGCCACGACATAGCAGATCCAGCCGGCATCGGCGTCGCCGGTGTCGGCTGGTTCGTAGATGCCGTTGCCCTCGCCCGTCGCCTCGTCGGTGCCTTCCCAGTAGACCTCGACCGACGCATAGCCGGCCTCCTCCAGCACCTCCCGGATTTCCGGCAGGGTCCACAGCCGCCAGTGGTACTCGAACGCCCGCTCTAGCGCCGAGTCGTCCGGAAACTCGAAGTGGATCTGGCAGGTCATCGCGTGCTGGATCGGATCGAAGCTGGCCTGGTCCCAGACGTAGGTGAAGTCGTCGTACTCGGTGCGCTCTTCCAGCTCTCGGTGGGCCTCGTAGCCGCCGAAGGCATCGAGGAACAGCACCCCGTCATCGACGAGCCGTTTCCGGACGCTTTCGAAATAGGCGCGCAGGCGATCGCGCGTCGTGAACAGGTAGTAGCTGAAGTTCATCGCCAGCACGGCATCCACCGCCGGCGTATCGGCGGTCATCACATCGCCTTCGACGAGTTCGATTCTCGATCGCTCGTCCCGGGAGAGTCCGGCGAGATGATGGGCCCGCCCCCATTCGAGCACCTCGGGATCGAGATCGACCCCCACCGCACGGTGATCCTTTCCGCTGCCGACCCAGTAGCAGGCCGTATTCGCCGTTCCGCAGAAGTCCTCTCGGATGAACTTCAGGGGTCTTCCGGTCACTGCCAGAAAGGTTTCGGCGACGAATTCCAGTTCGCTCTCGGGATCCTGCACGCTCTCTTCGTAGAGCACGTGCCGGTCGGCCTGCTCGGCCATGGTGGGTTTGCTGCGGGAAGCGCGCGACATTGATTGCAACTCCGTTCGGTTGGCGGACCGGGCGAGACCGGCTCAGGATTGCTGGCGAATCGCCGGCCAGGCGGCGCGGAGGTAGATGAACATCGACCAGATCGTCAGGCCTGCGGCGATGATCAGCAACCAGCGTCCAATCTCGAGAACCGGGATGAACCACAGCGATTCGCCGTAGAGCAGGAAGCCGATCGCCACCATCTGAAGGATGGTCTTGATCTTGCCGACCCAGGCGACCTTGACCCGTCCTGCTTCGCCGAGCGCGGCCATCCACTCGCGCAGCGCCGAAATCGTGATCTCGCGGCCGATGATGACCGCGGCCGAAAGCGCAATGCCGACCTCGGGGTGACGCTGGACGATCAAAAGCAGCGCCACCGTCACCATGAGCTTGTCGGCCACCGGATCGAGAAAGGCCCCGAAACTGCTGGTCATGCCCCATCGGCGGGCGATCCAGCCGTCGAGACCGTCCGTGACGGCTGCCAGGATGAACAGTGCGACGGTCACCTGGTTCGATGCCTCGAATGGCAGGTAGAACACGAGCACCAGCACCGGAATGAGCACGATGCGCAGCAGCGTCAGCAGTGTCGGTATGGTCAACTGCAAGGATTCACTCCGGACCCGGGAGACCCGTCATTATCACGCAACACGCGGTCGAGCGGAACCGTCGACCCGCCCGGTTCCAGGTATCAGGACTTGCTGAGGTGTTCGACGACGGCCTCGGCCAGCTTGCGGTTGATGCCACCGACGCGCACCAGCTCGTCGACGCCCGCCTTGCGAATGCCCTGCAGACCGCCGAAAGCCTTGAGCAGGGCCTGGCGGCGCTTCGGGCCCACGCCGGGCACCTGTTCCAGCGGTGACGCCTGTGCGCGCTTCTGCCTTCGGTTCCGGTGGCCGGCGATGGCGAAGCGATGCGCCTCGTCCCGGATCTGCTGTACCAGATGCGACGCCGGATGATGGGGCCCCGGGACCGCTTCGCGCTCGCCCATGATGAATCGTTCGTGGCCGGCCCGGCGCGCCGGGCCCTTGGCGACGCCGAGCAGAGGAATGGCGTCCAGCCCGAGTTCCTCGAGCACCCTGCGCGCACGCCCCAGCTGCCCCTTGCCGCCATCGATGACGATCAGGTCCGGCAGCGCGCCGGATTTTTCCAGCACGCGCGCATAACGCCGCCTGAGCACCTGCTCCATCGCGGCGTAGTCGTCCCCGGGCTCGATGTCGGCGACGTTGAATCGCCGGTAGTGCTTCTTCTCGGGCCCGCGCGGACCGAAAACCACGCAGGAGCCGACCGTCTCGGTCCCCGAGATGTGGGAGATGTCGAAGCACTCGAGCCGTTCGGGCGGGCTGGGCATTTCGAGCATGTCGGCCAGCGCGGCCAGTCCTCGACCGACCTGGTCGCGCTCGGCCAGTCGGCGGCGCAGCGCATCCCCGGCATTGGCTGCCGCCAGCCGGACCCATTCGGCCCGCTGGCCCCGCAGGCGCCAGGAAAGCGCAACGCGCGCGCCGCGCCGCGACCCCAGCGCCTCCTCCCAGAGCGAGGCGTCGGACGGCTCCCGCGAGAGCAGGATTTCGGCCGGCGGATTACGGTCGGCGTAGTACTGCCCGAGAAAGGCCGCCAGGATATCGGCGGCGCTCATGTCCGCGTGCAGGTTGCCCGGGAAATAGCTTCGACCCCCGACGTTGCGTCCGTGCCTGAATTCCACGACGTGGACGCAGGCCTTGGCGGCCTCGACGTGCATGCCGATGACGTCGAGTTCGCCGGTGCCGCCGGTCACGAACTGGCTGCCGCGAACCTTCTGCACGGCGCGTATCCGGTCCCTGTAGGCGGCGGCCTTCTCGAATTCGAGCGCGCCTGACGCCTGTTCCATGCGTTCTCCGAGGTGCTCGATCACCTCATCGCTGCGCCCTTCGAGGAACTGCACGGCCGCGCGCACATCGGCGGCGTAGTCGTCGCGGTCGATGTAACCGACACAGGGCGCGCTGCAGCGATTGATCTGGTACTGAAGGCAGGGACGGGTGCGGTTTTCGAATACCGTGTCACGACACTGCCGGAGACCGAACAGGCGATAGATCTGGTTGAGTGCCTCGCGAACGGCGCCGGCACTCGAAAAGGGACCGAAGTATCGGTGGGGCGGCTTCCGGCTGCCGCGGTAGAAGCCGATGCGCGGATAATCGTGCGCGGCTTCGAGCCGGATCCAGGGGTAGCTCTTGTCGTCGCGCAGGTTGATGTTGAAGCGCGGCCGATGGGCCTTGATCCACTCGTTCTCCAGCAGCAGCGCTTCGGCCTCGGTCCGCGTCAGGCTGACCTCCATGCGAGCGATCTTGCGCACCAGCAGATTCAGTCGCGGGCCCAGGTCCCGCCTGCTGAAATAGCTGGCCACGCGCCGTCGCAGGTTGCGCGCCTTGCCGACGTAGAGCACCTTGCCGTCGGCGTCGCGCATCAGGTAGACGCCCGGCCCGCTGTTGAGCGTGCGTGCGAATGCGCGGCCGTCGAATTCGCTCATCGGCGTTCGCGGCGAAGGTCTTCGACCAGTTGGTCGGCGGCGGCCTCGAGCATGTCGATGACGCGCTGGAAACCGTCGACACCACCATAGTAGGGATCCGGTACTTCCTCGACGCCATAATCGGGCGCCAGGCTCATCACCAGCTCGACGCGGCCGACGGCCTGTGCCGGGCGCATCCGCTCCAGTTCGCCCAGGTTGGCGCGATCCATGGCGAATATCGCATCGAAGCGAGCGAAATCCTCGGGCGTCACCAGCCGGGCCCGGTCACCGGCGATGTCGAGGCCCCACTGGCGAGCGATGCGCTGGGCTCTGGGATCGGGCGGACTGCCGGCATGGTAGGCGGTGGTTCCGGCCGAATCGGTGTTCACGCCCAGCCCGGCCTCGCGGATCTTCCAGTCGAAAACGGCCTTCGCAGTCGGGCTTCGGCAGATGTTTCCAAGGCAGACAAAAAGTATACTTTTCATGATATTAAACAATATATCTTATATGTTTTATTGATCAGGCTCCGTCGCCTTCCACTCGAAGCGCCCGGCCGCTGCTGCGAGGTCCTCGGGCGTATCGATACCTGCCGGCACGGTGCTCGCCGCGCGGGCACAGGCAATGATCCATCCCGCGGCCAGGGCGCGCAGCTGCTCGAGCGACTCCAGCCGCTCGAGCTGCGAAGGCGGCAGCGACCGCCATTGCCGTAATGCATCCGCCCGGTAAGCGTAGAGCCCGAGGTGGGCGCGCGCGACCGGACCCGGCCATCCGCCGTCACGAACGTGCGGAATCGGGCTGCGCGAGAAATACAGGGCCCGACCGCGATCGTCCGCCACGAGTTTGACCACGTTGGGGTTCAGCCATTCCGACTCGTCGGCCATCGCTCGCCAGAGGGTGGCCATGTGCGCGTCGGGTTCGTCGGCGAGCAGCTGGGCCACCTGGCGCAGGCAGGCAGCTGGCATTTCCGGCTCGTCCCCCTGCAAGTTGACCACGATATCGTCGTCGTCCAGGCCGAGCCGCGCCGCGGCTTCGGCAAGGCGGTCGGTGCCTGAACGATTCTCGGCGGAGGTCATCAGCACCTCGCCACCGTCTTTACGCACGACTTCGGCGATCTCATCGCTGTCGGTGGCCACGTGCACGCTGGCCGCGCCTGCCAGGCGCGCCCGGTCGCAGACGCGCAGTATCAGGGGGCGGCCGGCAAGCGCCGCGAGGGGTTTGCGCGGAAGACGCGAGGACGCGAGCCGCGCCGGAATCAGGATGTGGAACTGGGTCATGGCAGGGGAAATTCTCGCACATGGTCGAGCACGGCCCGGGTTGCCTCGGCAGGCAACTCGGCCTCGATCGGCAGTACCCAGGTCTCGGGCAGCCGTTCGAGTCGCTCGAGCTTGACGGCGTCCTTCTCGGTGACCAGCAGCGGGCCGGGAAGCCGCCGCAGTTCATCGGCGCTGAACACGTGGTGATCAGGGAAGGCGCGTTCCCGGATCCGATAGCCCAGGGCCTCGAGCAGCGCGAAGAAGCTGTGCGGGTTGCCGATCGCACACACGGCGTCGAACTCGGCCTCCGGCGGAATCGGCCCCGCGGCCCCTTCGTCCGCCAGGCGATAGGGGCGCCCGGGCCGGACCTCGAACGGCAGGCCCGGTCCGTTCGCCTGCCCTGCCCCGGACTGCTTGCGCAGGACCAGGTCGACGCTGTCGAGACGCTCGGCGGGCTGGCGCAGCGGTCCGGCCGGCAGCAGCAGGCCGTTGCCCAGCCCGCGCTGTCCGTCCACCACGCAGATCTCGAAGCTGCGCGGCAAGCGGGGATGCTGGAGTCCGTCGTCGGCCAGGACGACGTCGGCGCCGCCGCCGAGGGCTGCCGAGAGCGCTGCGCGACGGTCGCGGCAGACCCAGACCGGACAGCCGGCGCGCCGAGCGAGCAGAACCGGCTCGTCGCCGACCTGACCCGGGTCGCTCGAGGACGTGACCGGCTGCGGGGAACGCGCGGCGCTGCCGCCGTAACCGCGGCTGATGATGGCCGGCGCACGACCGGCTTCGGCGAGCGCCCGGGCCAGGGCAGCGACCACCGGCGTCTTGCCGCTCCCACCCGCGGTGATGTTGCCGACCACCACCACGGGACAGGGGGGGCGCGCGTCCGGCTGTCGCCAGCGTCGCGATGACAGGCCCCGGTAGAGCGGCACGAGCGCGCGCAGCGCGATCGGTGGTGAACGTCTGGTCCGGGTGTACCAAAGCCCGGTGAGGTAGCGCTCCAGCCTGGCCTTCACCGGCGCTCAGGTTCCGGCCAGCTGCAGCCGATGGAGGTAGTGGTAGAGACCGTCCTCACGCTCGAGCAACTGGCTGTGGGTTCCGGATTCGACCGCCCGTCCGCGGTCGAGCACCACGACCTGGTCGGCCATCTGGACGGTGGCCAGGCGATGCGCGATGACCAGTGTCGTGCGATTCTCCATCAGCACCTCGAGCGCTTCCTGTACCGCCTGCTCGGACTCGGCGTCCAGTGCGGAGGTGGCCTCGTCGAGGATCAGGATGGGGGCGTCCTTGAGCACGGCGCGCGCGATCGCGATGCGCTGGCGCTGCCCGCCCGACAGCAGGGACCCGTCCTCGCCGATCGGCGTATCGAGCCCCCGGGGCAGTCGTTCGATGAATTCCATCGCGTGCGCGGCGACCGCCGCTTCCTCGATCTGTCCGGGCGTGGCGCTGGCTAGCCCGCCGTAGGCGATGTTGCGCGCGATCGTGTCGTTGAAGAGCACCACGTCCTGGCTGACCAGGGCGATGCGGCTGCGCAGCGCTTCGAGCTTGTAGTCGCTGATGTCGACGCCGTCGATGAGGATGCGGCCGGCGGCCGGCTGGTAGAAACGCGGCAGCAGCTTGACGATCGTGCTCTTGCCGGAGCCGGAACGTCCGACCAGGGCCGTGACCTTGCCGGCCGGGATGTGCAGATCGAGGTCGACCAGCGCCGAATCGCCGGCATCCGGGTAGGAAAAGGAGACTTTGTCGAATCGGATGTCACCGCGCACCTCGTCGGGTTCGTAGGTGCCCGTGTCGGGCTCTCCCGGCGTGTCGACCACGCGGAAGATGCTCTCGGCGGCTGCCACCCCGCGCTCGATGGTCACGTGCATCTTGGTCAGGCGCTTCAGCGGGGGGATGGACGCGGCCAGGGCGGCCAGAACTGACATGAAGATGCCGGCGGTCACGGTATCGCCCATCAGTTCGCTGGCGGCCACTACCAGCAGCACGACCAGGGCCACGCCGGCCGCCATCTGCACCAGCGAAGACGACAGCAGCTGCGTGCCCACCAGGCGCAGGTGGAGTTTGCGATTGCTTTCGTTGATGGCCTCGAACTTGCCGCGCTCGTGGCCCTGCCCGCCGAACACCTTGACCACGTGATGCCCGTTGACGGCCTCTTCGGTGATGTGCGTGACGTCGCCCATCGAGTCCTGGATATGCGTCGAGATGCGCCTGAAGTGCCGGCTGATGACGTAGGCGATCACCGCGATGACCGGCAGCAGGAGCAGCAGCGAGAGGGTCAGGCGCCACGACTGGATCAGCATGACGCCAAACAGGGCGAGCACCGTCATCACGTCCCGGGAGACGCCGATCAGGGCCTTGGTAGCCGCCTCGGCCACCTGCTCGGTGTTGTAAGTCACCCGAGAGATCATCTGCCCGGAGGATTCCCGGTCGAAATAGGCGGCCGGAAGTTCGAGGTATCGATTGAAGAGCGCGTTGCGCAACTCCGCGATGAGCTTGCGCCCGACCCACTGCATGCCGAACTCGCCGCCGAAGTTGCCGACCACGCGAAGGATCAGCGAAAAGAACACCAGCGCCGGCAGGACATAGCTGAATTCCGGGTTGGGCGCGGCGATCGTGTCGTCGATCAGCGGCCTCAGCAGGTAGAAGAACAGCCCCTGCCCCGCCGCGTCGAGGGCGACCGCGAACAGCGCCAGTCCGAAGATCAGGCGGTGCTGGAGCACCATGCCCAGCAGGCGTCGATATACCTGCCCGCCCGTCATGCCGGCCGAATCGCTCACTGTCCCTGGTCCTCCAGGGCGGCGATGCTCACGCGCTGGATGCCCTCGGCGGCGGCCGAGTCGAGCACCCGTACGACCAGCCCGTGCGGCGCCTCGGAATCGGCCCGGATCACGAGCACGGCTTCGGGCTGCTGCCGGAAGCGCTCGGCGATCGCTGCCTGCACGGTCGCCTGTCTCGGATCGACCAGCTCGTCTTCACCGATGAACAGCCTGCCGTCGTCGGTCACGATGAATTCGACCCGGTCCGGAACGGACTCGCTCTCGGCCGTGCTCGCTTCGGGCAGGTCCAGGCGCAGCAGCGCCTGGCGCTCGAAGGTGGTCGAGACCATGAAGAAGATCAGCAGCAGGAACACGACGTCGATCAGCGACGTCAGGTTGATTTCCGGCTCTTCGCGTTCTTCCTGTTGGAGTTTCATGCCGTTCGTTCAGGCGGCACCGGCGCGCGGGCGCCTGATCTCGATGGCGTGCAGCAGCTCCAGCGCCTGCTGCTCCATCTCGACGACATAGGCGCGAACCAGGCCGCGGAAATAGCGGTAGAAGAAATAGCTCGGAATGGCGATGGTCAGACCCGCCGCGGTGGTGATCAGGGCCTGCGAAATCCCGCCGGCCAGCTGGTTGGGATCACCCACGCCGTGGATCATGATCGCCGAGAAGACATCGATCATGCCGATCACGGTGCCGAGCAGGCCCAGCAGCGGCGTGATGCCCGCGATCGTACCGAGCGTGTTGAGGAAGCGCTCGAGCTCGTGCACGACGTGCCGCCCGGTATCCTCGACCGAGTCCTTGATCACCTCGCGCTCGCGCCGGCGGTTGACCAGCGCCGCGGCCAGAACGCGGCCCAGCGCCGAGCTGCGCCTGAGCTGCTCGATATGCTGCCGATCGAGCTCGCGCTGCGCCGCCCACTGACGGACGCGCTCGAGGACGCCGGCGGGAAGGACCCGCCTGCGCCTGAGATTGACGAAGCGCTCGATGATAATGGCTGCGGCAATGACCGAGCAAAGGAGAATCGGCAGCATCAACCAGCCGCCGGCCACGACGATTTCCAGCATGTTCGCTTGAGCTTCCAGCTGCAGTCGATCCAGCGCGCATGATAACGGGTTTGGATTCCTGCGTCGCGTCCGCTCGGCGCTTGCCGGGGTCAGGGACAGCCCGGCGCAGGCCGCCAGAATCGCGGATGTCGGCCGAGTGCGGTGAACACCCGTGGGTCCGCGCCGGGTCTCAGCCGCACGACGATGGCGCCGCAATCGGCGGTGGCCAGCCGGGGCACGCCGGCCGAGCGCAGCCGTTCGACGACCTCGGCATGCGGCCGCGAAAAGCGGTCGTAGCGTTCGACCGACACCAGCGCGAGATCCGGACGCACTGCTTCGAGAAAACCGCGGCCGCTCGCCTTCCGGTGGCCGCCCGACGACACGACCAGGACATCGGCCGGAGGCCCGCCGTATTCGCCTTGCAGGCGCAGCTCCACGGCCGAATCGATGCCTCCGGTCAGAAGGACGCTGCCGCCCGGCCCGGTCACATGGAGGACGCAGGAGGAGTTGGCACCCAGGTCGGGCAGTCCCGGCGAGGGGTGCAGGATGCTGAAGGTGTAGGCGCCGTGTCGCCACTGCTGGCCGGCCAGGCAGGGCTTGCCGATATCCGCACCGGGCGAGTGAACCGGAACGTCGCCGAGCAAGGCCGGGAGCGAACCGGCGCCGCCGGCGTGCCCGCGGTGGCCGTGGGAGACGATGACCCGCTCGATCCCGGCGTCAAGGCGGTTGAGCAGGTCGGGGAGCAGCGATCCGATCAGGTCCCCACCCTCGCCGTCACCCG
Source organism: Gammaproteobacteria bacterium (assembly GCA_009908385.1). Lineage (GTDB taxonomy): Bacteria > Pseudomonadota > Gammaproteobacteria > Xanthomonadales > Wenzhouxiangellaceae > Wenzhouxiangella. The sequence goes on from JAAAPE010000113.1 coordinate 18,580, forward strand.
GTCCGGTGTCGTAGAGCCAGGCCGTCTCGGGCGTCCTCAGAAGCACGGCGAGCCCGTTGCCGACATCGAGCATCCGGATTTCGAGCTCGCCGTCCTCGAGCTCGGGCGGCGCCGGCCAGAGCAGCGGCATCAGCAACAGGACGCCCAGCCAGCGCGCCGGCCAGCCCGGCGGCGCCAGCAGCCAGAGGGCGCCCGCCGCGGCCGGCAGCAGCGACCAGGCGGGGCCGGGGGCCAGGCGAAAGAAGGCGAAGTCGAGCTCGTGCAGCCACGCCAGTGCCGCGAGCAGCAGGCCCAGGCCCCAGTCGGAGACTGCCCCGATGCCGCTCGCCGGCCAACCCGCGAGAATCGAGACCATATCCAGCAGCAGCGCCGGCAGCACGACCAGCCCAACCAGCGGGATCGCGAGCAGGTTGGCGAGCAGCGCGACGGGGACGATCTGGCCGAACACACCGACGGCCAGCGGCATGAGCCCCAGCATGATGACCAGCTGTGCGCGCAGCAGTCCGCTCAGCCGGCGTCCACCCGCCGGGCGCCAGGCAAAGGCCCACACGAGCACCCCGACCGCGGCGAAGCTCAACCAGAATCCGCTCGCGAGCGGCGCCAGCGGATCGAACACCAGCACGGCGACCAGGGCCAGAAGCAGGGCATGCCCCGGCGCGATGGCGCGCCGCGCCAGCAGCGCGACGGCAATCACGCCCAGCATGACGAGCGCGCGTTGCGTCGGTAGGGTCCAGCCGGCGAGCGCGGCGTAGGCCGTCGCCGCGATCAGGCCACCGACGACGGCCAGCCGGCGCCGGTCGAGTCGACGCCAGACCAGGGCGAGCGGTGTGGCGAGCCAGCCCGACAAAGCACCGGCCAGTGCGGCCACCATCCCGACGTGGAGACCGGAGATGGCCAGCAGATGCGCAGTGCCGGTCTGCCGCAGACGCTGCCCGAGTTCATCGGAGATCCTCGAACGATCAGCCACGCCGAGCGCCCGCTTGAGCGCCGCCACGTCGAGACTCGCGGTCTCGGACTGCATGACTTCGGCGAGGCGCTGTCGCCCCCGATCGGCCAGCTGCCCGCCGGAAGAGTCCGCGAGCCTCACCGGTTCCCCGCGCACCGCGCCCGACGCGCCGATACGCCCTGTGAGCAGCCAGCGCTCGTAATCGAAGCCGCCGAAATTGACGCGGCCCGAAGGCGGTTCGAGGCGCAGGTCCATGCGCCAGCGGCTGCCCGGTTCGATCCGCTCCGACGGCCGGTACCAGCTCGCCAGCACCCGGCGAGGCAGGGTCGTGTCGTCCGGCAGGCGATCGACCTGCAACAAGAATCGCGTCGACCAGTCCCGCCGCTGCGGTAGGTCGATGACCGTGCCGCTGACGGCGAGAACCTCCCCGGCCCGGTCGGTCGGCCACTGACCGTCGATCTCCCAGTGGGCGCCGGCCATGAACCAGACGCCGCCGAGCAGCAGGATGGAGGGCAGGCGTGTCGTCTTGAAGGCACAGCCGATGCCGCCGGCCGCGGCCAGAACGAGCATCAGCGCCGCACCCGGCAGGACGGGCAGCCAGGGGACGATCAGGCAGCCGAGGGCGAACGCGAACAGGCTCCGCCAGCCCTGGCCGCCCCACCCGGCCATGGTTCAGTCGAGCGCTACCAGCTTTCCGCCGGTCATTTCCAGGCGTCGGTCGGCTCGACTCGCGAGGCCCGGATCGTGGGTCACCAACACGACGCTGGTGCGGAACTCTCGATTGAGTTCCAGCATCAGGTCGTAGACCTGCGCGGCGTTGCGCTCATCGAGATTGCCCGTGGGTTCGTCGCCCAGCACGCAGGCTGGACGATTGATCAGCGCACGTGCCACGGCCGCACGCTGGCGCTCGCCGCCGGAAAGCTCGCCGGGCTTGTGACCCAGGCGCTGCCCCAGGCCGACTCGCTCGAGCAGCGCGGCGGCCGTCTCGCCGGCCTGGCTCGCGGGCTGACCGGCGATCAGCAGCGGCATGGCCACATTCTCCAGAGCGGTGAACTCCGGCAACAGGTGATGGAACTGGTAGACGAACCCCAGATGCCGGTTGCGGATCCGGGCGCGCCGGGCTTCGTCCGCCTTCGCCATGTCCTGTCCGGCCACCAGGACGGTGCCGGAATCCGGCTTGTCGAGCCCCCCGAGCAGGTGAAGCAGCGTGCTCTTGCCGACGCCGGAAGCGCCGACGATGGCGACCTGCTCGCCAGCGGCGATATCGAGATCGATCCCGCACAGGACGCGCAGTTCCGAACGCCCCTGTACGTAGACGCGTTCCACCCCTCGGGCGCTGATGACCACTTCACTCATGGCGCAGCGCCTCCACGGGTTCGGTCCGGGCCGCCCGCCAGGCCGGGTAGATCGTGGACAGCAGCGACAGGCCCAGCGCCAGCGACCCGAAGCGGACCACGTCGCTCAGGCGCAGCTCGGACGGCAGGTCGCTGATGTAGTAGACCTCCGCGGAGAGGAAATCCGTACTCAGGAAGCGCTCGAGCGCGGCGACGACCTGCTCGACGTTCAATGCCAGGGCTACGCCGGCGACGATCCCCAGCAGTGTTCCGATCACGCCGATCAGCGACCCCTGGACCATGAAGATGCCCATGATGCGCTTGGGCCCGAGTCCCATCGTCTTGAGAATGGCGATGTCGGACTGCTTGTCGGTCACCACCATGACCAGCGTCGAGATGATGTTGAATGCGGCCACCGCCACGATCAGCGAAAGAATGATGAACATCACCGTCTTTTCGGTTCGAACCGCTCGAAAGAAATTGGCGTGCTGCTGGGTCCAGTCGCGCACGTAGCGAGAACCGCCGAGCTTGTCGGTGAGGTCCCGGGCGATGACACGCGCCCGCATCATGTCGTCGAACTTGAGACGGATGCCGCTGACCGCCTCCCCGGTCCTGAACAGGCGCTGGGCGTCGCGGTAGTGAATCACCGCCAGCGCCGTGTCGTACTGGTGCACCCCGGCCTCGAAGATGCCCGACACCTCGAAGCGTCGAACCTGGGGTACCACGCCGGCCGGCGTGGCGCGGATCTCCGGCGCGAAGATCGTCACCGAATCGCCCTCGCGGACACCGAGCCGAGCCGCCAGCCCCGAGCCCAGGATCACTCGCCACTCGCCGGGCTCGAGCACTTCGAATCCGACGTCGCGGACGAGGGCCTCGATCTCGGAAACCTCGGGCTCGAGCGACGGGTCGATGCCGCGCACCTGGGCTCCGGCCGTTCCGCGTCCCTTGATCAGCGTTTCCTGCTCCACGTAGGGAGCGGCGCCGACCACGGGCTCGTGATCACGCACGTCGGCAAGTACCTGTTCCCAGCCGTCCAGGCGCCGTTCGTAACCCTCGATGGTGGCATGGGAAATCATGCCGAGGATTCGCTCGCGCAACTCGCGTTCGAATCCGTTCATCACGCTCAGCACGGTGATGAGCGTCATCACCCCGAGCGCGATGCCGCCCATCGAGATCAGCGAAATGAAGGAAATGAAGTGATTGCGCCGCTTCGCCCGGAGATAGCGCAAGCCGACGAAGACACTCAGGGGCTGATACATTCAGGTATCCATGCTGGAAACGGAATCCGGCCCGTCTTGCCGAAGCCGGTCGAGGACCCCGGCGAGCTCCTCGGGAAGCGGCGCCGAGAAGACGCGTTCTTCGGGCCAGTCGAGCCGAAGATAATGGGCGTGCAGGAACAGACGGTTCAGGCCGGCCGGGGCCGGCGCCTGATTGTACCGTTCATCGCCCGCCAGGGGGTGACCGATGCCGGCGGCATGCGCCCGGATCTGGTGCATGCGGCCGGTTTCGATCGTGGCCTCGACGTAGCTGTATCCTCCGACGGTCTCGAGCAGCCTGAACCGGGTCAGCGCCGCCTGACCGTCTTCGGCGACGACGGTGCGGCGCTGGCCACTGGCATCGCGGACCTTCTTCAGCGGAGCGTCCACCGTCACGGTGGGTTCGGCCAGCTCACCCTCGAGCAGCGCCAGGTAGCGCTTCTCCACCCGGCGGCCGGCGAAGGCCCGCTGCAACTCGCGCGCGGCGCGGTGATGGCGGGCCACGACCAGCAGTCCGCTCGTCGGCCGGTCGAGACGGTGGACAGGACGATAACCCTCACCCATTCGGGCGAGCACGTGCATCAGGCCCCAGTTCAGGCCGCTGCCACCCTGCACCGCCACGCCGGAAGGCTTGTCGATGACCGCCAGGTTCTCGGTCTGTTCGATCACGCAGGCGCGGATACGCGCGACCAGATCGTCCGGAATGCGGCGGGATTCCGGCGGATTGTCGGCGACCGGCGGAATGCGCACGTCGTCGCCGCTGCGCAGCTTCTTCATGGGCTTGGCCCGGGACCCGTTGACCCGGACCTGCCCGGTTCGGACCAGGCGATAGACCAGCCCCCGCGGTATCTGCCCGAGCTCGCCCATCAGGAAGTTGTCCAGGCGCTGACCGTCGTGATTCCCGTCGACCGTCACGTGCCGAACACCCCGGCTTGCCTGTCTGTTTTCCGTCATCCTCTCGCCCCGTGCGCGAACCCGAACGTCCTGCCGCCGACATCTATCGCCGCAAGCCGATCAATGATAAAATATTCAGGTCAGGTGAATGCGCGGACGAATCCCCTTGTGGGAGCGTCTGCAGCTTGAACCCGATCGCGGATGCTGTCACAGCTGCCGCTGCCGGCACAAGTGACATCGACAAGGGGCACTGGGGCTTTTGTCCGCATCCGCTACCCGAGCACGTTTGCTGGTTCCCTGCTCGAGTTGACTCGAAGCCGGGAGCGGTCCTCCAGGAGGACTTTAAGAAATCGACGACGACCGGAAACGGGATGCCCGATCCGGTCGCCAATGGACAGGTCGATTGCCGCGCCCCGCAACGGGCGGCGATGGGCCGCGAAAAGAACATGCGCTACCGGATCGACCGTTCGCAGGTCGATGCCGAGTCAGGTGCCCGAATTTGCAGGCCGCCGCTTGCCGCGGCCGCAAGCCAGACCGCGCAGCGGGATACTCGCCGCGCAGTGGTGACGTCCGGTCGAACGGACGCCCCCCACCAACGGCCTCGGGCTGGTTTGCCCGCCGATTCCGCTCCGCCGGAATGCGGCTCCTGTTCGGCACCTCCCCACGACCCGGGTTCGTGGCGATCCGGAGCGCCGGAGGAACAAGAATGAAACGCATGCTGATCAACGCGACTCAGCCCGAAGAGTTGCGCGTGGCCATTGCCGATGGCCAGACCCTGCTCGACCTCGACATCGAGGTACCTGCCCAGGAACAGAAGAAGGCCAACATCTACAAGGGCCGCATCACGCGGGTCGAACCCAGCCTGGATGCCTGCTTCGTGGAATTCGGTTCCGAGCGCCACGGCTTCCTCTCGATGAAGGAAATCAGTCGCGAGTATTTCAGCGACAAGGCCCTGAAGGCGCTCGAATCCGGTGAACGCGTCGATATCAAGGACGCCGTCCAGGGCGGACAGGAAATCATCATCCAGGTCGACAAGGAAGAGCGCGGCACCAAGGGCGCGGCGCTGACCACCTTCGTCTCTCTGGCCGGCCGCTACCTCGTGCTGATGCCGAACAACCCGCGCGCCGGCGGCGTATCCCGCCAGATTACGCGCGACGAGCGCAAGGAACTGCTCGACACGCTCCAGGAAATCGAGATTCCATCCGGCATGGGTTGCATCGTGCGTACCGCGGGCGTCGGCCGGGACCGGGAAGAGCTCCAGTGGGACCTCGACTACCTGCTGCATCTGTGGAGCGCGATCAAGGAAGCGGCCGGCAGCAAGAAGGCGCCCTTCCTGATCTACCAGGAAAGCAACCTGATCATCCGTGCGCTGCGAGACTATCTGCGCGAGGACATCGGGGAAATCCTCATCGACGACGAGAAGGTCTTCGAGGATGCCCGTGAATTCATGCAGCAGGTGATGCCGCACAACCTGCGCAAGCTCAAGCGCTACAGCGACGACACGCCCCTGTTCTCGCGCTTCCAGATCGAAAGCCAGATCGAATCGGCCTTCGCCCGCGAAGTCCGCTTGCCCTCGGGCGGCGCCGTCGTGATTGACCACACCGAGGCCCTGTTGTCGATCGACATCAACTCGGCGCGCGCCACCAAGGGCGCCGATATCGAGGAGACGGCGCTGCAGACCAACCTCGAGGCCGCCGATGAAATTGCCCGCCAGCTTCGCATCCGCGACCTGGGTGGACTGATCGTCATCGACTTCATCGACATGATGAGCAAGGACGCGCAAAGACAGGTCGAGAGCCGCCTGCGCGAAGCCATGAAGATGGACAAGGCGCGCGTGCAGATCGGACGCATTTCGCGTTTCGGTCTGCTCGAGATGTCGCGCCAGCGACTGCGTCCCTCCCTCGGCGAATCGAGCTACATCACTTGCCCGCGCTGCGACGGCTACGGCGCGATCCGGTCGATCGAATCGCTGGCGCTGTCGATCCTCCGACTGGCCGAAGAGGAATCGATGAAGGAGCACACCTCCCGGGTCATCGTGCAGGCACCGATCGAGGTCGCGAACTTCCTCCTCAACGAGAAGCGCCAGGCTACCGAAGAAATCGAGGAGCGCACCAAGGTTCGCTTGACGGTGGTCGCCAATCGCTGGCTTGAGACGCCGCGTTTCGAGGTTCAGCGCCTGCGGACCAGCGAATCCGTCGATGAGCCCAGCTACGCGCTGGCCAGCGGAGAAGAGCTCGAATCACTCCCCGCCCAGAGCGAAGCGCAGCCCACCCCGGCGCCCCAGCCTGCCGCGGTCAGCGGCATCCAGCGCACCGCGCCGGCCCCGCAGCGTTCCTCGGGCGGTTTCCTCGCCTGGCTGAAATCGCTGTTTTCCGGGCTGTTCTCGGGTGATGGCGCCGAGCGCGAACAGAAGCGCCGCAAGCGGCCGCAGCCCAGCCGCCACGGCGGCAAGCGTCCGGAGAAGGCCGTAGACAGCCCGCACCGGCATCAGGGCAAGCCCGCCGGCAAGAAAAAGAAGAAGAAAGGCGGTGGCCGCAAGAAGAAGTCCGGCGCCAAGCCCGCCGACAAACCGGCAGGCGATCAGGCCCAGGGCGGCCCGAAGCAGGGCGACGGCGAGCCGGGCAACAAGAAGAAGAAGCGACGGCGCCGCGGCGGCAAGAAGCGCCGTAGCCGCGCTGCGCAGAACCAGGATCAGGGGCAGCAACCGAACCAAGGCCAGAAGTCCGAGCAGGGACCGAAGCCTGAACAGGGTCAGAAGCCCGAGCAGGGGCAGAAGCCCGAACAGGGTCAGAAGCCCGAACAGGGACAGAAGCCCGAGCAGGGTCAGAAGCCCGAACAGGGACAGAAGCCCGAGCAGGGTCAGAAGCCCGAGCAGGGTC
>JAAAPE010000046.1 GCA_009908385.1 Gammaproteobacteria bacterium
TTGAGGTGACCCTCACCGTCCATCTCGCCGACGCCCAGGAAAGCCACCGGGCCGTAGATCCGGACCCGCCCCGAGTGCGCTGCCCGAAGCTCGGACAGGCGCTGCCCCTGCATGATTCGTCGGGACTGTTGATCGTCGAGCTCGACCGCCGGCAGCCCCTCGAGTGCGCGGTCGGCCGGCGCGAGCAGCGAGCGGGCCTGCGCCTGGGTAAGCGACTCCAGCGCGTCCAGGGTCACGGCGTCGCGAACATCGAAAGGGGCGCTGGCGGTCCGGCGCAGCCCGGCCAGATGGGCGCCGCAACCCAGTGCCTGCCCGATGTCCCGGGCCAGCGATCGGATGTACGTGCCCTTCGAGCAGCTCACCCGCAGGCGAAGCGTTTCCTCGTCGCGCTCGAGCACTTCGAGCGCGTGAATCACGACCGGCCGGGGCGGTCGCTCCACGGTTTCACCCCTGCGGGCGAGTTCGTAGAGCCGTCGGCCCTCGTGCTTGAGGGCCGAATGCATGGGCGGGACCTGCTCGATGGCGCCACGAAACCGCTCCAGGACCGCCTCGATACAAGTGTCCCCAAGCGTCGGCACGGGCTTGCGCTCGAGCACGGCCCCTTCGGCGTCCTCGCTGTCGGTGGTGACCCCCAGTCGGACCAGGGCTTCGTAGCACTTGTCGGCGTCGAGCAGGAAGCCCGCAACCTTGGTGGCCTGCCCGAAGCACAGCACGAGCAGGCCCGAGGCCATGGGATCGAGCGTGCCTGTGTGCCCGGCCTTCTTGATACCGAGTATGCGCTTGGCGCGGCCCAGGGCGGCGTTCGAGGTGATTTCGCCGGGCTTGTCGAGGAGGAGAATGCCGTTGGGCGCTGAATTATTGCTCATGAAGTGGTTTGGAACCGCAGATTTCGCGGATTAGCGCAGATTTGTATGCTTTTTTATGTCGATACCTTCCGGTTCGTGCGAACCGGGAGCTTGGCAAACGCGCATGAGCGGACCTCGGAGGCGATTTGTATCAATCTGCGTCAAACTGCGAAATCTGCGGTTCCAAGCACTCAACCCTTCTTTTTCGCCGCCGCCAGCAGCTGCTCGATCCGGTCGCCGGTTTCCGACGAGGTATCGTGCAGGAACTTGAGGCCGGGGGTTATGCGCAGGCGGATGCGCTTGCCCAGCTCGTGCCGGACCTGTCCCGCGTGCTCGTCGAGAAATCGGATGATCTCGGGCGCCTGCTCGATTTCCAGCACGGCGATGAACACCTTGGCGTGGGAAAGGTCCCGCGCGACCTCGACGTCGGTAACGCTGATGAGACCGCGCGGAATCTCGTACTCGAATTCGCTGTGCAGAATCTCCGCGAGTTCGCGGCGCAGCAGGCCGGCGACGCGTTCGGCGCGCGAGTTGCTCATCAGTCGTCCAGCGTACGCTGCACTTCAATGCGCTCGAAGCACTCGATCTGGTCGCCCGGCTTGACGTCGTTGTACTGCTTGACGCCGATACCGCACTCGGTCCCGGCCTGCACTTCGCTGGCGTCGTCCTTGAAACGGCGCAGCGACTCGAGTTCACCCTCGAAGATGACCACGTTGTCGCGCAGGACGCGAATCGGATTGGAACGCTTGACCACGCCTTCGACCACAAGGCAGCCTGCGATTGCACCCAGCTTGGAAGAACGGAACACGTCCTTGACCTCGGCCAGGCCGATGATCTCTTCCTTGGTCTCGGTGCCCAGAAGGCCGGAAATGGCCTTCTTGACGTCGTCGATCGCATCGTAGATGACGCTGTAGTAGTTCAGGTCGAGATCGGCTTCCTGGATAATCTTGCGGGCCGAAGCGTCGGCACGCACGTTGAAACCGATGATGATCGCGCCCGAGGCCTGCGCCAGGCTGGCATCGGATTCGGTGATGCCGCCGACGCCGGAGGCGATGACGTTGACCCTGACTTCGTCGTTCGACAAGCGCGTGAGCGAATCGCGCAGCGCCTCGACCGAGCCCTGGACATCGGCCTTGATGACCAGGTTGACGTTCTGCTGCTCTTCGCTGCCTTCGCCCATCTGGTCGAATAGGTTCTGCAACTTGGCGGCCTGCTTTTCGGCCAGGCGGCCCTCGCGGGCGGATTGCTTGCGCTGTTCCGCGGCTTCCTTGGCCTTCTTCTCGTCGGCAACGGCAAGCACGTCGTCGCCGGCGTTTGGCACGCCGGAAAGACCCAGCACCTCGGCCGGAATGGACGGGCCTGCCGCATCGATGGCCTGGCCGGTTTCGTCGAACATGGCGCGCACGCGGCCGTATTCTTCGCCGGCGAGGATCATGTCGCCCCGATGGAGCGTGCCGTCCTGAACGAGGATGGTCGCAACCGGTCCGCGGCCCTTGTCGAGGGAGGACTCGACCACGACACCACGGCAGCGGCGGTTGGGGTTGGCCTTGAGCTCGAGCACCTCGGACTGCAGCAGGACCGACTCGAGCAGGTTGTCGATGCCGTCGCCGGTGATGGCCGACACGGGGACGAATATCTCCTCGCCGCCCCAGTCCTCGGGCACGACTTCCTCGGCGGCCAGTTCCGACTTGACCCGGTCGGGGTCGGCCTCGGGCTTGTCCATCTTGTTGACCGCGACGATCAGCGGCACCCCGGCGGCGCGGGCGTGCTGGATCGCTTCCTTGGTCTGCGGCATCACGCCATCGTCGGCGGCCACGACCAGGATGACGATATCGGTCGCCTGGGCACCGCGAGCGCGCATGGAGGTGAAGGCCGCATGGCCCGGCGTGTCCAGGAACGTCACGACGCCATTGTCGGTCTTGACGTGGTAAGCGCCGATATGCTGCGTGATGCCGCCTTCCTCACCGGAGGCCACCTTGGCCCGGCGGATATAGTCGAGCAGCGAGGTCTTGCCGTGATCGACATGACCCATAACGGTCACCACCGGCGGGCGCGTGATCATTTCGGATTCGTCGGCCGCTTCCTCTTCCTCGGCCGCCAGTTCCTGTTCAATACTCTTTTCTTCGGCCGCTTTCGCCGTATGGCCGATCTCCTCGACCACGAGTATGGCGGTGTCCTGGTCGAGCGGCTGGTTGATCGTGACCATGGTGCCCATGTTCATCAGCACCTTGATCAGCTCCCCGGCCTTGACGGCCATCAGCTTGGCCAGTTCGCCCACGGTGATCGTTTCGGGCACCTCGATCTCGCGCTTGACCGGGGCGGTCGGCTTCTGGAAACCATGCTCGCCGCTGACGCTGCTGGCCACTCGCGCAGCGCGGGCACCGCCCTTGCGCTTGGGCTTGCGGCGCTTGGATTTCGGCGCGATATGAAGCTCCTCGCGACCGTAGCGGGTGCCGGCGTCGGCCTGCCCGCCCTTGCCCTTCGACGCCTTGCGTTCGGCTTCCTTCTGGGCGGCCTGGCGCGCCACCTTTTCCTCGACCTTCTTGAGCGCTTCGGCTTCGGCTTGCTGGCGGGCCTCTTCCTTTCGGCGCTCTTCTTCCTCGACTTCGCGCTTCTTGCGCTCTTCCTCTTCCTGGCGCGCCTGTTCCTCCGCCTCGCGTTGGCGGCGCTCGGCCTCCTCGCGTTCGGCGCGTTCGGCTTCCTCGCGCTGGCGCTTGGCTTCCTCGAGCGCCTTCTGTGCGGCTTCGCGTTGCGGATCGGACTGCTGTTCCTCGGCGATCTCGCGGCGCTTGACGTAGGTCCGACGCTTGCGCACCTCGACGTTGACCGTGCGCGAGGGCGCGGCACCGCGGGTGCGGGTTCGGCCGGCGCCGCCGCTGGGCACCTTCAGTTCACTGACGCTCTTGCGGGTCAGCGTCACCTTGCGCGGCTGGGTCGTGTCTTCGGTATCACCCTTGCCGTGCGAGGAGCGAAGGTAAGTCAGGAGCTTGATCTTGTCGTCATTGGTCACCGCGGCATCAGGCGCATCGACCTTGATACCGGCCTCGTTGAGCTGGGTGATCAGACGATCGACGTCAACGCCCAATACGTCAGCGAGTTGTGCAACAGTGACCTGAGACATGTAAGTTCCTCGATCCTCGTTTATTCTTCGGCAAACCAGTGTGCGCGGGCCTTCATGATGAGCTCGGCGGCCATTTCGGCGTCGAGATCCTCGACCTCCTCGAGCTCGTCGACCGCGCATTCGGCCAGATCGTCGCGCGTGCGGATGCCCTTCTCGGCCAGCCGGTAGGCAATGGTATCGGTCATCCCCTCGAGATCAAGCAGGTCCTGTTCCGGCTTGTGTTCCTCGAGCTGCTCCTCGGAGGCGATCATCTGCGTGAGCAGTGCGTCGCGGGCACGCTGACGAAGCTCCGCAACGACGTTTTCGTCGAATTCCTCGATGTCCAGAAGCTCGCTTTCGGGCACGTAGGCGACTTCGTCGATATTGGTAAAGCCTTCCTGAACCAGGATGTTGGCCACTTCCTCGTCGACGTCGAGCTTTTCCTTGAACATCTCGAGGATGGTGCGGGCCTCGGACTCGCTCTTCTGCTCGGCTTCGTCGATGGTCATCACGTTGAGCTGCCAGCCGGTCAGTTCCGAGGCGAGGCGCACGTTCTGCCCGCCGCGACCGATGGCCTGAGAGAGGTTTTCTTCTTCGACGGCAATGTCCATGCTGCCGGCATCTTCGTCGACCACGATCGAATGAACCTCGGCCGGTGCCATCGCGTTGATCACGAACTGGGCCGGGTTCTCGTCCCAGAGGATGATGTCGATGCGCTCGCCGGCGAGCTCATTGGAAACGGCCTGGACACGGGAGCCCCGCATGCCGACACAGGCGCCGATCGGATCGGTGCGATCGTCGAGGGCGTTGACGGCGATCTTGGCGCGACGCCCCGGATCGCGGGCCGCGCCCTTGATCTCGATGAGCCCCTGGCCGATTTCAGGCACCTCGAGCTTGAACAGTTCGACCAGGAACTCGTTCATGGTCCGGCTGACGAACAGTTGCGGACCCCGCACTTCCGGGCGAACCTCGTAGAGATATCCGCGCACGCGGTCGTTGACCCGCGCGGTCTCGCCGGGAATCGTGTGGCGCGACGGAATGAAGGCTTCGGCGTTCTCGCCCAGGTCCAGGCTGATGCCGCCCTTCTCCATTCGCTTGATCTGGCCGCTGATCAGGTCGCCGACGCGCTCTTCATAGGCTTCGACGACCTTTGCGCGCTCGGCCTGTCGGACGCGCTGCACGATCACCTGCTTGGCGGCCTGCGCGGCGATTCGCCCGAACTCGGGCGGTTCCATCGGCTCTTCGATGTGGTCACCCACCTCGAGGCCCGCATCGTGCTTCCTGGCGTCCGCGAGTCGGATCTGGCGGTCTTCAGACTCCAGCTCGACCTCTTCGCCTTCTTCTTCGGAAGCGACGCCCTCGTCCGGAATGACCTCCCAGCGTCTAAAGGCCTCGTACTCGCCGGTGTCGCGGTCGATGGCCACGCGCACCTCGATGTCCTCGGGATGGCGACGTCGGGCAGCCGACGCCAGCGCGGCCTCGATGGCCTCGAAGATCGTCTCGTGCGGCAGGCCCTTCTCGTTGGAGACGGCCTCGACCACCTGCAGAATTTCCTTGCCCTTATTCATCATTGCCCAGTTCCGCAAAAGATCATCACGAATCCTTTTCCATACGTCGCCTTTCGGCCAGCAGAGCGTCGACGTCCGGCGCCAGGTTGGCGCGCTGGATGTCCGCCACAGTCAGCGTGTGCTTCTCGCCATCGATCTCCAGAATCACCGACTCGTCGTCGGCTTCGACGATCACACCCTTGAACTTGCGCCGGCCCTCGACCGGGACGGCCAGCATCACTTTCGCGACCTCGCCCGCGAATCGGGCGAATTGCGCGCCGGTAAACAGCGGGCGCTCGATGCCCGGCGAAGAGACCTCCAGCGTGTACTGACCGCTGACCGGGTCCTCCACGTCGAGCAGTGCGGACACTTCGTGGCTGACG
>JAAAPE010000026.1 GCA_009908385.1 Gammaproteobacteria bacterium
ATTGGCCCCGGGCGCAAGACCGAGTCCGCCCACGAGACCGGCGCACAGATCGGAAATGATGTCGCCGAAGAGATTGGTGGTGACGATGACGTCGAACTGCTCGGGCCGCATGACCAGCTGCATGCAGGCATTGTCGACGATCAGGTCGTTGCTCTCGATATCGGCGTAGTCCTCGGCCACTTCGTGCGCGACCCGCAGGAACATGCCGGTCACGTCCTTGAGGATGTTGGCCTTGTGAACGACGGTGACCTTCTTTCGGCCGGCGCGGCGGGCCAGATCGAACGCGAAGCGCACGACGCGCTCGCAGCCCTTGCGGGTGACCACCATCTTCGATTCGGCACGGCTGTCGTCAGGCGCGGTATAGGCCCCCTCGGCGAGGTAGGCGCCCTCGGTGTTCTCGCGCACCGTGATCAGGTCGATATCCTCGTAGCGCGAGGCCGATCCCTTGAAACTGACCGCCGGACGGACGTTGGCGTACAGGTCGAAATGCTTGCGCAGCGCCACGTTGAGCGACTTGAAGCCACCGCCGACCGGCGTCGTCAGCGGCGCCTTGAGCGCCACGCGGTTGTTCTCGATCGACTCCAGGGTCGCCTGCGGCAGCAGCTCTCCCGTTTCTTCCTGCGCTGCCAGACCGGCGAGCTGGAAGTCGTATTCCAGGCCTGCGCCGATGGTGTCGAGCATGCGAAGGGTCGCATCCATGATTTCGGGGCCGATGCCGTCGCCCCGGATGACGGTGATTTGCTGCGTCAAGGTGCTGTTCCTGTCCTGATCAAACGGTTACCAAGAAAACCAAAGCGCGCCATTATAAATCCTGCGGCGGGCCGGCATCACGCTCCGGCGCCACGCTTGGGCGACCGGGACCGCTAATCGCCCGCGAGCATTCGATCGAGTGCGCCTTCCTGGTCCAGGGCGTCGAGATCGTCGAAGCCGCCGACGTGCTCGTCACCGATGAAGAGCTGCGGCACCGTGCGACGCCCGCCGCTCCGCTCGATCATCTCCTCGCGCCTGTCGGGCTCGGCGGCGATGTCGATCTCCGTCCACGCCGCGCCCTTGCTCTTCAGCAGCCTGCCGGCCGCCGTGCAGAACGGGCAGCCCGGTTTGATGTACACCTCGATCTTCCTGGTCATCGGCGTCTTCTTCCTCCGTGCGTCTGTGCGTCTGTGCGTCTGTGCGTCTGTGCGTCCGTGCGTCCGTGCGCCTGAACCCTTTCTTAGATACACCACTCCGGCTTCGGCAGGCCGCCGTACTTGCAGGCCAGCTTGACCGGTCCGTCGGGGAACAGGCGATAGAGATCGCGGCTGCCCCGGCTTTCGGGATGGCGCTCCCGGTAGGCGGCGACGAGCACGCGCATCAGCGGTGGGTTGCCGTAGCGCAGGTGGTACTCGCGCACGAACTCGATCAGCCACCAGTGCTCCTCGCCGAGGCGCACGCCGTCCCGGTCGGCCAGGGCCTCGCCGACCTCGCGGAACCATTGCGCCGAATCGACCAGGAAACCCTCTTCGTCGAGGTCCACGGGCCGGGCGTCGACGAAAAGCTGGTGAATGCCGGCGGTCACAGTTCGAACACTCCTGCTGCCGAGCGCGAAAGCCGCTCGAACGATTCTTCGCTCATTGTACCGACCCCGCCGGGCGGAAGCGCGGGCGCATCGGCCGAATCGACGAAAAGCTCGGCCAGGGAGAAGTCGATCAGCTGCCGCCAGGAATCGAAATGCCCCGGCTCCAGGTGCGCCGCACCGGCCGACCTGAAAACCACGACGAGCCGGCAATCGAGCGTTGCCCCGGCGAGGACGAGCTCGAGCATTTCGCGACTGTCGGGGTCCGCCGGCGCCGTGCCGACGACGAGAATCCACGGGTCATCGTTCATGCCATCTCCCGAAGCAGATCACCTCGTCGGCCGCGAGCGCCCGGTGCCAGAAGGCCACCAGGCTGGACAGCTGCCAGGGTGGCGAGAGCGACGAGGCATGCCTGCGCTGCCACGAACCGCTGCACACTTCCAGGCCCACGTCGTGCCAGCCCGACAGGCGGCGCCATTCAGCGGCCGGTTCATCGGTCGCCGCGTGATCGACGCCCGCGCCGTGAAAGAAAGCCAGCAGCCGGGTGCCGGAAGCGCCGAGCCAGCGCTCGATCCGTTCCAACGCGAGCCGACTGCCGGCGCTGCCCGGGCAGGCGCGGACCAGCACGATTCGGTGATACTGTACGTCGATGTTCAACTCTGCTTCCCCGGGTGAACCACCGGCCCCTGATGCCGGTCTGAGTGGGCGATGAAGCGCTTGTTCCGACAATTCGTCTCTATGGCCGCCATTGTAGCGGTCAGCACCGTGGCCGGCGCGCAGGAACACGTGCGGCTGCCGGACCTGGGCGGCACGAGTACGCAGGTTCTCTCACCGGAACAGACGCGCTCTTTCCCGCGCCAGTTTGAACAATACATGCGCGCGAACGAACTCCTGGTCGAAGACCCGCTGGTGCGCGAGTACTTCGCCGACATGGGCTATCGCCTGGTGTCGTACTCGGACCGGGCCGGCGACGACTTTCATTTCTTCGTGCTCGACGAGCCGAGCATCAATGCCTTTGCCGCGCCGGCCGGCGTGATCGCCCTGCACACCGGGCTGATCCTGGCAGCGGACAGCGAAAGCGAGGTGGCGGGCGTCGTCGCCCACGAAATCGCCCACGTCACGCAGGACCACCTGGCCCGCGGCCTGGAAAACCAGCAGCAGGTATCGCTGCCGACCATGCTGGCGACGATCGGCCTGGCATTGGCCGCTGGCGCGGCCGGGGCCGGCGGCGAGGCCAGCCAGGCCATCATGATGGGCGGCCTGAGCCTGGCCCAGCAGTTCCAGATCAGCCACACCCGACAGAGCGAGGCCGAGGCCGACCGCATCGGCATCGCGCTGCTCGCTCGCGGCGGCTACGACCCGGAAGGCCTGGCGGGATTCTTCGAAAAACTCAACCGCCTCACCCGGCCGATGGGCGAAGGCCCGCCGGAGTACCTGCGCACCCATCCCCTGACGGTCAACCGGATTGCCGAGGCGCGGGCACGCGCCGAGCGCATGACTCCGGAGAACCCGCGCGACGGGGAAACCTTTCACTTCGTCCAGGCCCGTTTGAGAGCGCTGGCCAGCGAACCGGTATCCGCCGAGGAATGGTTCCGGGCCAGGCTCGAAAGCAGCGAGCGTCCCGTCGAAGCCATGCGCTACGGACTGGCCATGACCCTGCTGCGTGACCGCAGGCTCGGCGAGGCGCGCGAACACATCGACCAGCTCCTGGCGGGCGACCCCGAGCGTCAGATCTACGGACTGCTGGAAGCCGACCTGCTCCTCGCCGAAGGCCGGGTCGCACAGGCCCTGGAACAGCTCGAATCGCTCTATCGCCAGTATCCGGGCAACCGTCTCATCACGACCCAGTACGCACAAGCGCTGATGCACGAACGCGACGGCGAGCGCGCCGAGCGCGCCACCGAAATCCTGCGTCCCTACCTCAGGGATCATCCGGACGACCTGAGAATGACGGAGCTCTACGCGCGCGCGGCCGACCGGGCCGGCGATCCGGTGCGCGCCGCCGAAGCCCTGGCCGAAAGCTACTACATGCGCGGCGGCATACCGGAGGCCATCGTGCAGCTCGAACGGCTCATCGAGCGCGAGGACCTCGACTACTACCAGCGCTCGCGCATCAACGCGCGGCTCAACGAACTGCGCAGCGAACGTCTGCGCCTGAGGGATCGAGAGCGCGGGCAATGAGGCCGACCGAACCCCGGTGCCAACCAGCGGCTCTCCGGCGGGGCCGGTCACGTCCGGGCAACGCGGCTCGGAGCTTGCCCCAGGTCAACAAACTGTCATGAAGGGCCGATTAAGGTAGTGGGTCGAATACCGGAGAGAGCCACCCGAATGCCTGCCGACCCGACCGACGGCAAACAGCTCGTCTTTCAGCAGGCCGAACCGCTCGACGAGTGGTCGGCCGAAGAACTCGATGCGCCCAGACTGCTTTTCAACCACGAGATCAGCCTGCTCGCTTTCAATCGAAGGGTGCTGACACTCGCGCGCGACGAGAGTGTCCCACTGCTCGAACGGCTCAAGTTCCTCTGCATCTCCTGCACCAACCTGGACGAATTCTTCGAAGTCCGGGTCGCCTCGATTCGGCAGCGCATCAGGCACGGCGCCAACCAGCCCGGCGCCGACGGCCTCTCGCCGCAGTCCACCATGGCGGCCATCCGCGAGCGGGTGCTGGAGATGGTGGAATCCCAGTACCACGTCCTCGAGGAAGAATTGCTGCCCGCGCTGCACGATCAGGGCATCCGGATCATCGCGCGCAACCGCTTCACCCAGCGCCAGCGCCGCTGGCTGCACCAGCACTTCCGCAGCCAGATCCTGCCGGTGCTCAGCCCGCTCGGCCTCGATCCGGCGCATCCCTTTCCGCGCATCCTCAACAAGAGCCTGAATTTCGCGGTATCGCTGGCCGGAAGGGATGCGTTCGGGCGAAGCAGCGCCATGGCCCTGGTCCGGGCGCCGCGATCGCTGCCCCGCATCATCCGCATTCCCAAGAGTTACTCGGCCGGCCCGGACGACTTCGTCTTTCTCTCCTCGATCGTCCACGAATTCATCGACGAGCTGTTCCCCGGCATGGAGGTCATCGGCAGTTACCAGTTCCGGGTGACGCGAAACAGCGAATTGCTCGTCGACGAGGAGGAGGTCGAGGACCTCGCCCGGGCCCTGGAGGGCGAACTCATGGAGCGCGGCTTTGCCGAAGCGGTCCGCCTTGAGGTCGCCTCCGGCTGCCCGGAACATGTGGTCAACATGCTGGCGAGCAAGTTCGGCGTCGAGCTGGACGACGTCTACCAGTGCAACGGCCCGGTCAATCTCAACCGGATGGTCGCCGTCTACGACCTGGCCGATCGGCCGGACCTCAAGTTCGCGCCGTTCAACCCCCACATTCCCAAGTCCCTGGTCGCCAGCAACGACCTGTTCGCCAGCATCCGGCGGCGCGACCACGTGCTCCACCACCCCTACGACAGCTTCCAGCCAGTGCTGGACCTGGCGCGGCAGGCCGCCCGCGACCCGCAGGTCCTCGCCATCAAGCAGACCCTTTATCGCACGGGCGTCGACTCGATGCTGGCCGACCTGCTGATCGAGGCGGCACGCGCGGGCAAGGACGTCACGGTGATCGTGGAACTGAGGGCCCGCTTCGACGAGGAAGCGAACATCAGCCTCGCCACGCGCATGCAGGAGGCGGGCGTACAGGTCGTCTACGGCGTGGTCGGCCACAAGGCGCACGCCAAGATGATGCTGATCGTGCGGCGCGAAGGGCGCGGCCTGCGTCGCTACGTACACCTGGGCACCGGCAATTACCATCAGGGCACAGCGAAGACCTACACCGACTGGGGCATGCTCAGCGCCGACCCGGACATCGCCCAGGATGTCCATCGCGTCTTCCAGCTCCTGTCGGGCTTCGGCCGCGCCCAGCCGCTCAAGCGCCTCGTGCAATCGCCATTCAACCTGCACGACTTCGTCATCGGGCGCATCGAGCGCGAAACCGAGCTGGCACAAGCGGGCAAGCCCGGTCTGGTCATGGCGAAGATGAACGGCCTCACCGAAGCCGGGGTCATTCGCGCGCTGTATCGCGCGTCGCGTGCCGGCGTGACCGTCCGCCTGGTCGTTCGCGGCAGCTGCTGCCTGCGTCCCGGGGTGCCCGGACTGTCGGAGGACATCCGGGTCCGCTCGGTGCTCGGGCGCTTCCTGGAACACTCCAGGGTTTATCATTTCGGGAATGACGGCGAGCCGGAAACCTGGGCCTCGAGCGCGGACTGGATGGGGCGAAACCTTTTCCAGCGCGTGGAAGTGTGCTTCCCGATCGACGACCCCGAGGCGGCCGAACGCGTCAGGAAAGAAAGCATCGACCTGGTCTTCCGCGACAATGTCCAGGCCTGGGAACTCGACGGACAGGGCCGCTGGCGGCTTGCGTGCGGAGAGCGCGCGCCGCTGCACCTTCAGGAACTGCTGATGCAGAGCGCAACGGATGTCTGAGGCCGCGACCCATCATGCGGCCATCGACCTGGGCAGCAACAGCTTCCACATGGTCGTCGCCCACCACGACGGTCACCAGCTGCGCATCGTCGATCGTCTCAAGGACATGGTCCGCCTGGCCGGCGGGATCGACCGGAACGGCCGACTCGACCCGATCGTGCGCGAACGCGCCTTGTCGTCCCTGGCCCGGTTCGGCCAGCGGATTTCGGGCATCCCCCGGCTGCAGGTCCGCGCGGTCGGCACGCAGAGCTTCCGCCGTCTGGCCCACCCGGCCACTTTCCTGGTCGTGGCCGAAACGGCGCTGGGCTGCCCCATCGACATCATCAGCGGCAGCGAGGAGGCCCGGCTGGTCTACCTGGGCGTCCACCAGGGGACGCCGATCGGCGAGGGTCGCAGCCTGATCATCGACATCGGTGGCGGCTCCACCGAGCTGGCCGTCGGCGCCGACGACGAGCCCGAGCTGACCGAAACCGTCCCGGCGGGCTGCGTGTCGATCACCGAGGCGCATTTCCATCGCGGCAAGATCACCGCTTCGCGCTTCAGGAAGGCCGTCGAGGCCGTCGAGGACCGCCTCGTGGAGCTGATCACGCCCTGCCGGGACCTCGGCTGGGAGCGGGTGATCGGCTCATCGGGCACGATGCGCGCGATCGCATCGATGGCTGCCGATGGCGGGGAGGATGCCCGCAGCTTCACGCGGGCCGATCTGGAGCGGCTGCGCGATCGCGTGATCGCCGCCGGTCAAGTCGACCGCATCGACCTGCCCGGACTGTCGGCCCGCAGGAAACCGGTGATCGTCGGTGGCCTGGCCGTGCTGGAAGCCCTCTCCCGGGCGCTTGACCTGGATCGGTTCGAGGTCTCGCAGTCGGCCTTGCGCGAGGGCCTGCTCCACGATCTCATCGGCCGCCTCCACCACACCGATCCGCGCGCCCGGAGCGTGGCGGGTATGGCCGAGCGCCTGGGCTGCGACTCGGGCCAGGCGGCCCGGGTCCACGAATGGGTGCAGGCCGCCTTCGACCAGGTCGCCGACGGCTGGCAACTGGGCGAGGACCACCGCGAACTGCTGCTCTGGGCCGCGCAGCTCCACGAGGTCGGACGTTCGGTCAACCACCACCATCACCAGAAGCACGGCGGCTACCTGGTCGCCAATGCCGACATGCCGGGCTTCACCCGGCCGGAACAGCGGTTCATGGCCGCGCTCATCGCGCTTCAGCGCGGCAAGATCGATACCGGAGTCCTCGAGTGGGTGCCGCAGCGGATGGGCCTGGCCCTCACGCGCCTGGGCGCCTTGCTCCGCATCGCCGTCACCCTGGCCCGTCCGCGCAGCGACGCTGCCATGCCCGATTTCTCCCTGTCGCCCGACGACGAAGGACTCCTGCTGGGCCTGCCGCCGAGCTGGCTCGACGCCCACCCGCTGAGCGCGCGCAGCCTGTCCTACCAGCAGCGCAAACTGGCCAGGCTCGGCCTCGATCTCGACATTCGCGACCTGACGGACGTCGAGCAAGCGACGGGATGAGCGACTGGCGACCGACCGCTTCGGCCGCGGCGCTCCGGCAGCGGGCCGCGATGCTCCGCCGGGTCCGCGAATTCTTCGCCGAGCGCGGGGTCGTCGAAGTTCAGACGCCGTTGCTGACGGCCTCGGGCGTGACGGACGTGCAGATCGAAAGCATCGCCACGGCCGCGCCGGCCGGCTGGCTTCGCACCTCACCGGAGTATTTCCACAAACGGCTCCTGGCCGACGGCTTCGGCGATCTCTTCGAGCTGGGACCGGCCTTCAGGCGCGGAGAGTGCGGGCGCAACCATCAGCCGGAATTCACGCTGCTGGAGTGGTATCGCGTCGGCATGAGCTGGCGCGAGCTTGCCGGCGAAGCCGCGGCGCTGGTGCGCGCCTGCCTGCCCGGGCGGGAGCTGTCGATCCGTTTCGCGTCGTGGCAAGAGAGCTTCGAGCAGCGGTTGGGAATCGACGCACTCGAAGCGGACATGCGGACCCTGTCCGGCCTGGCCGACGGCGCCCCCGCCGGACTTGATCGCGATGCCCTGCTCGACTGGCTATTCGCAACGCGCATCCAGGAGCGATTCCTGCCTGGCGAGATCACCGTAGTCCACCACTACCCGGCCAGCCAGGCCGCGCTGGCGCGGCTGGATCCCGACGACCTGCGCGTGGCGAAACGATTCGAGCTGTTCGTCGGGCCGATCGAGCTGGCCAACGGCTACCACGAGCTTTGCGATCCGATCCAGCAACGCAGCCGCTTCGAACGCGACCTCGCCCTGCGCCGCGATCGCGGTCAGGAGCCGATGCCGATCGACGAGACCCTGCTGGACGCACTCGGCGCCGGCCTGCCCGACTGCTCGGGTATCGCACTGGGATTCGACCGCCTGCTGATGCTGGCCTGCGATGCCGACACGATCGAGCAGGTGGTCTCGTTCGCGCGGCGTCCCGGACTGGATTCGTGATCCCGCAACCGATCAGCCCGTCGGCTGGTCAACTGGCGCCGGGCCGGTGAACGGCCACCGCCAACGCTCGCCCCAGCGGTCTCGCGCCAGTGCGAGTCGCTGTCCCTGGGTCAGGCCGTTGGGACGATACATGCGGTCGATCTCGGCCAGCGGCACTTCCAGCTGACGACGATCGGCGTCGAGCAACACGAGAGTGCCCTCTGCCGCGGGTGGTTCGTCGACCCGCACCGCCTCGACCCAGTCCGGCAGGGGCGAACGCAACTCGCCACTGTTGGCATCACGCACACCCTGCAACCAGGCATGGAAGACCTCGCCCGAATGCAGCTCCAGGCGCCAGACGCTGATGGGACGATGACGGACGGTTCCGCGGCCGAGCGATCGCGCCACTCTGCGATCGGTCACGAGCAGGCGCTCGGCCGACTGGCCGCCATCGGAGATGGCGAGCACCTCTTCGACCGGCATGGGCCACAGCGGCAAGAGAACCTTCCTGGCCGGCCAGGCAATGCAAAGGCAGATGATGGCCACGAGCGCTGTGCCGGCGATGATACGGCGCGGCACATTCGACGGCGGACGTGGCATCATGTGTCAGAATATAGCATGTAAGAATAAGTGCATTACCCGGCTCCGCCAGGGGGATAACTGGAGCTCCCGGGTGCCACGACTCGCCGGAGCAAAAATGGAAGATGCAATTCGGGTAAGACCAGCCCGCAGCTCGGAAGTGGAGACCCTGGCCAAACTGGTCAAGTCGAAGCTGCCGGACATGATGTCCAACGTTCGTCGCACCGACAGCGTGGAAACTCACCTGGGCGACCTGATCCCCGATCAGGCGCTGCTGGTAGCGACGCATGGCGCCCGCCTGGCCGGTCTGGGCGCGCTCGATCTCGACCACCGCCGGATCCTGGCCTGCTACCTCGATCCCGAAGTGGCCTCCCCCGACACGCCTCGACGGTTGTTCAGGGCGCTCGAAAAACACGCCCTGCGCTTCGGGATACGGGTACTGCATGGCGTGGCCCGCAAGCGCGTGACGGGCTTCATGCGATCGCTCGGCTACGAGTCCCGCCCGGACCCCAAGGACGAGGAGCACATCCTGGTCGAGAAGGACCTGCTCGAACAGGCTGACGACAAGACGCGCGAAATCATCGCCTTGTGCGACGAACTGGGCGTACCCGAGCACTACGGCGTCGAGCATCGCATGCCCCTCGTCCCCGAGGCCGAGGAACTCGAATCGGCCGGACGCGACATCTTCGAGCGCGATCAGCGGCTGGCGCCGAACGCCGCCGACGCCTACAAGCGAATGCGGGACGCCGCGCTGGCTTCGAACATCCAGATTCGCCTCGTATCGGGCTTCCGGGCTACCGCTTACCAGGCCAACCTGTTCCGCCGGAAGCTCGACCAGGGCCACACCGTCAGCGAGATTCTGCGGGTATCGGCACCGCCCGGCTACAGCGAACACCACAGCGGTCGCGCCGTCGACGTGACCACCCAGGGCTGCAAGCCCCTGGAAGAGGCTTTCGCGCAGACCGAGGCCTACGCCTGGCTCCTGTCGAACGCGCGCTTCTTCGGTTTCCGGGAGTCGTATCCACGGCACAATCGGCAGCGGATTGCGTGGGAGCCGTGGCACTGGTGCTACACCCGCTAAAAACCCTCCGCCAGAGGGAGGGAGAGCCTGCGTGGCGGCGTCCGGCGGTACTCGAAATCCTCATGTATCTCTCAATACACTGCGGTTCCTGCGTTCCGGCGGCCACCACCACGCAGGCTCTCCCTCCCTCTGGCGGAGGGTTTTTTCGTAGAGCCGACGCGATTTCTGATACGGCGTCCGGCAGGACAGGCGGAACGCCGAATGCGGATTTCGCGTAGCGAAAAGAGCGTTCGGCTGCAGCCGTCGTCCGTGTAGGCAGCGCAGCCCTGGCGACTTTCCGGAGAAATGAAGCCAGGGCGAAGCGCCGTTCAACGCGTACTCGAAATCTCATGTACCTAACACGTACACTCCGGTTCCTGCGTTCAGGCAGCCACCACCACGCGCGTTCTCGCGCCGTCTGGCGGAGGGTTTTTTCGTAGAGCCAACGCGATTTCTGATGCGGTGTCCGGCCGTCCTCTGGGCTCAGGAGCGGATGGCGTCCCAGGCTTCCAGGGCGCGGCGTCGGGTGGCCTTGAGGTCGACGATCGGCCCGGGGTAGTGGCTGCTGCCGCCGTCGATCGGCTGGTGGATGTTTTTCGCGTCGCGCCGGGCGAGTTCGGGGCACCAGCGTCTGACGTAGTCGCCCCGGGGATCGAATTTTTCCCCCTGCAGAACCGGGTTGAACACGCGGAAGTACGGCGCGGCGTCGGCGCCGCAGCCGGCTGTCCATTGCCAGCCCTGGGTGTTGCTGGCCAGGTCGGCGTCCACCAGCGTGTCCCAGAACCAGCGTGCGCCCTCCTGCCAGGGAACGAGCAGGTTCTTGGTCAGAAAGGAAGCCACGATCATGCGCACCCGGTTGTGCATCCACCCGGTCGCCCAGAGTTCGCGCATCCCGGCGTCGACCATGGGAATGCCGGTCCGGCCACGCTGCCAGGCCACCAGGTCCGGCCCGTAGTCTTCCGGCTCGCGCCAGGGAAAGTCACGAAAAGCCGGCTTGAGCGACTCGTCCGGCATCCGGGGAAAAAACCAGAGCAGATGGTGCGAAAACTCGCGCCAGGCCAGTTCGCTGGCGAATATCATGCGCCCGCGGCCGCCGGGCAGTTCACCGGAGGGCTCGAGCGCGCGCACGATCTGCCCCGGGGAGATCTCGCCCCAGTGCAGGTGCGGCGAGAGCCGTGAAGTGCCCTCGCGATCGGGGCGGTCGCGCTGCTCGTGATACCGCGCGGCCTGGTCGGCGAAGTCGTCGAGACGCCGGCGCGCCCCGAGCTCCCCCGGCGACCAGTAGTCCGAGAGCTTGCCGGGCCACTCATGGTCCGGGAGCAGCCCAAGCCGGTCGAGTTCCAGGGAGGCCGGCCAGCGAGCGGGTGCCTCGAGCTCGCGCGGTTCCGGGTGATGCGCCGGCGGCTGCCAGCGCTTCTGCATCTGCTTCCAGAACGGCGTGAAGACCAGGTAGGGATCGCCATCGGACTTGACGCCGGCCCACGGCTCGCACAGCAGCGAGGCATTGAAGCTGGCCACTTCGAGGCCCCGCTCACGCAGCTCGCGCTTGATGCTGCGATCCCTTTCGACGGGCCGCTGTTCGTAGACGCGATTCCAGTAGACCGCGCCGGCGCCGCACACCTTGCGCACGCGCTCGATCGCCTCCAGCGGGTCGCCGGCGGCGAGTACCAGGCGGCTACCGCGGCCGCGCAGGCGCTGGTCGAGCTCCGCCAGCGATCGATGCAACCACCAACGGCCGGCGGCGCCGGGTTCCCAGGGGGCTTCGGTGTCGGGATCGAAAACGAACAGCGGCACCACCTGCTCGTGCCGCTGGCGTGCGTGGTCCAGGGCGGGATTGTCGGCGAGCCGCAGGTCCCGCCGGAACCAGACGATTGCAGTATCGGACATGCCGCGATTGTCGCATCCACGGCATCAACGCCACCTCTCGGGCCCGGTAGTCCTTCAGCCGGTGCGACGTCGCTCCATCCGGGCCGCGTCCGAGCGCCGGGATTCCAGGGCTTCCAGGTAGCCTTCTTCCAGGCCAGTGACGTACTGGCCGCTGAAACAGGAGCTGTCGAAGCCGTCAAGCCGCTTGTTCTTGCCGCGCACGGCTTTCTCGAGCGCGTCGAGATCCTGGTAGATCAGCCGGTCCGCCCCGATCAGCGCGCGAATATCCTCCTCGCTGCGACCGGCGGCGACGAGCTCGCTGGTCGCCGGCATGTCGATCCCGTAGACGTTGGGATAGCGAACGGGCGGAGAGGCGGATGCAAGGTAGACCTTCTTCGCTCCGGCCTCGCGAGCCAACTGGATGATCTGTTTGGACGTCGTGCCGCGCACGATCGAGTCGTCCACCAGCAGGACGTTCTTGTTGCGGAACTCCAGCGAGATGGTGTTGAGCTTGCGCCGGACCGAGCGAGCGCGTTCTTCCTGCCCGGGCATGATGAAGGTCCGGCCGATGTAACGGTTCTTCATCAGGCCTTCTCGGTACTTGACGCCGAGCTGGTGGGCCAGCGGCAGGCAGGCGGTGCGGCTGGTGTCGGGCACCGGGATCACCACGTCGATATCGTGATCGGGCCATTCCCTGAGAATCTTGCCGGCCAGCGCCTCGCCCATGCGCAGGCGCGCCTTGTAGACCGAAAGGTCATCGATCATCGAGTCCGGCCGGGCGAAGTAGACGTACTCGAACATGCAGGGCGTGCACGACCGGGCGTGTTCGCTGACCCGGCGGTGCAGTTCGCCGTCGAGCGTGATGAATACGCACTCGCCCGGCGCGATGTCGGAAACCAGCTTGAAGCCGAGAATATCGAGGACGACCGATTCGGAAGCGACGATGTACTCGGGGCCGTCCGGCGTTTCGCGACGGCCGACGACGGCGGGGCGGATGCCGTTGGGGTCGCGGAAGGCGACCAGGCCGACGCTGGCGACCAGTGCCACAGCCGCGTATCCGCCGCGACAACGCCGGTAGACGCCATCGACGGCGGCGAAGACGTCTTCCGGCTTCACGCCATTGCGGGCGTAGGCGCTGAGTTCGTGGGCGAGGATGTTGAGCAGCACTTCCGAGTCCGACTCGGTATTGATATGGCGCCGGTCCTCCGCGAACAGCTCGTGGCTGAGCTGTTCGCTGTTGATCAGGTTGCCGTTGTGGCCGAGCGCAATCCCGCAAGGCGAATTGACGTACATCGGCTGGGCCTCGTCGGGCCGGTCGCAGCCCGCCGTGGGATAGCGCACGTGGCCGATGCCCACCTCGCCGGTCAGGCCGGAGACGGCTTCCTCCGAAAAGACGTCGCGCACCAGGCCCAGGCCGCGCGCCGAACGCATCCGACCCTGGTCGAGCGTGGTGATGCCGGCCGCATCCTGCCCGCGATGCTGCAGGATGGTCATGGCGTCATAAAGCCGGGCCGCTACCGGGGAGCGGCCCACGATTCCAACGATTCCGCACATGTCAGGCCTCAGTTTCCGTGGTGACTTGCTCAGTATTGACCTGGTCCGGCAAGTAGGACTGGATGGACTCGGGGAAAAACCCCACCAGCCAGTCCGCCATGCGCTCCATTTCGGGAAGCAGCTTCGACTGCCGCCACCAGGGATCTTCCGTGAACGGGGTAAACCCGGCGATGATGACCGCCGCCAGGACGATGGCGAGCCCGCGCAGGGCCCCGAACAACGCGCCGAAAAGGCGGTCGGTGCCCGTCAGGCCCGTGCCGTCGACCAGCTTTCCCAGCAAATAGTTGACCAGGCCGCCGACGGCGAGAACCAGCACGAAAACGCCGACGAAAGCGACGATCACGCGCACCGAAGGCACCTCGATGACACCCTCGAGCCGAACCGCCAGGGGGCCGGCGGCCTGCAGCGCCGCGTAGACCGCAGCGATCCAGACCAGCAGCGAGAACACTTCGCGGATGAACCCGCGAAACAGACTCACCACCATCGACACCAGCAGGATGCCGAGGATGGCGTAATCGGCCCAGTTCATGGGTGAGAAACCACGATCCCGTCCAGTCCCTGTTCCTCGCGCAGCGTCTCGAGCATCCGCTCGGCCTCTGCCCTTTCCTGGAAAATGCCGACGCGAACGCGCCAGATCGTGCGGCCACCCGATTCCTCGCCGTGCATGAATGCGTCGTATCCGGCCGATCGCAGCTGGCCCGACAGGCGCTCGGCATTGTTACGGCTGGCGAAGGAGCCGACCTGCGCCGACAGGCCCTGACGCGACTCGCCACCCTCGTCGCCGTCCGGCGCGCGAAGCTCGGGATTGACGCCGGCAACGGTGGCGTTGATCTGGCCCAGCGCCCGCTGCGCCGCCGCGCGGGACGGATAAGGACCGGTTCTCAAACGATAGAGCTCGGCCTGGTCGCGAACCAGTTCGTCCACGCTGACCTCGTGGCCCAGGTCCTCGAGCTGCCCGACGATCTCGACCGCCGTGTCGCGGTTGCTGAACACGGCCACCTGGACAGACCAGCCGTCGTCGAGATCCGAAGGGGGTGGCGAGGCTGCAGGCTGCTGCTCTTCGGCCACGGTCGGAGGTTCGGCAGCGGTCGCTTCCTCGCCTGCGTCGGGATCCGGCCCGGCCGGAGGATCGGACGATTCACCCGGATCGACCTCGGGCGCCGGCTCGCCGGCTGGCTCCGATTGGTCGCTGTCGTCCACAACCGCGGCCGTGTCGGGCGCCCCCCCGGCGGCCGCTTCCGGCCCGCTCGCGGGGGACGTCGCGGGCTCGGCAACCGCCTCGGTTTCCGGCTCCTCGACCACGGGCTCGGGCGGCTCGGCAGCCGGCTCCTGCTCGCGCACCCGCTCCGGATCCAGAGCCAGGCGTCGTATCCGGCGTTCATCGGACGGCTGGTCGGGAAGCTCCAGTGCCAGCTCGCGCTGCTCGTCGCGGTCATCCGCGCCGCCGTCGAAAAGCATGGGGAGGAAAATCACGGCCAGCGCGATCAGGATGCTGGCGCCCACCAGCCGCTGCTTGAGAACCTTGTCCATATCAGATGACCCTCTGGTCAATTATGGCACGCGTGCCGCGGCCCCCTGCGCGAGATGCCGCCCCGGTTCCGGCGAGCGCGAGCCGGGCGGGCATTGCCGCCGCCCACGCCGGGCCAGGCAAGCTGCGTGTTCGAGGACTAGACGCGCTCCGTTCCATACCGGTCAGGGATTCCTTGAGCTTGAAGTCAGTTCGGGCCACGCCTCGGCCACGGTCAGGAACGAACCGAAAACGACAATACGATCCGAGGGCCCGCTGGTGGCCAGCGCCTGCTTGAGCGCGGCAGGTACGGATTCTACCGTTTCCACGCGGCCGGATACAGGCGCGTTTCGGAGTTCGTCGGCGACCTGTTCGGCCGTGCGGCCGCGCTCGCCGCCGAGCGGCGCGACCAGCCAGCGGGTGAAGCAGGCATCCACCGCCCGGCCGATTCCGGCCACATCCTTGCCCGCCAGGGCGCTGAATACCGCCGTGCTCCGGCCATCCGGAGGACCCAACGCCTCGGCCAGGGCGCCGGCCGCGGCCGGATTGTGGGCCACGTCGAGGATGACCTGGGGGCGCTCGCACAGGACCTGGTAGCGCCCGGGCAGCCGCACATCGCGCAAGCCGGCCGCCATGGCGTCGTCGCTCAATGGCAACCGATCGACCACCTCGAGCAGGGCGAGGACGGCGCAGGCCGCGTTGCCATGCTGCCAAGGGCCGGCCAGCGCCGGCCTGGGCAGGTCCAGAAGCCGACCGGCGTGCGAGATCCGGAGCGTGTCGGGCAACGCATCCGGCGACGACTCGTCATGGGCGCGAATGACCCGCGCTCCGATCGATTCGAGCGTCTGGTCCAGCGAAGCGGGCGGATCGGTCTCGCCGACGATCACGGGACGGCCTGCGCGGGCCACTCCAGCCTTTTCGCGCGCGATTTGCTCGCGCGTCGGACCGAGGAACTCGGCATGGTCGATCCCGATGGAGGTGATCACGGCTACATCGGCATCCACCACGTTGACGGCATCGAGACGTCCGCCCAGTCCGACTTCCAGAATCGCGGCGTCGACGCCGGCCTCCGCGGCCAGTCGGAAGGCGGCAAGCGTGATGTGCTCGAAGTAGGTCAGGTCGACCTCGCCGCGTGCGTTCTCGACGTGGGCGAGTGCGGAAACGATGTCGGCTTCCGCGGCTTCACGACCGCCGATACGCATCCGCTCGGAAAATCGCAGGATGTGCGGAGAGCTGTAGGCCAGCGGGCGATAGCCGCCGGCCAGCAGCATGGCCTCCAGCATGGCCACGACCGAGCCCTTGCCGTTGGTGCCGGCGACCGTGATCACCGGCATGTCGAGCGCGGCGTCCATCCGCTGCCAGATCTCGCGCACGCGCTCGAGACCCAGCTCGATGCGAGAGGCGGGGGCGCGCCGCTCGAGCCGGGCCAACCAGTCCGACAGACCCGGCGAATTCGGATCGGGATCGCTCAAGGCAGCAGGGGGGCTCGCGCCTTTACTGGCCTTCGTCGACCAGCTCGGCCTCGCGCACCTCGCGGCTGCGGCGCGGGGCCATCAGCATGGTCAGCAGGCCATGCACCCGCTGGCGCAGCTCCCGCCGGTCGACGATCTGGTCGATCGCGCCCTTGTCGAGGAGGAACTCGGACCGCTGGAACCCCTCGGGCAGCTTCTCGCGCACGGTCTGCTCGATCACCCGTGGACCGGCAAAACCGATCAGGGCGTTGGGTTCGGCCAGGTTGACGTCGCCGAGCATGCCCAGACTGGCCGAAACCCCCCCGGTCGTCGGATGCGTCAGCACGATGATGTAAGGAAGGCCCTCTTCGGCCATGCGGGCCAGGGCCGCCGAGGTCTTAGCCATCTGCATCAGGGAGAACAGGCCTTCCTGCATGCGCGCACCACCCGAGGCAGAGAAGCACACCAGCGGCAGGCCGCGTTCGATGCAGTCCTGGGCCGCCAGCGCGAAACGCTCGCCCACGACCGAGCCCATCGAACCGCCCATGAAACGGAAATCGAAGGCGCAGGCGACGAGCCCCATCTCCAGCAGCTTGCCCCGGAGCGCCACCAGGGCGTCCTTCTCTCCGGTGTTCTTCTGGCTGCTGGCCAGGCGGTCGCGATACTTCTTGGTGTCCTTGAACTTGAGCACGTCCACCGGCGAGAGGTCTTCACCGATCTCGACCCGTTCGCCTTCATCGAGGAAGGCCTCCAGTCGCGCACGGCCGGACAGGGTCATGTGATGGTCGCACTTGGGGCAGACGTTGAGATTGCGGTCCAGTTCGGGCCGGTAGAGCACGGCATCGCAGGCCTTGCACTTGGTCCAAAGGCCGTTGGGCACCTTGCGGCTCTTGGAGCCTTCGGTGCGAATCCGGGCGGGCATCAGTTTCTGGAACCAGCTCATCTCAGGCAGTGACCACGTCGCTTTGCGGAGAAGCGGTATTGTCCATGGCCCGGCGGATCGGGGCAAGGTAGTCGCGGGCGGCCGCAACGGCCGCGGCAGCGGAGTCGGCCTTGCCCAGGCGCTCGACCAGCGCCGAGCCGATGATCACCGCGTCGGCGCTTTCGGCGGCCGCAGCGGCATGCTCGGGCGTGCGGATCCCGAAGCCCACGGCCACGGGAACGCCCGCCGCCGCCCTGACCCGTTCGACGGCCGGAGCGAGGGAAGCCGTGTCGAGGTTCGCCCCGCCCGTCACGCCCTTGATCGAAACGTAATACAGGAAACCGCCGGCGAGTTCGGCCGCGCGCTTCAGTCGCGCGTCGGTCGTGGTGGGCGCCACCAGGAAAATCTGGTGCAGATCGTGCCGGGCCAGTTGGGAGCGCATCTCCTCCGCCTCGTCGGCCGGGCAATCCACGATCAAAAGGCCGTCCACGCCGGCGGCCGCCGCCTCTTCGCAAAAACGCGCGACCCCGCGGCGTTCGATCGGATTGGCGTAGCCCATCAGGATCACCGGCGTATCGGCGTCGCCGCGGCGAAACTCGGCGACCATGGCCAGGACCTGCTCGAGGCCCGTGCCCTGCTCGAGCGACCGGGCGCAGGCTTCCTGGATCACTGGGCCGTCGGCCATCACGTCCGAGAACGGCATGCCGACCTCGATCAGGTCGGCGCCCGACTCGACGGCGGCATGCAGTACGGCAACCGTGCTGTCCGGACCCGGATAGCCGGCCGTCACGTAGGGGATGAGGGCCTTTCGTCCCTGCTCGCGCAGCTGCTTGAAACGGACGTCGATGCGGTTCAAAGCGTGATTCCCTCCAGTTCGGCCACGGTATTGATGTCCTTGTCGCCCCGCCCGGACAGGTTGACCAGGATGATGCGGTCCGAATCCATCTGCGAGGCGAGCTTCATCCCGTATGCGATCGCGTGGGCGCTCTCGAGCGCGGGCATGATGCCCTCCAGCCGGGTCAGGTCGTGGAAGGCCGCCATCGCTTCCTCGTCGTCGATCCCGACGTACTCCGCACGGCCGGAATCCTTGAGCCAGGCATGCTCGGGGCCGACGCCGGGATAGTCGAGACCGGCCGACACCGAATGCGTGTCGATGATCTGACCGGCCTCGTCGTCGAGAAGGTAGGTTCTCGAACCGTGAAGCACGCCGACGCGGCCGGCGCACAGGCTGGCCGCGTGCTCCTGTCCGTGCAGGCCACGACCGGCCGCTTCCACACCGTAGATGGCCACGTCCCGGTCGTCGATGAATGGATGGAAAAGTCCGATGGCGTTCGAGCCGCCGCCGACGCAGGCGACCAGCGCATCGGGCAGCCGGCCGTATTCATCCACCATCTGCACACGCGCCTCGCGGCCCACCACGGCGTTGAAATCACGCACCATCGCCGGGTAGGGGTGCGGCCCGGCCACCGTGCCGAGGATGTAGAACGTATCGTCGACGTTGGTGACCCAGTCGCGCATCGCCTCGTTGAGCGCGTCCTTGAGCGTTTTCGAGCCCGCGTCGACGCTGACCACCTCGGCACCGAGCAGCTTCATCCGGAAGACGTTGACCGACTGGCGCTTGACGTCCTCCGAACCCATGTAGACGACGCAGGGCAGGCCCAGGCGAGCGGCGATGGTGGCCGACGCTACGCCATGCTGCCCCGCCCCGGTCTCGGCGATGAGGCGCTTCTTGCCCATGGCCTTGGCGAGCAGCCCCTGCCCGACCGTGTTGTTGATCTTGTGCGCACCGGTGTGATTGAGATCCTCGCGCTTGAGGACAATCTTCGCGCCCCCGGCCTTCTCGGTCAGGTTGCGGGCGAAATACAGCGGCGACGGCCGGCCCACGAAGTGCGCCAGGTCGGCGTCGAACTCGGCCATGAAGGATTCGTCGTTGACGTAGTGACGCCAGGCCGCCTCGAGCTCTTCGAGCGCGGCCATCAGGGTTTCGGAGACGAAGCGGCCTCCGAAGACGCCGAAGTGACCACCGGCGTCGGGCAACTGCCCGGAAATCTGCGTCTTTTCGGCAAGTTCAGCCATGTTTCACCGCCTTGATAAAGTCATGAATCAGCTTATCACTCTTCACGCCGGGGCGGACCTCCACCCCGCTCGAAACGTCGACGGCATCGGGTGCGAGCCGGGCACAGGCCTGCCCGACGTTGTCGGGGTTCAGGCCGCCGGCCAGCACCCATGGACGACCCAGCGCGGGCACCCGCGACCAGTCGAAAGTCTCGCCGCTGCCACCGGCCTGTCCCGGCGCGTGGGCGTCGAGCAACAGGGCGTCGGCCAGCTCATAGTCGCCCGGGTCATCCGGCGACCCGCCGCCCATCGCCAGCGCCTTCATCCAGGGCCGCCCGAATTGCCGGCAGAAGTCCTGGCTCTCGCGTCCGTGAAACTGCAGCCAGTCGAGGGGTACCCGCTCGAGGGTCTCCGCGACGGCCCCGGCCGAGGCGTCCATGAACAGCCCCACCCGGGTCAGGAACGGCGGCAGGGCCCGGCAAACGGCCCGCGCACGCTCGTGATCGACCGATCGGGCGCTGCCCTCGACGAAGACCAGGCCGATCGCATCGGCGCCGGCGGCAGCCGCCGCCAGGGCATCCTCGACACGAGTAATGCCGCAGATCTTTACGCGAATCATGGTTTCGGTACCCGGTGAATGCTGTCGAATCACTGCTCGTCGCGTGGCGGGAAGTCGATCTCTTCTCCCACCGGCAGCAGGGGGTGGGCCGGATAGGTCGGCGCCACGAAATACAGTCCTTCGGCCGGCGCCGTCGGACCGGCCCGCGTCCGATCGGCCGCCGAGAGTACCTCGCCAGGCCAGGAGATCGGCTTTTCTCCCTTGCCAACGGGGATCAGTGTTCCGGCGACGTTTCGGACCATATGGTAGACGAAGGCATTGGCTTCGATGTCAATGACCACTTCACTGCCCCGGCGTTCAACCGATAGATGGTGGATCCGGCGCACGGGCGATTTCGCCTGGCAGCCCACGGCTCGGAAGCTGGAGAAGTCGTGCTCGCCGAGAAGGGCCCGGGCGGCCTCGTGCATGCGCTCGGCATCGAGCGGCTGCCGCACCCAGGCGACGCGCCCGCGTTGGATGGCCGGTCGCACCCATCGGTTGAGCATGCGATAGCGATAGCGTCTCCGGGTGGCCGAGAAGCGCGCGTGAAAGTCCGCCCCGACCGGACGCACCCACAGTACGGAAATTCCCGGGTGGAGATGGGTGTTGGCGCCCAGCACCCAGGATCGCTCCCGCCGCTCGGCCTGCGTGTCGAAGTGAACGACCTGGCAATGGGCATGTACGCCGGTGTCGGTACGACCGGCGCAGTGGACGGTCACCGGGTGATCGGCGACGCGCCCCAGTGCCTCCTCGAGGCATGCCTGCACGGTCGGCGACTGGCGCTGCGTCTGCCAGCCATGGAAACCGCTGCCGTCGTACTCGATTCCGGCGGCCAGTCGCATTCCGGCATTCCTGGAAACCTAATCAATCCCGTCGAGCAGCTTCTGCGCTTCATCGCGCTTCTCTTCGCTGCCCTCCCCGATGACTTCCTCGAGAACCGCACGGGCGGAATCGGCCAGGTCGACGGAGATGTAGGCGCGGGCCAGGTCGAGCTTGACGTCGGCGTCCTCGTCGCTCAGCGTGCCGCCGCCCCGTTCCTCGGGCTCGGGCGCTTCGCTTTCCGGCGCCGAGTCAGCGTCTTGAGGGGGCTCGTCGTCCTCGGCTTCGGATTCAGCGCCCGGGGTCTCCTCCTCGTAACCGGCCAGGGTGTCGCCCGGAGCGAAATGGACCGTGTCGTCGGGCGCAATTTCATCGGCCTCGTCGGCATCGGAGCTGAATTCCAGGTCCAGGTCTTCCTTGTCTCGTGCACCGGCCTCGCCGAAGACTTCGTCGGACTCCTGCTCACGCGCGGGACCGAAATCCAGGTCAAGGTCGGGCCCGACGGTCTCCTGGTCCTCGAGTCCGAGCGCTTCGTCCTCCGATTCGGTATCCGGGGCGGCGTACTCGTCGATTTCCTCGAATTCCTCGAAATTCGCGTCGTCTTCCGACTCGTCGGAGGGCGAGTGGAGCGATCGCCGCGATGACGGGTCGTCCAACCTTTCGGACAGCACGGCCAGATCCATGTCCGTGTCGAACCGCTCGTCCTGATCCTTCTCGTCCTTCGTCTCGTCGGACTCGCCGCGTTCGGCACGCCGCTCTCCGGTGGCGTCGTCGCGCTCGAGGTCTAGATCGAACGTATCGTCGGAGTAGGACGTGTCCTCGTCCGCTTCTTCATCCGAATCGCTCTCGAGCATGCCCAGCATCTCGTCGGCGCGCCGATCGAAATCTTCGTCACCGCCGACTTCGGTCTCGTGGGGACGCAGCAGCGGATGATCGGGTGCGTGCACTGCGGCCAGAGACACGGCTTCCTGCCATTCCGGCGCGGTCTCGTCTTCGACTTCCTGATACATCTGGTCGAAGGCGTCGGTGAACGCTTCGTCGTCGCCCTCGTCGGCCAGCGCCTTGAGCAGCGCCAGGCGTGCACCGAGGTCCGCCGGGTCGCGGGCGACGGCGGCACGCGCGGAATCGACGGCGTCACTTCCGCCGGCGGATCGACCCGCGGCCTCACCGCCTCGACCACGCAGCCACATGACCACGGCGACCACGGCCAGGATCAGCACCAGCAGCCCGACCGCCGGCCACAGCCAGGCGGACAAGCCGTCCGAGCCGGTTCGCGTGACGGTCATCGGACGTTCTTCCTCCGCGTCCGCGCCCGACTCGCCAACCGGCGCCTCGGCAACTTCCTGCTCGCTGTCGGCTTCCCCTGCTGGCGAAGCGTCGTCCGCCGGATCGTCGGCGGCTTCGTCGGACTGCGGCTCGGTCGTCGTGTCGGCGGACTCGCCGTCACCGGTCATCGCTGTCTGCTCGTCCTCGTCGGCGGCGAACTCCTCCTCGAGCTGACGCATGTAGTCGGCCACTTCGTCGGTGCCCGATTCTTCCATGTCATCCACGCCCTGCGTCATGGCCGACGATTCGGCCTGCGCTTCGCGCACCTCGCGCAAACGGGACTCCAGCTCGGCCAGGGATTCCTCGGCGACGGCCAGGCCGGCCATGTCGCGCTGCTCCAGCGCGTCGCGGACCTCCTGGATTCGCTGATCGAGCTCCTCACTCTCGATGCCTTCCTCGACGATCTCGCTCTCGACGTCGGCCAGATCGTTCTGGACCCGGTCGATATCGCCCTGCGGAACGGCCGCAGCCTCCGAGTACTGATCGTCCTCGGGCGGCACCACGTCGAGGCGATGAACCGGCTCGGCCGAGGCCTCGCTGGCCGGCTGCGCTGTCTCTTCGGAGGCCTCCTCAGCCGTCTCTTCGGCCATTTCCTCGGTCATCTCCTCGGCCGGCTCTTCCGGCTGCGAGACCGGCTCCGGCTCAGTGGCGGCCGGCGCTTCAGTTTCCCGTTCGGGCATGGCCGCATCGCTGACGGTCGGCACCTCCTGGGTGGCGCTCGGCTGCCAGCTGCGCATGTGTTCGCGGATCCGCCGCTCGGCTTCCTCGCGATCGAGCCCGCGAACGTCCTCGATCGACGGCATGTCCAGCCGGACGTCACTGCGCAGGCGGTTGATGTTCTCGCCCAGGAAAGCACTTCGGTTTCGGTTGAAGATCGCCAGCATGACCTGGTCCATGCTCAGACCCTGGTCGGGCCGCCAGTTCGAAGCGATGCTCCAGAGGGTGTCGCCGGCAGCGACATCGACCGCGTCGGCCCCGCGCGTCGCCGAGGCGGGTTCGGGTTCGGTCGGCTGGAAGTCGGCCGATTCGGACGGCTGGGGCGCCGGCCTGGTTGCGGGCCTGGCGGCTTCTTCCGCGGGAGCGGGTGCGGTCGTCGGCTCGGGCTCCGCGACCGGGCGATCGGCGGTTTCGGACACGCGCCGGACGGGCGCCGCCGACTCGACCACCGGGGGATCCAGGAACAGGGTGTATTCGCGCAGGACGCGGCCGCTGGCCCAGCGCGCGTCGATCAGGATCTGGACGACGGGGTCGTTGACCGGTTGCTGCGATCGCACGCGCACGCGCGGCGGGTCCACGCGCCGGTCGACGGTCACTTCCAGGCCGAGCCCCATCGACTCGCTCGGCACGCCAAGGCGCTCATGGTCCTCCAGCGAAGCCGGACCGACACTGATCGACTCGATCTCCTCGGACTGGATATCCAGCAGCCGGATCGAGACGTCCAGTGGCTGCCCGAGCCAGGAATCCACGCGGGCCTCCCCGAGCCCGAGCGCGCGTAGACCACCGGCCGGAAACAGCAGGATGAGTGCGCCCAGCAGGACTGGTGCGATCAATCGAACAGCATTGTTGGCCATGAGCGCCGATTCCCTCTAATGCTTGACAAAATTATTTCAATTCAAGCGAGTATACCAATGTCTTCACATGATGCGAAAGCGCCGCGACTCGGCGGCGCCCAGATCGGCGCTCGAGAATTTCCGAATGACAATCAACGACGTGCGATCAAGTACTCCGCAATCTGGATCGCGTTCAGCGCCGCACCCTTGCGCACGTTGTCGGCCACGACCCAGAAATCGAGCCCCTGCGGGTGGCTCAGGTCACGACGGATGCGGCTGACGAAAGTCTCGTCGTGCCCGCTGGCGTGGGTCAACGGCGTGAGGATTTCGGGCTCGTCGATCACCTTTACGCCCGGCGCCTTGCGCAGCAGTTCACGGGCTTCGTCCACATCCAGCGGCTCGACCGTCTCCAGGTGCACCGCCTCGCCGTGGCCGAAAAAGACCGGCACACGCACGGCCGTCGCATTGACGAAGACGTCGTCGGAATCGAGAATCCGACGCGTCTCGTTGTGCATTTTCATCTCTTCCTTGGTGTAGCCGTTGTCCTGCAGCTTGTCGATCATCGGGATCACGTTGAATGCGATCGGCGCGTTCAGGGCCTTCACTTCCGGATCCTTGAAATTGAACCGGTCCTTGGCCTGCTGCGCCAGCTCCTCCATCGCCGAATTGCCGGCGCCGGAGACCGACTGGTAGGTCGCGACGTTGATGCGGGCCACGCCGGCGGCGCGGTGAATGGGCGCGACGGCCAGCAGCATCTGGATGGTCGAGCAGTTGGGGTTGGCGATGATGCCGCCGCCGGTGCCGAAATCGTCCAGCACGCTGCCGTTGACCTCGGGAACCACCAGGGGGCATTCCGGATCGAGACGGAAATGCGAAGTGTTGTCGATTACCGTGCAGCCGGCCTTGGCCGCCCGCGGCGCGTGCTCGGCAGATACGCTGCCCCCGGCCGAGAACAGCGCAAAGTCCCAGCCGCTGAAATCGAAATCGGCCAGGTCCTGGACGGTCTTGGACCTGCCCCGGAACTGGAGCTGCTTGCCCGCCGACCGGCTCGAGGCCAGCACCGCCAGCTCGGCGATCGGAAAGTCGCGCTCGGCCAGCAGTTCCAGCATGACCTGTCCCACCGCCCCGGTCGCACCGGCGACGGCCACTCGATAACCTTGCTTTGAATCACTCATGTTTTCTGGTGTTGCTTCCCGTTTGGATGGAGGAGTGCTTGCAACCGCAGATTTCGCAGATTGACGCAGACGACTCAGACTCGAGTTCGTTCCAATCTGCGCTGATCTGCGAAATCTGCGGTTCCAAAAACTCCAAACTTCACGTGGGAATGCGCGGCGTCTGCTCGCCCACGTCGCCGCACTGGGCGCGGTGGAGCAGGTAATGGTCCATGATCACCAGGGCCATCATGGCCTCGACGATCGGCACGGCGCGAATCCCGACACAGGGGTCATGGCGGCCGGTGGTGACGATTTCAACCGGATCGCCGCGAACATCCACGGTTTTTCCGGGCAATCTCAGCGAGGAAGTCGGCTTGAAGGCCACCGCGCACTCGACCGGCTGACCCGTCGAAATACCGCCCAGCACACCCCCGGCATGGTTCGATTCGAAGCCCTCGGGCGTGATTTCGTCGCGATGCTCGGTGCCCTTCTGGGCCACCGAGCGAAACCCTGCGCCGATCTCCACGCCCTTGGTGGCGTTGATGCTCATCATGGCCGCGGCGAGATCCCCGTCGAGCTTGGCATAGACGGGGGCGCCCAGGCCCACCGGCACGCCGGTC
>JAAAPE010000065.1 GCA_009908385.1 Gammaproteobacteria bacterium
GCACTGTGTGGGGGCTCCAGAACTCCGATTACGGCGTTGTTCGAACCCGGCTGGATTCGCCGGGACTTCGGCAGAGGCCGAAAGTGGCCCTGGTCTGGCTTCTGGGCTTTCGGACGACACGACACCGCGCGCTTCGCGCGCGCAAGCGTCCGGGTGGGCAAAGCCCCTCAGCCGAGAGGTCGTGGCTCCGCCACACGAAGTCGTCTCATCTAGGTCGTGCTGTTCTCGTGCGGTTTACGCCAGGGTCTCGCTACTGCCACCGGAGAATCAGACCGGATCAGAACAACGCCGCAGTCGGGATTCTGGAGCCACCACCATTTCGACTCCTGCGGCCCCTCCGGCATCTTTTAAGAGCCCTTTTGCTTACTTTTTTGGTAATTGAAAAAAGTAAGTCGCCGCAAGACCCCGCGAAGCGGGCCCGGGCGAAACCGCAGTTGACTGGTCGAGGACGCCACAGCGACAGGTGCTGCCAACCGCGAAAGCGACGTCGGAGTCGCGAACCGCCTGTCCCGCGCCAGCTGGAAAACACCGGCAAAAAAGGGGAGGTGGAGCGGGCGAAGGGAATCGAACCCTCGTCTCCAGCTTGGGAAGCTGGGGTAATGCCATTATACGACGCCCGCACTGGGCAATATCCTAGTCCTGGCACGCGCGTTTGACAATCCCCGGTAACAAGAAGGCCCCGCACCTCTCGGTAACGGGGCCCTTTCTTCTTGTTGTTGCGCGAAAGCGCGTCAGGCGTGGCCGTGCTTCATGAGGACCAGTTCGTGATTGAGGCCCTTGGCCAGGCTGATGCACATGAACAGCAGCACGATCACGAACGGCAGGCCCGTGCTGACCGCACCGGCCTGCAGGGCATTCAGCGCGGCATCGCCGCCGACGGCCAGCAACACGCCAGCAACGGCACCCTCGGTCACCGCCCAGAAGATGCGCTGGGGAACCGGCGCGTCGAGCTTGCCGCCCGCCGTGATGCTGTCGATCACCAGGGAGCCGGAATCCGAAGAGGTGATGAAGAACACCAGGACCAGGATGATCGCCAGGAATGACGTGATGGCGGTCATCGGCAGTTCAGAGAGCATCTGGAACAGGGCCAGGGATGAATCTCCGATACCCCCGGCCAGCTCGCCGGCACCGGCGATGACCTGGTCGATGCCCGCGCCGCCGAAGGCGCTCATCCACACGACGGTCACCAAGACCGGAACGATCAGGACCGCGGTCATGAACTCACGAACGGTTCGGCCGTGCGAAACACGCGCGATGAACATCCCGACGAACGGACTCCAGGAAATCCACCAGGCCCAGAAGAAGATCGTCCAGGCGTGGTAGAAGGTGGAATCCTCGCGCCCGACCGGATTGGACAGCGGCAGGATGTACTCGATGTAGCCCCACACCGTGGTGCCCATGTTGGCGAGGAAGGCCACGAATCCGCCGGCGATCATGGTGAAGAGCAGCAGGGCTGCGGCCACGAACATGTTGAGGTTACTCAGCACGCGAACGCCGCCGTGAATGCCGCGGACGACAGAAACGACGGCTACCGCCGTCACACCTATGATGATGGCGACCTGTGTCATCAGGCCGCTGTCGATGCCGAACAGGAACGACATGCCACCAGCCGCCTGCTTGGCGCCGAGGCCCAGCGAGGTGGCCAGTCCGAACAGAGTGGCCAAAACGGCAAGGGTGTCGATGAAATGGCCGAACCAGCCCCACACACGATCTCCCAGCAGCGGGTAGAAGGTGGAGCGAATCGTCAGCGGCATGCCCTTGTTGTAGCAGAAGAAGGCCAGTGACAGCGCGACGACACCGTAGATGGCCCAGGGATGCAGGCCCCAGTGATACATGGTCGCGCCGAGTGAAGCCTCGGCATTGCCGCCACCGACGTTCAGCGGGGTGCCGTACCATTCGGTGAAATAGCCGACCGGTTCGGCCACGCCCCAGAACATCAGGCCGATACCCATGCCCGCCGCGAACAGCATCGCGAACCAGGACAGGTAGCCGAACTCCGGCTTGGCGTCCTGACCGCCCAGCCGTATCTTGCCGACCGGCAGGATGATCAGGGCAACGCAGAACAGCACGAAGATGTTGCCGGCCGTCAGGAACATCCAGTCGAACTTCTCGCCGATCCAGACACGCGTGGTGTTCAGCCACTCGTTGGATATCTCGGGGAACATCAGCGAGAGAACCACGAAAAGCACGATCAGGGTCGAGGCAATGGCAAACACCGGGTGATGGATGTCCATCCCCATGGCTTCCACGTTGTCCTGACCCACCTCGTAGTCGGTGTCGTAGATCTGCTCGATCTGCTGGATTTCTTTTGGTTTCTGGTTTTTCTCGTCGAACTCACTCATGAATCGATCTCCCTTCCTGGAAACCCTCGAATGAAAAGGCCCAATGCCGAAGCTGTTCCTTACGGCAGCTGTCGGACATTGGGCCGGTGAGGTTCACGGCTATCAGAAGTAGTAGCCGAAGTTGATGTTGAATCGGGTGTTCGTGCCGGGCTTGGTCATCGAGTCCATCGAGCCGCCGATGAACGGCTGGTTCTCGGCCAGGATGAGGTCGATGTAGGTGTACAGAGCGCCCGAGGTAACGGCGACACCCGTTACGTTCATCCAGGTGTCCTCGAGATCGGCGGACTTGTCGGTCACGACCGAATAATCGTTGTAGAAGGTCAGGTTGGATACCGGACCCCATTCGACCGGCAGGCTGTAGGCCAAGTTGGCAGTGTAGGACGTGGCCTCCGAGGCAATCGTGTCGAAAAAGTCATAAGCGCCGACCGCCATGCGACCGAAGCCGTTGTCCATGTCGTACTCGTACTCGGTGGCCTGGAGTTGCAGGTTCCATGGGCCATAGTTGCCGACTAGGTGGGCGGCATAGGCCGACTGGTCGCCAATGCTGCTGCTGGTGCTGTCGACGACATCACCGTACTGGCCCGAAATGCCGATCTCGGTCGAATAGTCGGTGCCATGGCCGAAGGTATAGGCCACGCGGCCATTGATGATGTTGCTGTCGAAGGCATAGCTTGCGGGCGTCGCGAAGGTTCCTTCCTCAGGGGGCCTCACACCGACGATGTCATAGGAGTAACGGTCGTTGAGGAAGTCCGGAAAGTCGCCGCCGTCGAAGCCGAGATAGCTGTCGCCGCTGCCCAGCTCGTCGCCCCAGTAAAAGGCGCCCTGGACATTCAGCGGGCCTTCGTCGTAAACAAGCTTCGCGCCGAAGTCGTAGTCGTCTTCGAGACCGAGGTAGTAGTTTGAGCTGAAGAAAAAGCTGTGCGAGTTGTACGGCGTCACGCCGAAAGGCACCTGGTTGACACCG
The DNA here is from genome assembly GCA_009908385.1 of Gammaproteobacteria bacterium. Taxonomy (GTDB): domain Bacteria; phylum Pseudomonadota; class Gammaproteobacteria; order Xanthomonadales; family Wenzhouxiangellaceae; genus Wenzhouxiangella. The sequence goes on from JAAAPE010000065.1 coordinate 3,307, forward strand.
ATCTGACCCTGCAGGGATTCGCTGAAGTCGTAGCCGGCCCAAGCGTGATGAATGACGTTCATGTACTGGTACCAGCGCCATTCAGCGGAAAGGATCACGTCACCGACCGTTCCATCGAAGTTCAGCCGCACGGTGTCCATTTCGAACGTGCCGTTGTTCTCCTTCGAAGAGTCGTTGTAATCCTCCAGGACATACTGGAATCGCACCGCACCGCCGACGTCGATTTCAGTCGACTTCTTCTCGTCGTAGGTCGCGGCCGCGATCTCCTTGACCTTCTCCTCGTCCGCGTCGCCTTCTTCGACTTCCGCCAGGCGGGATTCCATCTCTTCGCGCTTCTGCTCTTGCTCGTCACGCTCGTCGCGCAACTCGTCGAGCTGGCGCTGCATTTCGAGAAGCTGCTGCTGCATTCGGTCGATCTGTTCCTTGAGCATTTCAGCTTCACCCTGCCCTTCCGAAGCACTTGCAACGGAAAGCATGCAGGCCATGACCAGGAATGCAGACAGTCTCAACCAGGATGGTTTGCGCATGTTCCTCTCCCTAAAGTTGATTCTACGGATCACCTTCGGCAGTCACGCAGGAGTCCGAACAGAGCGGGAGAATTTGCGCAGGACGCACTTGCCTATGACAGGCGCGCCAATGCGTAGAAACCCCTCGAGTGTTCCGACTCGAACGCGCTACAGAAGCTCGAGATTAATGCCACCTTAACAGACGGACGTCCGCAAACGCAAACAAGTATATGATCCGCATCACCTTTTGTAATGCGCCCTCAACGGCAGGTTCATCTCCGTCAGTTCCCTTCTGGCGCGCTCATGGTCGGGATCCTCGCAGGCATCGTGCTGCGATATCTCGCGCACATAGGCTTGATCGAATCCATGGAATCGCGCGCCGCCGACGATCAGGTCGACGTACCAGTCGAAGGGAAGCAGGTCTCTCGACACCCATTGCGAAGGCGTGAGATAGGTGAACGCGGAGCGCTCTTTGCCAGCGACCCGTATCGTCATGAGCATGGTTTCATAGCCGCGCCCACAGCCCTCGAAAACATCGAGCCTTCCGACCTGCTCGGAACGCACGCGATAGGCGGCGGCGCGGGCTATCCGATCGCTGCCCGGGGCGGCATGCAGATTGGCCTTGGCGGAGCCGTCACCACCGCGCTTGTCGAACCGCATCATCCAGCCGGGCAGCGTGACGACGCCGAGCAACTCGACGGCACCGATTCTCGCCTCGAGACGACGCGGATGGAGGTTCGAGCCATAGGCCAGGTAGATTCGCTGCCGTTCGACCGGCATGCCGCTAAACCAGTCCGCGCGGCCGGAAAAGCTGATCGTGCAGGTTGATCGCATAGCGATCGGTCATGCCGGCGACGTAGTCGAGGACTTGCGTCAGGCGTTCGGCGGACTCGATGCAATAGCTGTCGGGAATGAGATCCGGATGGAGAAGCAGATGTTCGACGAGTTGGTGAATCACTCCCCTGGCTCGTTCGTTCTGGGCGACCGATTCCGGACGCAGATAGACCCGCTCGAACATGAACTCCCGGAATCGCTTCATGGCCTGCAGCACATCGGCCTGCATCACGACCTTGCCGCGACGAATCGACTCCTCGATAACTGCCTCGACCATCAGGTTGATCCAGCTGCGGCCCTCGAGCGGCCCCAGGACTTCGACGACGTCGGCCGGCACGTCCGCCGCCACGATCACGCCGGCTCGCAACGCATCCTGCAGATCGTGGTTGAGGTAGGCGATCCGATCGGCGTAGCGACAAGCCCAGCCCTCCGGAGTGTGCGGCGGTGGCTTGACGCGCCAGGTGTGGGCCCGGATGCCGTCGAGAACCTCCCAGGTCAGGTTTCGCGGCTCGAGCACGCGAAAGATGCGCACTCCCTGCTCCGAATGCAGCCATTCGCCGTCGTCGATGTAATCGGACAGCGCCGCCTCGCCGGTGTGCCCGAAAGGCGTATGGCCGCAGTCGTGGGCGAGGCAGATCGCCTCGGTCAGCGTTTCGTTGAGGCCCAGCGCGGCGGCGAGGGACCGGGCGACCTGCGTGACCTGGAGCGTGTGCGTCATCCGGGTGACGAAGTGATCGCCCTCCGGGTTGATGAAGACCTGCGTCTTGTGCTTGAGCCGGCGGAAAGCCTTCGAATGAAGCACCCGGTCGCGATCGCGTTCGAATTCCGTGCGGTAGGGATCCTTCGCTTCCTCGTCTTCGCGCCCGCGGGTATCGGCCGAACGGGTCGCAAGCGGCGAAAGATCGCGCTCGCGTGCCTCACGCTGATCGCGTGTCACTGCCTTGAGCGTGGTCTGTTCGGCTGCTGCATCCATCGTCGCCAGTTTACAGTGCCTGCTTCACCGTATCGTCGAATCCCACCAGGATCCGGTCACCGGTATCGAAAACGGGACGCTTGATCAGCGTCGGGTTGTCGGCCAGCAACCCGGGCGCCAGGCCGGGATCGCCTGCGCGGGCGCGATCGGGCTCAACGAGCGTGCGCCAGGTGGTCGAGCGGCGGTTCACCAGGCACTCGAGGCCAATGACCTCGACCCAGCGTCGGAGCACGGTCTCCCCGGGCGGCGCCTCTCGCAGGTCGTGCCAGCTGTACTCGCGGCCGGACTCGTCGAGCCACTTGCGCGCCTTTCTGCAGGTATCGCAGTTCTTGATGCCATAGATGTCCATGCCTTCAATCTGGGAGCCGCCCGGCCCGGGCTCAAGTGTGAAATCCTGCAGCAACGGACTGGCCCTTTATATCGCATTATGCTAATATATTGCATCATCATTGAATTCCGGGGATGCCATGAAATCAAGACTGCTCTTGCTGAGCGCCGCAGCCTTGGCGGCGACTGCCCTGTCCGGCCCAGCCGGGGCGGTGGAATGGGCGCCCGTCGAGCGGGCCAGCCTGGTCGAATCGGTCCGGCTCGATGGCATGGTGGAAGCCGTGCAGGAAAGCACGGTCTCCGCGCAGACCGCCGGCACCATCGTCGAACTGCCCTTCGATGTCGACGACGTCGTCGAGTCCGGCGCGCTGATCGCCCGTCTGGAGGATACCGAGCAGCGTGCCCGGATGCAGCAGGCCGAGGCCAATCTCGAGGAGGCCGAAGCCAGCCTCGAGGATGCGCGTCAACGATACGATAGGATCGAACCGCTGGCCGAACGCGGGGTCGCCTCGCAGTCCGACCTCGATCAGGCGCGCAACGCGCTCAGCGCTGCCCGCGCCCGGGTGGGACGGACTCGCAGCGGCCTCGAGGAAGCCCGCGAGCAGCTCGACTACACCCGGATCACCGCGCCCTACGGCGGGGTGATTACCACGCGCCATGTGGAAATCGGCGAGTCCGTGCGGCCCGGGCAGCCCCTGCTCAGCGGCTTCGCGCTCGATCCCCTGCGCGTGGTCGTCTCGGTTCCGCAACGCTATATCGACCGCGTCGAGGACGAGAATGATTTCCGCATTCTTCTCGACGACGGACGCGACCTCGAGATCGACGACATCACCCGCTTCCCCTTCGCCGACGCACCCGGCCACGGTGTGACCGTTCGAATCACCTTCGAAAACGGCCAGATGGACGTCTACCCGGGCCGGCTCGTGCGCGTCCTGCTGCCGGTCGAGAGACGAGACGCGCTCTGGATTCCCGCCGAGAGCCTGCTGCGCCGGAGCGAGCTGCGCGCGGTGTTCGTGCGCAACGCCGCCGGCCCGCCGAGGCTGCGTCAGGTTCGCATCGGTACGCGAGACGGTGACCGTCTAGAGGTACTTTCCGGCCTCAGCGAAGGCGAAGAAGTCGCGCTCGAACCCGAAGCCATCTTCGCCCGGAGTGATGCGCAATGAATGACCTGCAGTCGAAGATGGGTCCGTCCGGGCACATCGCCCGCGTCTTCCAGGATTCGCGCCTGACGCCGCTGCTGGCGGCGGTGGGTATCATCGCGGGACTGCTGGCGGTGGTGATCACGCCCAAGGAGGAAGAGCCCCAGATCGACGTCACGATGGCCGATGTCTTCGTGCCCTTCCCCGGCGCGAGCGCCGAGGAGGTGGAGTACCTCATCACCAATCCCGGCGAACAGATCTTCGACGAAATCTCCGGTGTCAAGCACGTCTACTCGACATCCCGCCAGGGGCAGGCGGTCATCACCGTCGAATTCGAGGTGGGCATTCCACGCCAGGAAGCCCTGGTCCGTCTGTACAACAAGGTCTATTCCAACAGCGACTGGTTTCCCACCGACCTGGGTGCGGGCCAGCCTGTGGTCAAACCCAAGGGCATCGACGATGTTCCGATCCTGACGCTCACGCTCTACGATCCGGCAGGCCGTCAAACCGGCGAGGACCTGACCCGACTGGCGCACACGCTCGAAGTCGCCCTCAAGCGCGTGGCTGGCACGCGCGACGTCTACACGGTGGGCGGCATTCCCGACCGCGTGGAGGTGGTTTTCGACCCCGATCGGCTGGCCGGATTCGGGCTGACGCTGGCCGACATCCGCGACGCTGTCCGCGCGGCCAACAGCAGCGCCGGCGAGTCCCGCATCGTGCGCGACGGAGTGTCCATCCCGCTCCAGCCCGGAAGCCTGCTCGAGACCGCCGACCAGGTTCGGACTCTCGTCGTCGGGCTGCACGGCGACACCGCCGTCCGCCTGGGTGATATTGCGCAAGTCCAGCGTGGCGAGACCGTGCCGGACCAGAGCGTGATGCTCGGCTTCGGCCCCGGCGGTGAGGGCGAACCGGGCCGGGTTTTTCCGGCCGTGACCCTGGCGGTGGCCAAGAAGCCCGGCGAGAACGCCATCGACATCGCCGATGCCGTGGCCGAAAGGCTCGACATCCTCCATGGCCGCGTCATTCCGGACAATACTGAAGTACTGGTCACGCGAAACTACGGCGAGACGGCATCGGCCAAGGCACGCTCGCTGATCCGCGACCTGATCTCGGCGACGATCTCGGTGATCCTGCTGGTTCTGGCCACGATGGGCTGGCGCCAGGCGGTCATCGTCGGTCTGTCGGTTCTGGTCACCCTGCTGCTGACCCTCGTGTTCTCCTGGGCCTGGGGCTTCACGCTCAATCGCGTGTCGCTCTTCGCCCTGATTTTCTCGATCGGCATCCTGGTCGACGACGCGATCGTGATCGTGGAAAACGTCCACCGCCGCATCAGCATCTCGAAACGGCCGATTCGCGACATCATCCCCGCCGCCGTCGACGAGGTGGGCACACCCACCATCATGGCCACGCTAACGGTCATGGCCGCCCTCATTCCCATGGCTTTCGTTTCCGGCCTGATGGGCCCCTACATGGGCCCTATCCCCATCAACGCTTCGGCCGGCATGGTGCTTTCGCAGGCGGTTGCCTTCGTGCTTGCCCCCTGGCTGGCCGTGCGCCTGCTCAGGCGCGGCAAGGACACCGACGAGGCATCGGACGAACGGCCCGAGAAGTCCACAGAAGGCATCAATCCCCGTCTGCACCGCCTCTTTTCGACCGTATTCACACCCTTCCTTGGCGACAACCGCAAGCGGCGCTGGCTGCTGGCCGGCAGCGTGGTCGGACTGACCCTGCTGGTCGCGCTGCTGCCGATCTTCCAGGCCGTTGTCCTCAAGATGCTGCCCTTCGACGACAAGTCGGAGCTGCAGGTCGTCATCGACATGCCCGAGGACACGCCGATGGAGGAAACGATGCGCGTGCTGCTCGAGATGGGCGACTATCTCTCGGGCGTCGACGACGTGTCCGACTGGCAGGCTTATGCCGGAACGGCCTCCCCGATCAACTTCAACGGTCTGGTGCGCCAGTACTATCTGAGAAGCGAGCCCTACCACGGCGACCTGCAGATCAACCTCGTCGACGAACGTGAACGACAGTCGCACCAGATCGCGCTGGACCTGCGCGCTCCGCTGACCCGGGTCGGCGAGCGCTACGGCGCCGCGGTGAAGATCGTCGAGGTCCCGCCGGGCCCGCCGGTGCTCTCGCCGGTGGTCGCGGAAGTCTATGGTCCCACGCCGGAAGCGCGCGCCGAGCTGGCCGGCAACCTTGCGCGACAGATGGAAGCCATCGACGGCCTGGTCGACATCGACACCACCGTGACCGCACCGACGGCGCAGTGGCGCGTGCTGGTCGACCGCCACCGCGCCGCCACCCTGGGGATCTCGCAGGCCCAGGTCGTCGATGCCCTGGCCGTGGCGCTGGGCGAGCGCAGCGTCAGCTACCTGCGCGATGCCGGCGCGAAGTACGCCGTGCCCATCCGCGTGATTCTGGACGAGGGCGACCGCGCGCAGCCTTCGGCCCTGATGTCCCTGCCGGTCATGAATCACGAAGGCGAAGTGATTCGCCTGGCCGACGTGGCCAGTATCGAGGAATCGCAATGGCCGGGGCTTGTCCAGCACAAGGACCTGCTGCCGGTCACCTACGTCACCGCCGACATGGCCGGCGAGGTCGACTCGCCGCTGTACGGCATGTTCGCCCTGGCCGCCGGGCTCTACGACCAGGCCGGCGCGCCGAGGCAGTACTGGATCAACCAGCCCGACTGGGCCGGTACGCCGGCGATCAAGTGGGACGGCGAATGGCAGATCACCTACGAGACGTTCCGCGACATGGGCCTCGCCTACGCCGTGGGCATTTTCGTGATCTTCCTGCTGCTGGTTGCACAGTTCCGCGCCTATCTGATTCCCCTGATCGTCATGGCGCCGATTCCCCTGACGCTGATCGGCATCCTGCCCGGCCACGCCCTGCTGGGCCGGGAGTTCACCGCCACCAGCATGATCGGCATGATCGCCCTGGCCGGCATCATCGTGCGCAACTCCATCCTGCTGGTGGTGTTCATCCGCCAGCTGCTCGACGAGGGCGAATCGCTCGAGGACGCGGTGGTGCTCGCCGGTGTGGTCCGGCTCAAGCCGATCGCACTGACCGCCATCTCGGCGATGCTGGGCGCGGCCTTTATCCTGCCCGACCCGATCTTCAACGGCCTGTCGATCTCGCTGATCTTCGGCCTGGCGGTGTCGACGGTGATGACCGTGGTGATCATCCCCCTGCTCTACTACGTCTTCATCGGCGAACGCGAAGTCCGCGCTGCCTGACGACAACCACCTGTGCCTCAGGACTCGTCGAGCAGCACGGTCAGCCGGCGCCGGGCCTCCTGAGTGAAGCGATGGTCGGCGCCCAGGATCGATTCGGCGACCCGCGCGGCGCGCTCGAGCACGGCCCGTGTTTCGGGCCGCCCGGCCTGCCGAAGCGCCAGGCCGTAATAGCCCAGCGGCTGGATGAGATCGTAATGCGTGTCGCCGCGGATCGACTCGATGCCGGCGATGGATTTCTCGAGTACCTCGAGCGCGGCACCGGTGTCTCCCTGCAGGGCCAGCGTATGCCCGCGGTCGGCGGCGGCCCGGTGTGCCTGCAGGGTCATGCCCGGTCCGCCGATGTCGAGGTAGGCCGCCTCGCCGGCCGACAGCGCTTCCAGGGCCTCGGCGTAGCGACCCTGCTCGCGCAAGGCGCGGCCCAGGTAGCGCCAGCCGTGGGCGTGCGTACTCGGCGCCGCGGCCGTCGACTCCGTCACACGCCGGAAGGTCGCCTCGGCGGCTTGAAGCCTGCCCTGCCCGAGAAGGAAAATGCCTTGTGAGAACCGGGCGTTGGCGACCGGCTCGCTGTCGGAACCGAAGAGTTCCGTCCGGATCGCGACGCCGCGCTCGAACAGCGGCGCCGCCTCGTCGCTTCGACCCATCCGGTCGAGCAGGCTCGCCAGCGTCAGCAGGCCGCCGCTGCGCTGGACGCCGGTTTCGTCGGGCAGGGCCTCCAGGCCCGCCAGCGCTGCCCGCAGTTCGGTTTCGGCCAGATCGTAGTCGCCCAGGTCGATGGCGAACACGGCCAGGCCGTATCGGTGCCCCAGAGTTTCTGGATGCCCCGACCCGTGCCGCTCGATGGCCCGATCGCGCAGCTCCCGCTGCAAGGCGACCGCCTGCGCATAGTCCTCGCCGTCGCGGAACACGCCGGCGAGGCTGCTCATCGCCCGGTCCGCTCGATCCTCATCGCCAAGGGCCCGGTAGAGCTCGACGGCCCGCCGAAGCCGCGGTTCCGCCCCGGCCCGATCATCGAGCAGGTAAAGGCTCTCCCCGGCGATCTCGTAGGCTTCGGCGAGCACCGCCGCGCTCGAGGCCGCGTCCGCCCCTTCCCTCTCGATCACCTCGAGTGACAGGGTCAGTGCCGAGTCGTATTCTGCCCGGTTGAGCCGAACCCGCGCGAGCCGAAGCAGCACGAGATCCTGCAGGCCCGGATCCTCTGCCAGGTCGCTGCCAGCGCGAGCCTCGCCGGCCGCGAGCAGCTCGTCGATCGACTCCACGGGGCGGCCCGCCCGGGGGTCGCCGCCGCGAAACAGCTCCGTGATGAAGTCCAGCGTCCGCCGGGAACGCGCCGCCGCCTGCTCGGCGCGCTGCTCGTTGGCGCGCGCCAGCGTCGCTTCCTGCGAGGCGCGCTGCGCCTGCCAGGCGGCCAGGACCAGCCCAACCGCCAGGGCCAGCCCGATCGCGAGCGTGGCCGACACGCCGACCCGGTGACGTCGCAAGAAACGGGCAATCCGATACCCAGCCGTGCGGCGACGCGCCCGAACCGGCACGTCGTCGAGGTGGCGCCGGATATCCTCGGCCAGGGCCTCCGCGGACCCGTAACGATCCCCGGGCTGCTTGGCCATCGTCGTCATCACGATGGCGTCGAGATCGCGATGCAGACGGCGGCCGGCCCGTGCAGCCGCCACGGACGGCCAGTCGGGCTCGGCCTCGCAGATCGCCCGGTCGAGGGCCTCGTATCCCTGGTCGGGGCGGCGATAGGGATGCGCCCCGGTGAGCAGCTCGTAGAGCACCAGGCCGAGCGCGTGCACGTCGGTGGCCACGCTCACCGGTTCCCCGCGAATCTGCTCGGGCGCGGCGTAGTCGCGGGTCATCGCGCGCATGCCGGCCAGGGTGAGGGCGCTCGCACCGTCGCCGGCCTCGTCGAGGAGTTTGGCGATGCCGAAGTCGAGCAGCTTGACGTCGCCGTGCTCGGTGACGTGGATGTTGGCCGGCTTGAGGTCCCGGTGTACGACCAGGCGCGAATGCGCGAACTGGACGGTGCGGCAGACCGTTTCGAACAGCTCGAGCCTGGCCTTGACGCCGAGACCCTGCCGATCGCACCACTGCGTGACGGGCATGCCCCGGATGTACTCCATGGCGAACCAGGGGCGACCGTCTGCCAGGACGCCGCCATCGACGATGCGGCTGATGGCGGCGTGCTCGAGCGAAGCGAGGATCCGGCGCTCGGCCTCGAAACGACGCACGATGCTGTCGGAATCCATGCCCCGCTTGATCAGCTTGACCGCCACCTGCTGGTCGAAGCTACCGTCCGAGCGCTCGCCGAGGTAGACGACGCCCAGCCCCCCGCGCCCGATCTCGCGCACCAGTCGGAACGGCCCGGCGTGCTCGGGCATCGCCAGCCGTTCGTCCTGGTCGAGCAATTCGGATGCACGAGCGGTGTCCAGCGACTCCAGAAATCCGTCGGCGGAGTCGTGTGCTTCGAGCAGGGACCCGAGCTGATCAGCCAAGGCCGGGTTGTCTCGGCGCATTGCCTCGAGTCGCGTGCGCCGCTCATCTACGCCAAGCGGCCGCAGCGTCTCGAACAGGTCAGCCAGGCGGTCGTGGTCGAGCTTCATCGGTCGGAAGGCCCGGGTCACCGCTTCCGAGCTCGCGGTAGAGCCAGGCGCGCGCCAGCTCCCAGTCGCGAATGACCGTACGGCGCGACAATTCGAGGGCGGCGGCGGTTTCTTCGATGGTCAGACCGCCGAAGAACCGGCACTCCACCACGTCCGCCTGACGGGGAAACGACACGGCCAGCCGTTCCAGCGCTGCGTCGAGTCCGATCAGTTCGGCGGCGAAACCGTCCACCGAAAGGATCGATTCGTCGAGAGTGCGGTCCCGCTCGCCGCCGCCGCGCTTGAGGCTCTGGCGCCGTCGGGCCGCATCCACGAGCACGTGGCGCATGGCGCGGGCGGCAGCGCCGAAGAAATATCCGCGGTGGCGGCGCGAAAGATCGGCGGAGCCGACCAGACGCAGGTAGGCCTCGTGAACCAGGCCGGTGGTATCCAGGGTCTGGTGTCGCCACCCGGCCGCGAGCTGGTGCCGGGCGAGACGCTTGAGTTCCTCGTAGACGAGCTCGAAGACCTCGTCGAACGAGTCGCGCGTTCCTGATACGCCGGAATCCAGCAATTCGCTGATTGCCCCCTGCGTACCCGTGGACTCGGCCACGACCCGTCTCCCGGATTGTGCTCCGATCCAAGGCTACGCCGGCCCGCCGTCGAGCGCAAGCGTTCACGCTACTGCTCGAAGCGATCCGAAAACAGACCGTCGTCGGCAATCTGCACGCATTCGGAGAGTTCCGACGTGTTGCCCATCAGGTCGGTGGCTGTGGCGGTCAGGTTCAGGCCCTGCAGATTCAGCCAGGGATGTTCGAGTTCGGCGCTGAAGGACACGCTCGTGTCGGTCTGAACCGGGCCGGACATGATCACGTTGAGATCTCCCAGAAAATACCGGCCCGGCCCGGCGCCGTTTGCGTCGCAGCTTCCGCTGGCGAAGAACTGCAGGCGATAGACCGACGAGAAGCCGCCGTCGTGGGTGCACGAGCTCAGTTCGCCGCTGAAGGCGACGGACTGGTCGCTTGTGCCGAGTGTCGCGCTCTCGATAACGGGTCGATTCTGACCTCGATTGGCCTTGGCGTCGGCCGCCGCGCCGCAATCCGGGTCGATGGGGTCGAGGCCGAAGCTGCCGAGGTCGATCTCGTACTCCGAAGCCACCGAGCCGTTGCCGTAGAGCTGGTTGCCGAGGAGCCGGTTGCGCTGGCCCGACAGGACGCGAATGCCGTGCTGGGTACTCAGGCGAATCACGTTGGGCGCGCCGTCAAGACCGCCGTCACCGATCGTGTTGTTGCCGGCGTCGTTGTCGATGAACACGCCCTTTCTGTTGGTCAGCGGCGGCGGACAGGGCGGCAGCGGCGAGGGTCCGCAGGGCAGGAAGAAACCCGGGCGGATACCGCCGATGCGGTTGCCGGCCACCACGTTGGCGGTCGCGTTCTCCCCGCTGATGTAGACCGCGTCGCGGGTGTTCCCGGAAATCAGGTTGTCGAGCACGCGGTTGCCCGCGCTCTGGATGATCCGGATGCCGTCGAGGTTGCCGTCCGCGCTCAGGCCCGAGGGGCTCGTGCCGATGTAGTTGTTGATGATGTTGTGGCCCTGCGAGGCCGTGCCGATGATGTGTACGGCGGACAGGGCGGACTTGCCGAAGGTGTTTCGCAGCGCCGGGCTGTCGCCGCCGATCAGGGCTTCGGCGGCATCGTTCATCAGGCGAACGCCTTCCGAATTGGCCGACGGATTGCCGAAGTGATTGCCCTGGATGCGATGGCCGCTGCCGCCCTGGAGGAAGATGGCCGCTTCGCCGAGCAATCCGCCGCCGTCGTCGAAGCCGCCGAACCTCAGACCGCGCACGGTCAGGCGTGCGGCACTGCCGGGCGGAACCCGAAAAGCCCAGGGAACGTCCGTCCCGGGTTGCGGAACGACCGAGGTACAGATCACGCTGTCATTACCGTTGTCGAGCGTGTTGAAGCTCGAGCCGGGCTGACTGTAGCCGTCGATGATGACGTCGTCGGTAATGTCGGGCAGCGGCGAGGTGAGCTGGATCTGGAAGTTGCACGTAGACAGGTCGAACTGGACGAGGTTGAGCCCCGGGCTGGCGTTCGCCTGGCCGATCACTTCCCGCAGCGAGCCCGCTCCACTGTCGGTGCCGCTCGTGACGGTCAGGATGAAGGGCCCCGGTGGAACGACCGAGGACTCGTAGGCGCCCCGATCCGGAATGCCGCCGACGGCTCGCGGATCACCGGCGAGATCGATGGCCGCCAGGCCGCCCGGAACGTCCGATGTACCCGAGTTGATCGCCGGCGAGCCTGGCTCCACCGGGCGATAATTGATGGGATCGAGCTCGGGGTCGACCGTCAGATTGTTCGAGGATCCACCGAAGAAACCGCCGCCACCGACGCTCGCCAGAGAGGCATAGATGTTGTGATGGGCCTGTGGCGTGCTTCGGAGCAGACGGATATCGCCCACGACATTGTTGTGCAGCGAATCGGCGCCCAGTTCGTTGGCGCTGCAAAGCAGCGAATCGTTGCTCGCGAAGAGGTCGTCACCGACATTGTCACGCAAGGTGTTGTTGACCAGGCGGAAAGAGCCCATGCTGCTGCCCTGGCACCAGATCTCGACGCCATCGAGCGCACCGCCGGTAATCAGGGAATTCTCGACGATGGTCTTGTGGCAGGCGCCATCGGAGAACAGGGAAGCGATGCTGCCTGTTGCATCGATACTGTTGCGAATGCGCATACGGCGGACGAGGTACTCCTGTCCGAAAGGCGCACAGCCCGAGTCGGTCAGATGAAGACCGCCGCTCTGGACCAACTCGAAGCCGTCGAGGATGACCGAAGCGTTGGCCACGAGCCACCACGTCGAGGCCCCGTGCGATTGGCCGTGAATCGACGTGGATCCAGGATCGAGGGAGACGCGCGAACTGCAGTCACCGTTCCATCCGCCAGAGAGCTTGAGCGCGTGGTTGTAGGCGTTGCCGATATTGCTCCAGCCGCTGGACATGGCATAGGAGCCGGTCACGAGGCGGACCTCGTTCTGCTGCCCGTTTAACAGGGAGACCGTGAGCGCTCCCGTCAGTTCCGCCGGTGAGGAAACGCAAAACAGTTCCGCGCGCACGGCCGTCGACCAGGCGAGCAGGCATGCCGTCAATAACGGCAGGGCAAGCAACGTCCGTAGCGCGACGTGGGCAGTTTTCACGGCCGCGCTCACTGCTGCACCTCGAAACGATCCCGGAACAGCAGCGCGTGGCTTTCGAAGGCACCGATATCGACACGGGCTCCGTTCGACCGGGGCAGTCCTCGGTAGTCGACCGGGCCCGGAAACCAAGGCGAGATCATGCCCGGCTCGCGTCCACCGTCGTGCAGCGGCGTCCCCGGCAGGGGTACGCCGCTGAAGCACAGGAATCCCTCGCAGTTTTCGTAGGCCGGCTGGACGCTTATGTTGCCGTCCTGCGCAGTGGGCGGCTGTGTGAACTGCGAGTCTTCGTAGTTGTTGTTGTAGAGGGCGAACGTTGTACTCAGCGAGACTTTCACCAACAGATCGAGACCCTCGTTACCCCAGAGATTGTTGTTGACGACCCACTTGGCCGGGACCTGGCCGCGAATGTCCAGGCCGCCGGTGACATCCGGGCCGGTCGCATCGACCAGGTTGGAGACGACCGTGTTGTTGAGGGCCACCACGCGGGCGCCGAGGAGGCTGGCGTTTCCACCGTTGAGCAGGAGCGTGCCGGCACCGGCGGTCTGTCTGGCACGATTCAGGCGGAACACATTGTTGAGCAAATGCAGCTGGACCGAACCCGAGCCCGTGATGCCGACATGCAGGCCGCCGCTGCTCTCGGCCTCGTTGTTGAAGAACAGATTGCGCTCGATGAACACGGCGCCCGAGAATCCCTCCTCCGCGCGCACCCACAGCCCCGCGCCGCGAAACGGATCGGGCACCAGGCCGTTGATGAACGACAGGCGGCTGACCCGAAGTATGCCGCTGTCGCGCATCCTGATTTCCAGTCCCCGTTCGAGAAACTGCCCGTTGATGGTGGTCGCCGGCGCGCCTTCGAGTTGCTGCCCGCAGGGGTTGCCGAAGAACTCGCTCCAGCCCCCGCTAATCGTGAGATCGAAGTTCTCGGAAGCAGCGGCCTGGTACTCGAAGCCTCCCGCCGGGGCGTCGAAAGCACCCTCGGTCAGACGAATCTCGTCGGTCTCGCCATTGCCCTCTGCCGCCGCGAGGGCGAACTCCAGGCCGGCGCTCGAAGTCGCGCAGATGATCGCCGAGCGAGCCCCGGCAGGAAAGAAACAGGCGCAGAGCGCCAGCAAGCAGATCGCGATACGCATACGAACAGGTTTCCTTCATGGTCCTGTTGATGCGTGCGCAATAGGGCCGGAAACCGGGCCATGGAATTGGACGAGGTGGCTCAGACGCTCCGGAGAAGCTCGTTGACCGAGGTGCGCGAGCGCGTCTTCTCGTCGACCTGTTTGACGATGATCGCCGCGTAGAGACTGTGGCTGCCGTCCTTCGCCGGCAGGCTGCCTGCCACGACGACCGAACCCGCCGGCACGCGGCCGGTGGTGATCTCTCCCGTCTCTCGGTTATAGATGCGCGTCGACTGCCCCAGGAACACGCCCATGCCGATCACGGCGCCCTTCTCGACGATCACGCCCTCGACCACTTCCGAGCGCGCGCCGATGAAGCAGCCGTCCTCGATGATGGTTGGCTTCGCCTGCAGCGGCTCGAGCACGCCGCCGATTCCGGCTCCGCCGGAGAGGTGCACCCCCGAGCCGATCTGGGCGCAGGATCCCACGGTGGCCCAGGTGTCGATCATGCTGCCCGCGCCGACATGGGCGCCGATGTTGACGTAGCTGGGCATGAGCACCACGTCGTCGCCGATATGCGCCCCGCGCCGCACGGTCGCGGTCGGCACGACCCGGGCGCCGCACCTGTTCGGCGAGTCGACCTCGTTGGAAAAGCGCAGGTCGACCTTGTCGAAATATTGGCTGACGCCGCCTTCCATGACCCGGTTGGGCGTGATGCGGAAGTGCAGCAGGATGGCCTGCTTGAGCCAGCCGTTGACCCGCCACTGACCCTCGGAATCCGGCTCGGCCACGCGCAACTCGCCGCTCTCCAGCCCCTGCAGGCAGGTGTCGATCTGCCCGCGCAGTTCGTGATCGGCGGTGTCCGGCGACAGCTCGCCGCGCCGGTCCCAGGCGGCCTCGATGGCCATTTGCAGCTTGTCGAGTTCGTTGAGCATGGCGTTTCAGGTTTCAGGTTTCAGGGAATCAGGATAGCGCAGCCCCCGGTCGACTGAGGCATTTCTTGATCCGAATCTCTTCTTTTTCCTGAAACCTGAAACCTGAACACTGAAACCTTCAAACATCGAGCCGCTTGCGAAGCTCCGTCTCGAGCGCATCGCAGGCCTCCCGGTCCAGCGGCCCGCCCTCGGCGTCGGTAATCGTGAACATGTCCTCCACGCGTTGCCCGAAGGTGGCCACCCGGGCGTCGTGCAGGCGCAGGCCCCGGCTGACCAGGGCACCGGCGATGGCCGACAACAGACCGGGTCGATCGGTGGCGGCGATTTCCAGGTCGGTCACGCCGTCGCGCTGGGAGAGCATGATCTCGGAGCGCCCCATGAAAGGCTGAAGCCGTCTCGGGACGGGCCGGGGCGGCAGGGACCGGACCTCGCGGGCGGCCAGCTGCTCCACGAGTGAGCGCTTCAGCCGCTCGGCATCTGTATCGAAGAGCGGCTGGCTGTGGGCGTCCATGACCTGGAAGATATCCCAGCTCTTGCCGTCACTCGTCGTGACAACGCGGGCGGCCAGGACGTTGAGCTGCATGCGGTCGAGCTCGCGGGCGACGACGGCGAACAGCCCGGCGAAGTCATCCGCGTGCACGAAGATCTCGCTGATGCCCTTGTCTTCCAGGCGGCGGCTGGCCACCAGGGGGAGAGCACCGCCCGCCAGCACTTCCCGGGTCGTCCAGGCCAGCTGCTCGGCATCCAGCCGCAGGAAAGCACGGTCCGGCAGATGACGCCAGCAGCTGGTGACCGCTTCCGACTCGTGCCCGGCGGCTTCCAGGGATTCCAGCGCCTCCATGCGCGTCTCGTCGAGGCTGGCCTGACGATCGACCGGATGCTCCAGGCCGCGGCCGAGCGCGTCGGTGGTCGCCTTGTAGAGTTCCCACAGCAGGCTGTCCTTCCAGGAATTCCAGAGCCTCGGGCTGGTCGCGGCGATATCGGCGACCGTGAGCACGAAGAGATGGTCCAGGTGGCGCTGGTCGCCGATCTTTTCGGCGAATGCGTTGACGACCTCGGGGTCGGAGATGTCCTCGCGCTGGCTTGTGCGCGACATCAGCAGGTGCTCGAGCACCAGCCACACGACCAGGTCGCGGTCGGCGTCGGGCATCTCCAGCCGATCGACGAAGCGGCGGGCGTCTTCGGCGCCGAGTTCGGAATGATCGCCCCCACGCCCCTTGGCGATGTCGTGGAACAGCGCCGCCAGATAGAGCACCTCGGGGCGCTCGATCCGCTTGAAGATCTCGATGGCGTGGGCAAATCGATCCGGGTGCTTGGCATAGGCAAAGCGCCGGAGGTTGCGAATCACGAACAGGGTGTGCTGATCGACGGTATAGACGTGGAACAGGTCGAACTGCATCCGCCCGGTGATCTGCGCGAATTCCGGCAGCAGGGCGGCCAGCACGCCGTAGCGGTTCATGCGCGCCAGCTGGCTGTAGACCAGGCGATCTCGGCGAAGCAGGGCAAGCAGGCAGCCGAGAATCTCCGGGTCGCGGCGGTAATCTTCGTCGATCAGGTACAGGTGCTCGCGCACGAGCCGGATGGTGGTGGCGCGAACGCCGCGCACGTCGGGATGGTCGGCCAGCACCAGGAACATGCGCATGATCAGTTCCGGATACTGCACCAGCGCGTGCGGATCCTTGAGCTCGAGGTAGCCGTGGTGGATGCGGAAGAACTGGTCGATGTCGGCCGAAGGCAGGTGCCGGCGGCCGGCCAGCAGTTCTTCGTCGAAGCTCTGCAGCAGGCGCTCGTTGAGGCGCTCGAGCTGCATGACGTTGCGGTAATAGCCCTGCATGAAGCGCTCGACCGGTTCGTTGCTCTCACCGCAGTTGCCGAAGCCGAACTCCTCTGCCAGGCGGCGCTGGTATTCGAACAGAAGGCGTTCCTCGGCGCGACCTGCGGTCTCGTGAAGCGCCCAGCGCAGGCGCCAAAGATGCTCACGTCCGGCCACCAGGTCCTCGTGTTCGCGCTCGCTCAGGAAGCCGTGTTCGACCAGGCCGTGCAGGGTCGAGGTGCCGAAGTGCCGGCGCGTGACCCAGGCGATCATCTGCATGTCCCGCAAGCCGCCCGGCCCCTCCTTCAGGTTGGGCTCCAGGTTGTAGACGGTGTCCTCAAAATGTTCGTGACGCTGGTCCTGTTCCTCCAGCTTGGCCGCGAAGAACTCGTCGGCCGGCCACAGCGCGGGCGCGTCCGTGCGCTCTCGCATCTGGCGGTAGAGCCGGCCGTTGCCGGCCATCAGGCGCGATTCCATCAGGTTGGTGGCCACGCCGACGTCGTTCTTCGCCTCCTCGACGCACTCGTCGACGCTGCGAACGCTCTGCCCCGGGTGCAGGTCGGCGTCCCAGAGCACCTGGATGAACTGTTCGAGCGCGACAGCGTCGATCTTCTCGCCGTCGGGCAGCAGGATCAGCAGGTCGACATCCGAATGGGGATGCAGTTCGCCGCGGCCGAACCCGCCCACCGCGCAGAGCTCGAGAGCGGAGTCGGCTGGGGCCAGGCGCTCCCACGCGGTCAACACGAGCTGTTCGACGACCCAGGCGCGGCCCTGTACGAGGTCGCGGACGTCGGTTCCGGCCCGGAACTGTCGGTGAAGCTCGGCGTCGGCCCGCTCGCGGGCTTCGCCCAGGGCCCGGCTGAGGGCGTCGGGACGGGCATCGAGGGCGGCCAGCGCCGCGAGATCGAGGCAGTCGCGGGTGGCCGGAACTGCGCTCAGTCTCTCGATCACAGCGGGTCGTCGGGCAGCCGGGTCAGAACATCGTAGCCGCCATCGGTCACCGCCAGGGTGTGCTCCCACTGCGCGGTCAGGCTGCGATCGCGGGTGATCACCGTCCAGCCGTCGGGCAGCAGCTTCGTGTGGCGCCGTCCGAGGTTGATCATCGGCTCGATGGTGAAGGTCATGCCCGGTTCCAGGGCCATCCCCTGGCCGGGCCGGCCGTAATGCAGCACCTGCGGCGCCTCGTGGAAGCCGCGGCCGATGCCGTGACCGCAGTACTCTCGCACGACCGAGCAGCGCTCGCCCTCGGCGTAGGTCTGGATGGCATGCCCGATGTCGCCCAGCGTAGCGCCCGGCTTGACGGTCTCGACGCCGCGAATCAGGGCCTCGTGGGCGACCTCGCAGATCCGCCGTGCCTTCACGGAGGGTTCACCGGCGAAGAACATCTTGGAGGTGTCGCCGTGCCAGCCGTCCTTGATGACGGTCACGTCGATATTGAGAATGTCACCGTCCTTGAGCTTCTTGTCACCGGGGATTCCGTGGCAGACCACGTGATTCACCGACGTACAGATCGACTTCGGGAAACCCTTGTAGTCGAGCGGCGCCGGCACGGCGCGGAGTTCGTCGACGATGTATTCGTGCGCGATGCGATCGAGTTCTCCGGTGGTCACGCCCGGACGGACGTGCTCTCGCAGCAGGGCCAGCACGCTCGCGGCCTGCTGGCCGGCAACGCGCATCGCCTCGATTTCCTCGGGGTTCTTGATATGAACTTGATGATTCATGGATGAAACTGAATTTCGAGGGCGACAGTCTACCCGAAAGACGTTGAACGGGCGTCGGGGGCGGGTTTTTCCAGTCGAAGAGACCTGCGATTCATGCCTTTTGGCACGTGTACCCCGCACTCCGCCGATGGCACGATGACGCCCAACGTGCATCCATCTTCGAAATTCTCGACCCGGGACCCGCAAGACCCATGAAAAAGCTCCTCCGATACCTGCTGCCGCCGGCACTGATCATCGGCGCGATCGCCATCGTCGCCTTCCTGGTGATGAACCGGCCCGAGCCCCCCGAACGCGAGCCCGAGGAGGCGGCGATGCTGGTCGACGTCATCGAGGCCGGTCGGGCCGGCGAGCGATTCATCGTCGAGGCGCAGGGCACGGTCGAGCCCCGCACGCAGACCACGATCGTGCCCGAGGTCAGCGGCAAGGTCACCAGAGTTCACGACGCATTCGTCGCCGGTGGGTTTTTCCGCGACGGCGAGGTACTGATCGAGGTCGACCCCAGCGACTACGAAACCGCGCTCAAGCAGGCCGAAGCCGAGCTGGCTGCTGCCCGGGCGTCGCTGTCGAACGAGCAGTCCCGTTCGGAGCAGGCTCGCCGGGACTTCGAGCAGCTGCATGGCGGGGACCGTGAGCCGTCGGACCTGGTGCTGCGAATTCCGCAGCTCCGGCAGGCGCAGGCCGCCGTTCTGGCGGCCGAAGCGGCTGTCGCGCGCGCGGAACGCAACCTCGAGCGCACCCGGATTTCGTTGCCCTACGACGGCATGGTGCGCTCCCGAGCGGTCGATCTCGGCCAGTACGTATCGCCGGGGACGACCCTGGGCGTGGCGTTCGCCGTCGACGTGGCCGAGGTTCGCCTGTCTCTGTCCGATCGTGAGCTGGCGTTCGTCAACCTGCCCCGGCCGGGCCGCTCGGACCAGCCGAGCCCGGAAGTGCGCTTCTTCGCCGACGTCGGCGGCGAGCGCGGCAGCTGGAGGGGCGAAATCGTGCGCACCGAGGGCGTGGTCGAACAGAGCACGCGACTGACCTACGCCGTCGCCCGCATCGAGGACCCCTATGGCCTGCTCGGCGCCGAACGCAGCGTGCCGCTGCCCATGGGCTCCTACGTGCAGGCCGAGATCGACGGACGCTCGGCAGACGGGCTCATCGAACTGCCGCGCGAGACCCTGCGCGACGGTCAGCGGGTCTTCCTGGCCGACAGCGACGATCGGCTCGAGATACGCGACGTCGACGTCGTCCGCACGACCGCCGAGCGTGTCTACCTGGCGAATTCCATCGAGCCGGGCGATCGCGTGATCACCACCGCCATCGCTGCACCGATTCCCGGCACGCGGCTCAACGTCCGCCAAACCGGAACCTCCGGTGACCCGGAGCTGCGAATCCTGCCGGCTGATGAGGAACAGGAAGTTGCCGCCCAGTCGGAGGCCGCGCCATGAGCAGGGAACGCAACTGGTACGGGAACATCATTGCCTGGTTCGCGCACAACTCGGTCGCGGCCAATCTCCTGATGCTTTGCCTGTTGCTGGGCGGGGTGGTGACGGCATTCACCATCACCAAGGAAGTCCAGCCCAAGATCGAGACCAATTACGTCACCGTCAGCGTGCCCTACCGCGGCGCCACGCCGCGCGACGTCGAGCAGGGAGTGCTGATCCGGATCGAAGAGGCGATCGAGGATCTGGAGGGAATCCGCGAGGTCGTCTCCACAGGGCGCGAGGGCTCGGGCAGCGTCCAGATCGAGGTCGCCCCGGAGTATGACGTGCTCGAGGTGCTCGATGAGATCAAGGGACGCGTGGAGGCCATTTCCACCTTCCCGGCCGAAACCGAGCGCCCGATCTACCGGCGCAACGCGTTCAGCCAGGAGGTCATCTGGGTCTCGGTGTTCGGCGACGTCGACGAGCGAACACTCAAGGAATCCGCGCGCGATATCCGCGACGAGATCACCGCCCTGCCCTCGGTCACGCGGGCCGAACTCGTGGGCGTTCGTCCCTACGAGATCAGCATCGAGGTCCGGGAGGAGACCTTGCGCGCCTACAACCTGACCCTGGGCGAGGTCGCCAGCGCGATCCGCGCCTCGTCGCTCGATCTCCCGGGCGGGCGCATCGAAACCGCCGGCGGCGACGTGCTCGTACGAACCGTCGGCCAGGCCTACGTCGGACGCGATTTCGAGGACATCGTCATCCGCTCCAACCCCGATGGTTCCCGGGTGCTGTTGCGCGACGTCGCCAAGATCGACGACGGGTTCGTTGAAGGCGACCGATACGCCAAGCACAATGGCCGGCCGGCGACCGCGATCCGCGTCCAGAGCGTGGGGGAGCAGAACGCGCTCGCCGTCTCCGAGGAAGTAAGGAACTACATCGAGCGCAAGAAGGCGGAGCTGCCCGAGCAGATCAGCGTCGACTGGTGGGCCGACATTTCGTACTACCTGGAAGGCCGCCTGCAGATGATGGGCAAGAACCTCGTCGCCGGGGCACTGCTGGTCTTCCTGATCCTCGCGCTGTTCCTTCGCCTGAAGCTGGCCTTCTGGGTCATGGTCGGGCTGCTGATCGCCTTCCTCGGCACGCTGTGGCTGCTACCGGTGGTCGGCGTGACGATCAACATGATCAGTCTGTTCGGCTTCCTCGTCGTGCTCGGCATCGTGGTCGACGACGCCATCGTGATGGGGGAGTCGGCGTATACCGAGATCCGCAACCACGGTCACTCGGTGGAAAACGTGGTCAACGGCGTCTACAAGGTGGCCATTCCGGCGACCTTCGGCGTACTCACCACCATCGCGGCATTCACACCGACGCTGATGGTCTCGGGCATTTCGGGGCAGTTTTTCGCGCCGATCGGCTGGGTGGTCGTGCTGTGCCTGTTCATGTCGCTGGTCGAATCCAAGCTGATCCTGCCGGCCCACCTGGCACACATGCGCGTCAAGAAGCACGAGCCGGACACGACCAACCGCTTCATCCGCTTCCAGCGCGGATTCTCCGACACGCTTTACCGCTTCGTGGATCGCATCTACCTGCCGTCCCTGAGTGCCATCCTGAGACGACGCTATCTTGCCCTGGCGACCTTCATCGCCGTCCTCATCCTGTCGGCCGGCCTGATCTTCAGCGGCATGATGCGCATCGTCTTCTTCCCGGACTTCGCCGGCGACTTCATGCGCGTCAATCTGGAGATGAACGAAGGCACGCCCGCCTACGTCACGCATCGCAACATGGACCGCCTGGCCAAAACCCTGCGCGAAGTCGACCAGGAGATGCAGAAGGAGCTCGGTCTGCAGCAACCGCTAATCCGCACCACGTTCGCCTGGTCCGGTTCGGATACCACGGGCGGCATGCTGGTCGAGCTCACCCGCGACGACGACCGGCCGGTCACGATCAACGACATCGAGCGCCGCTGGCGGGACGCCATCGGCCAGATTCCCGGCGCACGAGGCCTTCAGATCGGCAACGCCGGGGGACCCGGTGGCGACTCTCCGGATATCTCGTTCCAGCTCGTCGGCCGGGATCTGGGCCAGCTGCGGGCCGCGGCGACCGAGCTCGAGAGACGCGTGAATGGCTACGAGGGCGTCTACGACGTTCGCAATTCCTACGAAGGTGGCCTCAAGGAGTTGCAGCTCGCGA
>JAAAPE010000135.1 GCA_009908385.1 Gammaproteobacteria bacterium
AGGGTTCAGGGTTCAGGCGGCGGCTTCGTGGGGTTGGGGGCGGCTTTGCCGCGGGACGTGCTGGCGTTGCATAGGGTTTGGATGTGGCCGTAGCGTTTCCGGCCGGCGCTTCGTTAGAGCTTTCCCCTGTAGCTTCGTAGATACTCTGTTGGCTGTAGCCCCGGACTTGATCCGGGGCCTTCCAACTATTGGCGGCGCGTCGAGAAGGCCCCGGATCGGGGTCCGGAGCTACAGACGTCTGACGCACTGACGCACCGACGCACTGGCCACAGCCCTCACCCCCCGCGCTGGACTCGATCGCGCGTGAGGTGTTCGGTGCCGATGACTTCTTCGCGGAAGACGCCCAGGGGAATGCCGCGGGTGTAGCGGTAGATGAAGTCGCGGCCGCGGTCGTCGTTTTCGACCGGCTCGAGGAACAGGCGCTCGACTTCCTCTTCGCGGCGGAAGCCGATGCGGTCGCTGAGGTCGACGGTGGCGCCCGGGCCCTGGAATTCAAATTCCTCGACCAGGGACTCGACGTCGGTCTCGAAGCGCATGTTCTCGATCGGCCAGCGCACGACGTACCGGTTGTCGGTGGTCGCGAGTACCGACAGGGCGCAGCCGTCGGGGTGGCCGCGGACCTCGCCGGCTTCACCGTCGGGATAGTCGACCAGGAACAGCAGGTAGCGCGGCATTTCGCTCCACCGGTCGGCCTCGAAATAGCACTTGCGCTCGCCGAAGCCTTCCTCGACCACCTTGAAGCGCTCGACCGGGCGCGGCACCTTGTAGGGCACGAGCACGTCGAACCAGGAGTCGCCCGAGACGGGAATGTCGCGGCGCTTTTCGTACTTGTAGATGTCGAGCTGGGCGAGCACGACGTAGTCGGATTCGGCGGCCAGCTCGGACGGCGTTCTGGGCGTCCATTCCTGTTCCGCCTGTTCCTGCGAATTCTGTTCCTGCGACGCCTGTCCTTCCTGCGGCGCTTCCGAGTCCTGCTCCTGGGCGGCCAGCGGCACGGCCAGGAGCAGCAGCAGTATCAAGATTGTTTGTTTCATGCCGGTTTTGACGTCCGTCGAATGGTCGAAGTTCAGCTTCATTGTGCCACCCGGGCCCGGACTGGTGGGCGTTGGAGAGACAAGCCCTGTCGCCCCGGATCCGATCCGGGGTCTTCTCGGGGCGGCGCCAGTAGAGGGAAGGCCCCGGATCGGGGTCCGGGGCTACATGGAGAATACGGCCGGCGGCTTCGTAGGATTCGTGGAGCGGCAGCGAAACGCATCGGCTACCGGCGGGCGTGGCTGATGCGTTACGGCTTTGCCTCCACGCATCCTACGGCGCCAGCCCATAGTCCGTGCGTCAGTCGTCAGTACGTCCGTGGTCTGTTCTCCGCATTTCTCCCCCTTGTAGCCCCGGACTTGATCCGGGGCCGTCCAACTATCGGCGCCACTTCGGGAAGGCCCCGGACGGCGTCCGGGGCTACAGGGGGAGTTTTCTGAAAGCCACTCCGCGAGCGGCGACCTCAATCACCACCACCGGCAGGACCGTCACCGCGCCCCGCCACCGTCAAGGGCTCCCCCATCTTCACGCGCCCGCCCGGCTGCAGGTCGGGCAGCCAGTCGGGGAAGTCGCGGGGCGTCAGGACGATGACGGTCGATCCCCAGTGGAAGCGGCCGAGCTCGCCGCCGCGGACCAGTTCCACGCTCTCGAGGGGTCGGGTGCGCACCTGCGGGCCCGGGCGGCGGTCCCGCGGCGCGCCCCAGACGGTCTCGATGCCGGCGACGAGCATGGCGGCGACCATGACCACGGCGACCGGGCCGTGCTCGGTTTCGAGGATCGTGACCAGGCGCTCGTTGCGCGCGAACAGGCGCTCGACGGCCAGCGTGGTGTTGGCCGAGACGCTGAACAGCTGCCCGGGCACGCGCACTTCCTCGACCACGCGGCCGGCGATGGGCGAATGCACGCGGTGGTAGTCCCTGGGCGACAGGTAGACGGTAATGAAGCGGCCGTCGACGAAAGGCGCGGCGCGGTCCTCGCCGCAGAGCAGCTCCGCGGCGCTGTAGTCGATGCCCTTGGCCTGCAATAGCGTGTCGCCGCGGATACGGCCGAGCTGGCTGATGGTGCCGTCGGACGGGCACAGCAGGCGGTGCTCCGGCGGCGCCAGGGCACGCGCACCGGGCTTCAGCGCCCGGGTGAAGAAGTCGTTGAAGCAGGTGTAGTCGCTCGGGTCGCTGCGCTCGGCCTCGCCCAGGTCGACGCCGAACAGGCGCACGAACAGGCGAATGAAGGGCTGGGCGAACCAGCGCGCGCGGGTCTGCGAGAGCCGCCAGGCGATGGCGGTCAGGAGCTTCTGCGGCAGGACGTACTGCGGCCACACCAGCAGCCGCACGTTCAGCGGCCCCTTCATCGCGCCAGCGCGAACAGGTCGGCGGCGATGGCCTGGCGGTCGAGGGGCGGAGAAAAGCGGCCGTACAGCCGGCCCTGCGGATCGACGATGTAGATCGACGCCGAATGATCGACGGTGTAGAAGCCGGTCTCGGGGTCGGGCTCGTCGAGGTTGAAGTACACGCCGAGCTGACGGGTGAAGTCGCCGATCGCCTCGGGCGACGCCGTCGCGCCGATGAAGCTCTCGTCGAACATGGCCACGTATTCGCCCAGCGCGCGGGCGTCGTCGCGCCCCGGATCGACCGAGACGAACACCACCTGCGGCTGCGCGGCGGCCTTCATCGTCTCGAGCTCGTTTTTCACCGCGTCGAGCACCGCCAGGGTATCCGGGCAGATATCGGGACAATTGGTGAAGCCGAAGAAGACCAGAGACCACCGACCCTTCAGATCATTCGCCGTCAGCGGCTCGCCGGCGGCCGTACGCAGCTCGAATTCCGGCATCGGCCGCGCCTCGGGAAAGGGCTTGGCCGCCCGCAGCTCCTGCGTCCGGTCGAACAGCGCCGAAAACACCACGAGCCCGGTCGCCATCGCCGCCAGCGCGATGACGATCACCAGGAAGATGCGGCCGGATGCGGGCGGGCGTGGTTGGTTCATGGGGTTAATTATATCGGAGTGGGTTCGATCTGAAGTCTTTATTAAAGGTTTCAGGGTTCAGGGTTCAGGGTTCAGGGGCGGACAGCCTCAGGGGATTGGTGGGCGGCTTCGCCGCGATACCCTGGGAGAGCGTTGTACCTGTCGGCCATTGTCAACGCTTCGCGGCATGGCCGCCCCCACCGCGTCAAAATGCCCGCCCCTGAACCCTGAAACCTGAACCCTTTCGTTTAAGGAAAGCAACACCCAGAACGAACCAGCAAGCCCAATAAGAAGGGCTGCAGTCTCAACGACCCAACAACCTCATCCACCACCAGAAGTTGACCAGGCCGATCAGGGCGCCGGCGACGTAGGTGATCGCGGCGGCGGTGAGGATTCGGCGGGCGGGCCGGCGGTCTTCCGGCTTGAGGTAGCCGCCCTTTTCCAGCATGGGCAGCGCGCGTCGAAAGCTGGCGTCGAACTCGGTCGGCAGCGTGACCAGGTGGACGATGACCCCCGAGGCGAGCGAGGCGATGGCCATGGCCAGCAGCACCAGCCCGGCGCGGGGCAGCCTCAGGGCGAGCATGGCAACCGGGGCGAGCGCCAGCAGTATCACGCCGAAGCGCTGGAACCGCTGCATGGTCTCGACCAGGCGCGTGCGCCAGACCAGCGGCTTGTAGCCGTCGGCGTGCTGGATGGCGTGCCCGACCTCGTGCGCGGCCACGGTCACGGCGGTCAGCGAGGCGCCTTCGTAGTGTTCCGGGCTCAGCCGGACGACGCGATCCCTGGGATCGTAGTGATCACCTCCGGAGTCGGTCTGCTCCACCTTGACGTCTTCCAGTCCCAGCTTCTCGAGCAGGTGGCGCGCCAGCTCACCCCCGGTGCCCTGGTATCGGTCATCGGGACGCCGATAGCGCGACAGCACGCGCTTGACCCACCACTGCGGGAAGAAGACGACGGCGGCGATGAAGATGAGGGGGATGAGGAGGTGCACGGGTTCCTGGCGGTGGTGTTTACGGTGTCTAGGATAGAACGTTACGCGTTATCGAGGTTTCAGGGTTCAGGGGCGGGCAGCCGAGAAGCTTGGTGGGCGGCTTCGCCGCGATACATTGGGACACGTGATACCTTTCGGCCGCTGTCAGCGCGTCGCGGCATGTCCGCCCCCCGTCGCGTCAAGTTGCCCGCCCCTGAAACCTGAACCCTAAACCCTGAAACCTAGCGTCGCCTCCACGCATCCTACGTCACTCGTAGCACCGGACTTGATCCGGGGCCTTCCAACTACTGGCGCCGCATCGAGAAGGCCCCGGATCGGGGTCCGGGGCTACAGGGGCAACTGCTGATTACAGACTACTGACCACAGACGTACCGACGCGCGGACGCAGCAGGGGAGAACCAGTGCGGCCCTTTTAGCCTCCACGCATCCCCCGCCAGCTGTAGCCCCGGACTCGATCCGGGGCCTTCCAACTACTGGCGCCGCATCGAGAAGGCTCCGGATCGGGGTCCGGGGCTACAGGGCGTGGGCGGCGGGCGTCCGCCATCGTCCACGCAAGGGATTAGAATCCCCGGATGAGCGAAGGTTCGGACAAGACCGGCATTCTCTGGGTCGTGGCGACGCCGATCGGGAACCTGGGGGATTTTTCCGCCCGGGCGCGGGAGGTGCTCGGGCAGGTGGCGGTGATCGCGGCCGAGGACACGCGGGTGACGGGGCGACTGCTGGAGGGGCTCGACGTCCCGGCCCGCAAGGTCAGCCTGCACGAGCACAACGAGGCGCGGGTGATCGGGGGGCTGATCGAGCAGCTGGCGGCGGGCCGCGAGGTAGCGCTGGTGAGCGACGCGGGCACGCCGCTGATTTCCGATCCGGGCTACCGGCTGGTCTCGGCCGCGCACGACGCGGGCGTGCCGGTGCACACGGTGCCGGGCCCCTGCGCGGCCACCGCCGCGCTGTCGGTAGCCGGCCTGCCTACCGACCGCTTCCTGTTCGAAGGCTTCCTGCCCGCCCGCTCCGCGGCCCGGCGCAAGCGCCTGGGCGCCCTGGCCGGACGGTCCGAAACGCTGGTGTTCTACGCCCCGGCGCGGGACCTGCCCGACATCTTCGACGACCTCGCCGCCGCGCTGGGAAAGGAGCGCCGGGCCACCCTCGCGCGCGAGTTGACCAAGCTGCACGAAACCGTCCGCCGCGACACGCTGGACGCCCTGCACGACTGGGTGGGCAACGACCCCGACCAGCAGCGCGGCGAAGCCGTGATCGTGGTCGAGGGCAACCCGGCCGGCGCCCCGGAAATCGACATCGAAGCACTCGCCGCCGAACTGGCACGCGAACTCCCCCCGTCGCGCGCAGCGAAGGTGCTGGCCCGGCTGAGCGGGATGGACAGGAAGGAGGCTTGGGGGGTTATCGAAGGGGTGCGGCGTTAGGAAGCTGGGTGGTGCGTCCGTGGTGCGTGCTTCGGTCGTCAGTGCGTCAGTTGTCAGTGCGTCCGTTTTCTCTCCCTGTGGCCCCTGAAACTGGCGCGGAGCGCCATCCCGGACCCTGATCCGGGACCTTCTCGATGAACCCTTAAACCCCGAATGAAGAAACCGTTATCATCCCCTCATGACTCGATTCCTGCTTGCCTTTTGCCTGCTCGCCATCCTCGCCGCATGCGCGCCTTCGGGGCCGGGGACGCGGGAGGTGGTGGACGATCGTGATG
>JAAAPE010000094.1 GCA_009908385.1 Gammaproteobacteria bacterium
ACGGCGGTCGAGCCGCTCGCCGATTTCGGTCCGGATGCGCCGGGGGCTGCCGTGACCACGCCTGACCAGTGCGCCGAGCAACTCCAGCGCGCGGGCCATCACCAGGCGTAGCACGGCATCGTCGACCTGCAGCGGAATGCGACCGCGCAGCCGTCCGACGAGCCTGGATCCGGCGCTCCTGACCAGGCCGGCGCCGGCCCCGATGGCCGCGCCCGTGAGGGTGCCGACGCCCAGTGAAACTCCACCGGTGCCCACGTCGATCGCCGCGCCGGCCCCGGCGCCGATCGCCGCGAAGCCGGAAGCGCGCAAGCCATAGTGCCGCAGCGTCTCCGGATCGAAGAGGTCGGTCTGCCAGCGGCCGTCGCTCAGGGGCAGCTGGGCTTCATCGAAGTCCTCACGCCCGAACCGATAGAGCTCCAGAAGCGTATCGACGCAGGCCTGCTCACGACGGTGGATGGTTTCGTGCATTTCCTGCCAGGCACGACGCTGCCGGGCGGACTCGCGC
This sequence comes from Gammaproteobacteria bacterium, assembly GCA_009908385.1. Lineage (GTDB taxonomy): Bacteria > Pseudomonadota > Gammaproteobacteria > Xanthomonadales > Wenzhouxiangellaceae > Wenzhouxiangella. Next base: position 506 of record JAAAPE010000094.1, read on the forward strand.
TCGGCGGGCACGTCGCGAACGAACGCGGCCACGTCGATCAGCAGCGAGGCGATGGCTTCGAGGGCGGCCCGTCGGCGGTGGCGTTCCTCGTCGCGCCGATGGGCCAGCCAGGCGGCCAGCGTGTCGGCGTGCTGGTCGAGCTGGCTCCTGAGCTTTTCGAACAGCGCGAGTTCGGTAGCCGGATCGCGCACGGCCGCGTCGAATGCCAGCACCGTGTGAAGCCGGACCCTCGCCAGCGCGTCGCGCCACTGCGTTTCACGGCTGTCGGGCGAGGCGGTGAAATTGAGCACGGCCACGATCGGCTTCGCGCACAACCCCAGGACGGCCAGTTCATCCTGGTACTTCTCGAGCACCGGTTCGCGCGCGTCGATCACGTACAGGGCCACGTCCACGCCGAGCATCAATTCCAGCACGCGCGCCTCGTGGTCGAAACGCGGGGCGGCCTTCGGATCCTCGATCAGTCGACGGATGCGATCCGGACCGTCGTGCCGCTCGCCGGACTGGCGATCCAGCCAGTCGAGCAGCTCGGGGGCGCTCTCGAGGCCCGGCGAGTCGAACAACTCGATGCGCGCGCCGCCGTCGGCCACCAGCTCGCCCGCCACGATGCGCCGCGTCGTGCCGCCTCGATCGCGCACCTCGCCGAAGGCCCGGTTGTGGGTGAGCGTTCGCACCAGCGAGGTCTTTCCGGTGTTGGTGTGCCCCACCACCGCGATCTTCAGGTGGCCGGCGCTCATGCTTCGCCGCCCGTCTCGCTCAGGGCGCGGTGAAGCCGGGCCAGCTCCGCGGCCTCCGGCGCATCGCGGTCGATGAAGACCGCCTGGCCGCCGGCGCGCTCGGCCAGGGCCTGCCAGTCGTGGCGCCGCGAGGCGATGTCGCCGCCGCGCGCTTCGAGCCGCCCGCCCTCGTCGAGCACCAGCCAGAGCGGCGCATCGGCCGTCTCGGCCAGTCGCGCCAGGAAGCGCTCGGTGCCGGCATCCGGGGTTCTCAGCATCGAACACACGGCCAGCACCGCCGCCGCGGGCTTGTGCAGCCGTCCGGCGGTCTCCAGCGCCGCGCCCCGGCCGGCCCGGTCGTCGGCGAGCCCCAGATCGATGAGCTCGATGCCGGGCACTAGCGAGGCCGGGTCCGAGTCCTCGCGCTCGAGCTCGACCGCGACCGCCAGGATGCCTTCGGCATGGGCTCGGCGTCGGCGCATTGGCCTCCGGTCGGCCTCGGGCAGCGGCCGGCCGGCCGTTTCGGCATCGCCGCGCGCAGGCGAGAGGTCCGCGGCCAGGCGGAGGTAGCCCGGTCGGGTGGTCTCGAGATCCATGTGCCGGCCGGCGAATGCGGACAGCGCAAGGGAGAGCAGCAACAGCAGCGCGCGTGGCAGGATCGCCCAGGCCGCGATCATCGCAAGCAAGAAGCGCGCCCACTGCGCGCGGGCCGCCGCGTCGGCCGCGCCTTCCCGGCCGGCGGCGATCCAGTCCGCCCGCACCTCGGAAATGAAGCCGAGCCGCTCCGGCCACCATGCCAGCCACTCGACCAGGCGGATCACGCTGCGATCGCTCAGCAGGGTCGTCCCCCAGGTAAGGTCGTACTGCACGACCGAGAAGAACACGAACAGCGTCGCCAGGGCGCCCACCGCGTAGGCCATCCAGAAGCCGTGGGTGATCACGCTCAGCCGCCAGCGCCCCCAGCCCGTCGCCGCGGCGCCGCCGAAGGCGGCCATCACGTCGGCCGAATGGGGCGATGAAAGCAGCCGCGGGCCCAGCCAGCGCAGCCCGGCCATCGCCGCCGTGCCCGCCAGGCCGCGTGAACCGCCGCGTCGGGAACCGAGCAGCATGGCGATCACCCAGGCGACGAGCATGAGACTGGGCACCAGCAGGAGGGCGGCGGTCGCCAGCAGGACGTCGACCTGGCGTTCGGCGATCGTCGCGCGCGCGGCGGCGGCGCCCACCAGGAGGCCGAGCATCGCGAGGACGAGGGCCAGCCAGCCCAGCGCGCGCCGCAGGCGACGAATATCCTCCCGGACGGCCGGCGACTGCTCCAGGGCGTTCGCCCGCGTCCGGATCCGGCCCGGCAGGTCGCCGCCGCGATCGCGGGCGATCGCCAGGGCCGCGGCGTCGGGCTGCCGTCCGACGCGCTCCTCGATCCGCCGGAAGGACTCGGCCACAAGCCAGTCATTGACATTGAGTCGGCTCATGAGCAGGGTGCTAAGGGCGTGTGCGCGGAATCATCGCGGCAATCATACCGCCGGATACCCGAGGGACGAGGTCCGGAGGCGCGGATTGATTCTGATCAAGTATTCGCCCTCCGCCAGTGCCGATAATCCGCTGCACCCCGTTCTGGTACCGACCCACCACTAAGGAATCCACGATGGCGCATTCCACCACCTACAACGACCGCGTGGTCCGGCAGTTCGCCTGGACCACGGTGATCTGGGGCATCGTCGGCATGCTCGTCGGCGTGATCATCGCCGCGCAGCTGATCTGGCCCGAGCTGGGAGCCGGCATCCCCTGGCTCAGCTACGGCCGGCTTCGCCCCCTGCATACCAACGCCGTGATCTTCGCCTTCGGCGGTTCCGGCCTGTTCGCGACGAGCTACTACGTCGTCCAGCGCACCTGCCACGCGCCGCTGTTCGGCGGGTCGCTGGCGGCCTTCACCTTCTGGGGCTGGCAGGCCGTGATTATCGGCGCCGTCATCACGCTGCCGCTGGGCTACACGATGAGCCGCGAGTACGCCGAGCTGATCTGGCCGCTGTCGGTGCTCGTCGCCGTGGTCTGGGTCGCCTACGCCATCGTGTTCTTCGGCACCATCGTCAAACGCAGGGTGCGCCACATCTACGTCGCCAACTGGTTCTTCGGCGCCTACATCCTGACGATCGCCGTACTTCACATCGTCAACAACCTGGCGATCCCGACGAGCTGGCTGCATTCCTACCCGGTCTACTCCGGGGCGGTCGACGCGATGGTCCAGTGGTGGTATGGCCACAACGCGGTCGGCTTCTTCCTGACCGCGGGCTTTCTGGGCATGATGTACTACTTCGTGCCCAAGCAGGCCGGCCGGCCGGTGTATTCCTACCGCCTTTCGATCGTGCATTTCTGGTCGCTGATCGCCATCTACATGTGGGCCGGACCGCACCACCTGCACTACACCTCGCTGCCCGACTGGGTGCAGTCCCTGGGCATGGTTTTCTCCCTGATGCTGCTCGCACCGAGCTGGGGCGGCATGATCAACGGAATCATGACCCTGTCGGGCGCCTGGCACAAGCTGCGCACCGACCCCATCCTGCGCTTCATGATCGTCGCCCTGAGCTTCTACGGCATGTCGACATTCGAGGGTCCGATGATGTCGATCAAGACGGTCAACGCCCTGTCCCACTACACCGACTGGACCATCGGCCACGTGCATTCCGGCGCGCTGGGCTGGGTGGCCATGATCACGATCGGTTCGCTCTACGGCCTGTTCCCGCGCCTGTTCGGCGTCGAGAAAATGTACTCCACCAGCCTGATCGAGTGGCACTTCTGGGTCACCACCATCGGCACGGTGCTCTACATCACCGCCATGTGGATCGCCGGCGTCATGCAGGGCCTGATGTGGCGAACCTTCAACGACGACGGCACGCTCACCTACACCTTCATCGAGGTGCTTCAGCAGACCGAGCCGTTCTACATGCTGCGCCTGCTCGGCGGAATCATCTTCCTGTCGGGCATGTTCATCATGCTCTACAACGTCTGGAAGACCTGGCAGATGCGCGAAACCGATGATCTCGAGGTGCCGGTCAAGGCGCCGGCGCACGCCTGAGCGATACGGAGACTTCAATCATGGCAATGCATGACAAGATCGAAAAACACGCCGGCCTGATGGCCGTCCTGATCGTGGTCGCCATCAGCTTCGGCGGCCTGGTCGAGATCGTGCCGCTGATGTTCAAGGCGTCGGTAGTGGAACCGGCCGACGGCGTGGAACCCTACGGCGCACTCGAGCTGGCCGGCCGCGATGTCTACGTGGCCGAGGGCTGCTACAACTGCCACAGCCAGCAGATCCGTCCGTTCCGTTCGGAAACCGAGCGCTACGGCCATTACTCGGTGGCCGGCGAGTTCGTCTACGACCGCCCCTTCCAGTGGGGTTCCAAGCGGACCGGTCCCGACCTCGCCCGCGTCGGCGGCCGCTACAGCGACGCCTGGCACGAACTGCACCTGATGGATCCGCGCGCGGTCGTGCCGGAATCGAACATGCCGGCCTATCCCTGGCTGGCCGAGCGCTTCATCGACCCGGCCTCGATCCAGAAGCGGATGCGGGTCCTCAAGGGCCTCGGCCATCCCTACTCGGATGAGCAGATCGAGGCGGCCGCCGACGCCGTCGCCGGCCGCACCCAGCTCGAGGCCGTGATCGCTTACCTGCAGGGCATGGGCACCGAGTGGACCGGCCAGGATGCGGCCAAGGCCGCGGCTTCGGCCTCGGCTTCGGCGCAGGGAGGCGACTCATGAGCAGCGGGCTGGTCACCGCCTTCGCCATGATCGCCTTCGTGGCCATCGTCATCTGGTTGTTCGCGGTCAAGCGCAAGGAGGACTTCGACGAACAGGCCAACCTGCCGCTCGACGAGCAGGACCGCCGCCGGCAAGACAAGGATCAAACGGACAAGGAGAATTCATCATGAGCGCGTTCTGGCACTGGTTCGTCGTCATCGTCACGCTGGGATTCACCGCAGCGATGGTCTGGCTGTTCATCGCCACCGGCCGCACGCAGGTCAAGCACCTAGAAGCCGGTGACGAGGACGAAACCACCGGCCACGTGTGGGACGAGGATCTGCGCGAGTACAACAACCCCATGCCGCGCTGGTGGCTCTGGCTGTTCTACGGCACGGTCATCTTCTCGCTGCTCTACCTCGTCTTCTATCCGGGCCTGGGCCGATACGAAGGCACCCTCGGATGGACGCAGGAGGGGCAATACGAGGCCGAAATGTCGCGCGCGGCCGAGGCGTTTCGCACCCGCTTCGCCGACCTGGCCGCGGAGCCGGTGGAACAACTGGCTTCGAACGATCAGGCCCTGACCGTCGGCCGCAACATCTATGCCCACAACTGTTCGACCTGCCACGGTTCGGACGCACGCGGCGCCGACGGCTACCCCAACCTGACCGACATGCACTGGATCTGGGGCGGCGAACC
>JAAAPE010000098.1 GCA_009908385.1 Gammaproteobacteria bacterium
GCCGGGTGCCGGGTGCCGGGTGCCGGGTGCCGAAAGCATCATAGCCGCCGCGGCGCAGCCGCCCCGCAAAGCCAGGCAGATGCCGAACCAAAAAACCAAAACACGAAAAAACCAACAACCACCTAGGGGGCTCGGCGGGCGGCGGCAAAGCGGATTCAGTACGCCAACACCGGCGCCTGGTGCAGATATACGCCGTCGAGCGCGCAGGCGATGAGGAACTCTGCCACGTCGCGGCGGGATATGAGGCCGTTGCGCCACGCATCCGCTGTCTCGAGAACCTCAAAGCGCCCCGTCGCCGGCCCGTTGGTGAGGATGGTCGGACGAACGATGGTCCAGTCCAGTGAGCTGTTTTCGACGATTCGCTCCTGGATGTCCTTGTCGTCGTAGGCACCGCCAAGAAGCAGGCGGTGGCCCAACCCCTCGATACGGCTCATCGACTTGCGGCTTTCGCCGGCGCCGTACCCCGTGACGACGACGAGGCGACGCGGACCGCGGGACGCCATCTCCCCGACCAGGATTTCCGTGGCGCGGGAAAAAAGCGTGACCTTGCTTCGGCGCTTCGCCAGGCCGGGCGAGAGACCGAGCGCCAGGATCACGGCGTCGACGTCATCGAGCGCGTCGCGAACGTCGGCCGAATCAGTCGCGTCGCCGGCAAACTTCTCCAGCCGCTCGTGCTCGAGACCGATGTCGTCGGCGCTGCGGGCCATCGCTCGAACCGAACAGCCGCGCTCGATCGCGTGGTCGACGGCATGCCGGCCGATGCCCCTGCTCGCACCGATGATCAGGATGGTCCTGTCGGTCATTCTCGATCCGCCATGCAGCGTCCGGACTCGGTCCCTTTCAGCCGTTTGCGGCCTGAGGTCAGCTGGCCGCCCTCTGAACGGCGATGTAGTAGGTCACATCGTCGAAATCGACGACGCGCGTGACTTTCCATTCGATCTCGAACTCGCTGCCGTCCTTCCGGTAGTTGGTCGTGCGGCCGTGAAACACCTGCCCGGCAGACACCTCGCGATCCAGGCGCTCGAGCACCTTGCGGTCGGTCTTGGGCCCCTGAAGCAGGCCGGGCGTCTTGCCCTTGACCTCTTCGGCCGTGTAGCCCGTCAACTCGGTGAACCGGTCATTGACGTAGACGATCTCGGAGGCACCTTGCTCGTCGGTCGCCCGCGTCACCATGACCGAGCTGAAAGCGAGTGCTGCCAGTGACTCGAAAAGCGGCGATGCAAGTGACTCTCTCGTGTCGCTCATTGGGCTCGTCCTGTATTGGGTTCATCCTCACCCTAGCGCGCCCGTTGTCAATGGCCCGGCCACGGCGGGCAATGCGCCGAACGCACGGCCCTCTCCGCAAAGCGGCGCGGACCCTCGAAGATCCTCATTGCCCCGTGCTATCCGGCGGCGCGCTCCGTCGCGGCGACGGCACGTTCGAAGCCCAGCTCTCCGTCGGCCGCATCCACGCGCACCGCATCACCCGGCGCGAACTCGCCGGCAAGAATCTTCTGCGCCAGGGCGTTCTCGAGCCGGCTCTGGATGGCGCGTTTCAGGGGCCGGGCGCCGTAGACCGGATCGAAGCCCGCCTCGCCGAGCAGGTCGAGGGCCGCGTCGGAGATCTCGAATCCGATTTCGCGGTCCGCCAGGCGCTTGCGCAGGTAGTCGATCTGGATGGCGGCGATCTCGCGGATCTGCGCCCGGTCCAGCGGGTGGAACACGACGATCTCGTCGACCCGGTTGATGAACTCCGGCCGGAAGTGCTGGCCGACGACTTCCATTACGGCCGATTTCATGGTCTGGTAGTCCGAATCGGCCATCGACTGGATGCGGTCGGAGCCCAGATTGGAAGTCATTACGATGACGGTGTTCCGGAAGTCGACGGTACGGCCATGTCCGTCGGTCAGGCGACCGTCATCGAGCACCTGCAGAAGAATGTTGAACACTTCCGGGTGAGCCTTTTCGACCTCGTCGAGCAGGATCACCGAATACGGCCTACGACGGACCGTTTCTGTCAGGTAGCCGCCCTCCTCGTAGCCGACGTAGCCCGGCGGCGCTCCGATCAGTCGCGCCACGGCGTGCTTTTCCATGAACTCCGACATGTCGATACGCACCATGGCGTCCTCGGTATCGAACAGGAAGTTCGCCAGGGACTTGCAAAGCTCGGTCTTGCCCACGCCGGTCGGGCCGAGAAACAGGAAGGAACCGTTGGGCCGGTTGGGATCGGCCAGCCCGGCACGCGAGCGGCGGATGGCGTCGGCAACAGCCTTGACCGCCTCGTCCTGGCCGATCACTCGCTCGTGCAGGGCGTCTTCCATCTTGAGCAACTTGTCGCGCTCGGCTTCGAGCATTTTGGACACCGGGATACCGGTCCAGCGGCTGACGACTTCGGCGATCTCCTCGTCGGTGACCTTGTTGCGCAGAAGCTTGAACTGTTCGGTCTCGCCACTTGACTCGGCTTGCTGCAGCTGCCGCTCCAACTCGGGAATGCGCCCGTGCTGCAGTTCGGCCATGCGCGAGAGATCCTGCGCGCGGCGGGCGTTGTCCAGCTCGGCCCGGGCGCGTTCGAGCGCTTCCTTGATGTGGGTACTGTCCTGCACCGAGGCCTTCTCGGTCTTCCAGACTTCCTCGAGATCGGCAAACTCGCGTTCCAGCTCGTCGATCTCGCCTTCCAGGTCGGCCAAGCGCTTCTTCGAGGCCTCGTCCGTCTCCTTCTTCAGCGCTTCGCGCTGGATCTTGAGCTGGATGAGTCGCCGCTCGAGCCGGTCCATGGATTCGGGCTTTGAATCGATCTCCATGCGAATCCGGCTGGCCGCCTCGTCCATCAGGTCGATGGCCTTGTCCGGGAGCTTGCGATCCGTGATGTAGCGGTGTGAAAGCGTTGCCGCGGCTACCAGGGCGGGGTCCGTGATGTCGACGCCGTGATGCACCTCGTAGCGCTCCTGCAGGCCGCGCAGGATGGCGATGGTGTCCTCGACGCTGGGCTCCTCGACGAGCACCTTCTGGAAGCGGCGTTCGAGCGCGGCATCCTTCTCGATGTTCTCGCGGTATTCATTGAGCGTGGTCGCGCCGACGCAGTGGAGCTCGCCGCGGGCGAGTGCGGGCTTGAGCATGTTGCCGGCGTCCATCGCGCCCTCGGCCTTGCCGGCGCCCACCATGGTATGGATCTCGTCGATGAAGAGGATGATCTTGCCTTCCTCGCGCTTGAGCTCGTTGAGAACGGCCTTGAGGCGTTCTTCGAACTCGCCGCGATACTTCGCGCCGGCGATCAGCGACCCCATGTCCAGCGAGAGCACGCGCTTGTTCTTGAGTCCCTCGGGCACCTCGCCGTTGACGATGCGCTGGGCCAGGCCTTCGACGATAGCGGTCTTGCCGACGCCGGGCTCGCCGATGAGCACGGGATTATTCTTGGTCCGACGCTGCAGCACCTGGACCGTTCGGCGGATTTCCTCGTCGCGACCGATCACCGGGTCCAGGCGCGATTGCTCGGCCTTTTCGGTCAGGTCGATGGTGTACTTCTGAAGCGCCTCGCGGGTGTCCTCCGCGTTGGGATCCTCGACCTTCTCGCCGCCACGCACCGACTCGATGGCGTCCTCGACGGCCTGGCGCGTGACGCCGGCCTGGTGCAGCAATTCGGTCAGGGAAACCTTGGCCTCGAGCGCCGCGAGCACGAACAACTCGGAGGCGATATAGGCATCGCCGCGCTTGGTGGCGAGCTTGTCGGTCAGATTGAGCACGCGGCCGAGATCGTTGGACAGGCTGATCTGTCCGGCCTGGCCGGTGACCTTCGGAAGATGCTCGACCTTTTCGCCCAATGCCGAGCGCAGGCGATCGACCTGAGCGCCGGAACGCGACAGCAAACCGCGAATCCCGCCGCCTTCCTGGTCGAGTAGCGCCACCATCAGGTGCTCGGGTTCGAGGACGGCATGGTCCATGCCCACGGCCAGGCTCTGAGCCTCGCCCAGCGCCTGCTGAAAGCGGGCGGTCAATTTGTCCATTCTCATAACAGGCTGACTCCCCTGTGAAACTGCAACTTATCCACAGGAGTTGGGGCGCCCGGCCTCTGAATCAAGCAGATCGGAACCCCCGCAGGTCAGGGTCGCATTGCTGAAGGACGAGATTCAGGTTTCAGGGTTCAGGGTTCAGGCCGGCAAGCAAGCGCACGCTCCTTCCGGCCACACGATGCACAAGGTGGAAGGCTCTTCGGCAACGATCACGCGGCTTCTCCAAGCGCTGCTGAGACCTGAAACCTGAACCCTTTGTTCACACGTCCCGGATCGCGAGTAGCCGAATCTCGGTCATGTCTTCGATGGCGAACTTGATGCCCTCGCGACCCAGTCCGGAGTCCTTGACGCCGCCGTAGGGCATGTGGTCTACGCGGAAGCTCGGCACGTCGTTGATGATCACCCCGCCGACCTCGAGCCGGTTCCAGGCCCTGTTGATCTTGGATATGTCGCGGATGAAAAGGCCCGCCTGCAGGCCGTAGCGCGAGTCATTGATGGCCTCGAGCGCGCGGTCGAAATCGGAGAATCGCTCGAGGGTCACGAGCGGCCCGAACACCTCCTCCCGGCGCAGCCTGCTGTCGGCCGGCGGATTCTCGACCACGGCGGGCCGCACCACGCTGCCCTCGCGCTCTCCCCCGACGAGCAGCCTGGCGCCCCCGTCGACCGCTTCCTGGATCCAGTCGACCACGCGCCGGGCGTCGTCTTCGGTGATCAGCGGTCCGATCCAGGTGTCCTCGTCGCGCGGGTCGCCGCCCGGGAGTTGTCCAACCTGCTCGCAGAGTTTCTCCCTGAAACGGTCATAGACCTTTTCGTGGACGAGCACACGCTGCACCGACACGCAGCTCTGCCCGGACTGGTAGAAACCGCCGAAGACGATCCGTCCCACGGCGTCGTCCAGGTCGGCGTCGTGATCGACCAGGCATGCGGCATTGCCGCCGAGCTCCATGACCACCGGTTTCTTGCCGGCGGCGGCCTTGAGCTTCCAACCCACCAGGTCCGAGCCGGTAAAGCTCATCATCTTGAGCCGCTCGTCCTCGGTGAAGCGCGATGCGGCGTCGCGGTCCACGCACAGGATCGAAAAAGCGCCCTCGGGCAAGTCGCACTCGGCCAGGATTTCTCCGATCAACAGGGCCCCGACAGGCGTCTTGCCCGCGGGCTTGAGCACGAAGGGACAGCCGGCCGCGATCGCGGGAGCGACCTTGTGGGCGACGAGGTTGTAGGGGAAGTTGAACGGGGTGATGAAGGACACCGGGCCGATGGGCACCCTTTTCCACATGCCGGAGTACTTCTCGGCGCGCGGACTGATGTCCATGGGAATGACTTCCCCGCCAATGCGCGTCGCCTCCTCGGCGGCCACCTGGAAGGTCTCGATCAGGCGGGTCACCTCGCCCTTGGCGTCGCGGCGCACTTTCCCGCCCTCGACGATAAGCACCTCGATGAGTTCTTCCTCCCGCTCCCGGAAGCGGCGCACGCAGTGCATGAGAGCGTCCCGACGCTTGTAGGCGGGCAACTCGGCCATCGGCCGGGCCGCCCGGGCCGCCGCCGCCACGGCCTGATCAACGACGGAATCATCGGCCTGGGCCAC
>JAAAPE010000033.1 GCA_009908385.1 Gammaproteobacteria bacterium
ATCGGTTCGAGCAGGAAGGTCCAGCCGCGATTGTCTGCGGAAGGACGAAGCACCGTGTAGAGCGTCCGGTAGCCGGCCGCCTCGACGCGCGCCGCCGCCGGCGCCTCCAGAGCGAGCAGCGTCGCGGGACCCAGGGCGAGCGACCGGGTATCCCCTGCCTCATCCAGCCGCGCCCGAACCAGCGACTCGATGGCCGCCAGCTGCGCCGGTGCCGGCGCCATGGTCAACGTTGCCTCGATCGACCGGCCCGTGACGGCGTCGCGGGCGGTCGCGGTCTGCGCCAATGCCGGAACGGGCATGGTCAGCAGGCCCAGGCAGACGGCCGTCAGCGCAGTGGCCCACCGCCGACCTCGCCTAGCGGCCGAAGCGTTCGAGCGGTTCCGGTCGGCCGAGATGAAAGCCTTGTGCATAATCGATTCCATAGCGTCGCAACGTGGCCAGGGCTTCGGCATCTTCCACGCCCTCGGCGATGGTGAGAATACCGCAGTCACTGCCGATCTGAGCGATCGAGCGAACGATCGACTCGTTCATGAGACCGTCGCCGAGATGGCGCACGAACTGCGCGTCGATCTTGACGAAGTCCACCGGCAGGGCGTGCAGGTGGGCGAAGGAGGACATGCCGCTGCCGAAGTCGTCCAGCGCCACGGCGGCGCCGGTTGCGCGCAGGCGCTCCATGAGCGCGCGGGCCGCCGAGTAGTGCCCGATCGCGGCGGTTTCGGTGATCTCGAACACCAGGCGCGCGGGCTCGATGCCCCGACCTTCGAGACGCTCGATGAGGTCCTCGACGAAGCGCCGATTGGCGATCGAGGCCGCGGACAGGTTGATGAAGCATCGATCCGGGGGGCGCTCGCAGCGTCCGAGCCAGTCGAAGGCGCGCGCGACGACCTGCCGATCGATCGACTGCATCAACCCCGAGCGTTCCGCCACCTCGATGAAGGCTTCCGGCGTGACCAGCCGGTCGTCGGAGTCCCGGAGCCGACAGAGCACCTCCACGGACCGTTCCCCGGAATCCTTCGCGCAAAGATTGACCACCGGCTGGGCATGGAGCTCGATGCGTTCCCGGTCCAGCGCATCCTGAATCAGCGGAATCTTGTGCAGTTCGTCGATATGCCGCCGGACACGATCACAACCGGTGCTGTACTGAACCCGGTCGCGGCCCTGTTCCTTTGCGCTGAGGCAGGCGGCGTCCGCGATGCTCAGCAACTGGCCGTAATCGGATTCATCGCCGTTCAGGTCCGTGACGCCGATACTGGCACGCAGGGAGTAGACCTGCCCGGCGCGCCGGAAACGGAAATCCTCGATAGCCTGCTGAAGGCGCTCGATGGCGGCCTGCCCGCGCGGTGTCCAGGGGCCCCGGATGAGCAGGCCAAACTCGTCGCCGCCGAGCCGGGCGACCAGCTCGTCCCCCTCGACGGATGCAGCCAGCCGGTCGGCCAGCTGGACGAGCAGCTCATCGCCGGCGGTGTGCCCCAGCGTGTCGTTGACGACCTGGAAACGGTCGAGATCGAGGTAACCGAGCAGCCATGGCGACTGCGCGTCCCCGCTGCCGAGGTGGGCGCGGACACGACGCTCGAAAGCGCGGCGGTTGAACAGCCCGGTCAGGGAGTCGTGTTCCGACTGGAAGCGGAGCCGGCGCTGGACGAACAGCCTCTCGCGCGTGCCTGCCTCGATCAGCAGCGTCACCACGGCCATGACGAGCAGGGTCGGCAGCAGCACCAGCCACTGCATGACTTCACCCAGGCTGGCGTGCGATGTCAGTTCGATCAGGCTGAGCTTGAGCCCGCTCAGTAGCGCGACCGGGACCACGACGAACACCGGCAACATCGACAGGCGCAGCGCGGCCCAGATCATCAGCGCGAACAGCAGGAGCAGCGACTGCACGACCATCTGAACTGCGGCACCTCCGTCGGCCTCGAGCAGGAATCCGGCTGTCGACGGCAGCCAGGGCAGCGCCGCCACGGCGAACAGGCAGCCGAGCAGGACGAGGCGCTCGAGCAGCGCGCTCTGGCCGGGTTCCTCGCTGGCGGGCACCAGGCCGCTCAGCCGCCCGGCCAGCAAGAGCAGCAGCGGCGCGAACGCGGCCAGCCCGAGTGCGTCGCCAAGCCACCAGGCCGCGGCCCGCAATCCGGGCGAGAAGCCGACGAGGACCCCGTGATGCAGCGCGGCGACAAGGCCGAAAGCAGTGGCCAGCGCGGCGACCAGCGGCGCGACCACCAGCACCAGCCGGGTCGTATCGCGCAGGGTCTGGGGTACGGGCGAGTGCCGAACCATGGCGCGAAAGACCATCGCCCCGACCAGGGGGGCGACGACGTTGCCCAGGCTGAGCAGGGGGGAGACCGGCAGCCCGTTGAGCCGGGATGCCAGCACGTCCGCCACGACGATGACCGGAATCATCCACCAGCCAGCGAACACGCAGGCCGCGAGGGCCACGGCGGCGGCCGGCCAGATGGCGGCGATCGAACCGACCCGGAACAGGTACCAGGAGGCCGTCGCGGCCAGGACGTAGGCGACCAGGACGACGATCGCGAAAAGCCACAGGGGAACGCGCCCGATGCGGTCGTCGGCGCGGAGTACCGGCAGCACTCGCAGTTCCCTCATGGTTCGACCCGTGCGGCTCCCTCGGCTCCATGGTAGCCAAAAAAGCCGGGCGGGGAGCCGTCACCGCGACTGGCTAGAACATGCCCGTCTCGAGCCTGGCTTCCTCACTCATCATGTGCTGGTTCCATGGGGGATCGAAGACCAGGCGCACGTCCACGCGCTCGATGGTCGGGATGCGACCGATGCGATCTTCCACGTCGGCGACGAGGATGTCGCCCATGCCGCAGCCCGGCGCGGTCAGGGTCATGTCGATCGAGACGTGCCGGGAATTGTCCTCGAACTTCTGGATCTCGCATTCGTAGATCAGGCCCAGGTCGAGCACGTTGATCGGGATTTCGGGATCGTAGACGGTCTTGAGCTGGCTCAGCACCAGCGCTTCGACATCCTCGTCCGTCGCGTTGTCGGGAAGCTCGGGCGCCGGCGGCGGCTCCTTCCCGATGGCGTCGGCCTCGTCACCGGCCAGCCGGAACAGGCGGCCGTCGACGTAGATGGTGAAACTGCCACCCATCTGCTGCGTGATGTAGCCAACCGTTCCGGCGGGCAGTTCGACGGGGGCCCCTTCGGGCACCATCACCACCTCGCAGTCGCGTTCGAACTTCACCGGTGTGTAGGAGTTACCGAACATGCTTCGCCTGAATACAGGAGTGATCTCGTCCTATTATATCGGGGTGCGATCGGGGGCATGCAACCGGGGGCGCGGCGGAGGAGGAAAAAGTTCGGGAACGACCGAAGACACCGAATTCACCGAAGCCGGACAAGTGCCCCGCCTTACTCTTCGGAGCATTCGGTGTGTTCGGTCGTTCCCCTGTCTCGATCAGCCCTCCTCGATGCCCAGCGCACGCTCGCTGGCCTGGCGGGTGAGCGGGTGATAGCCGGCCCTGGCGCGCTGGTAGACCTCGATGGCCCAGTCACGGCCCCAATCGGTGTCCGCCAGGGCGCTGTAGAGGGGCCGGGTGAACTTGTTGCGCCCGACGTTGAGCAGGAAGGTCTCGAGCCGTTCGATGCCGGGCTCGTAGCGCGCCTCGATCGAGCGCATCAACCACTCGAACAGGATCTCGTAGTTGCCCGACCCGGTCAGGGCGAGAGCCTCGTCGAGCGCGGTCATCCGCTCGGCCTCGAGGCTGTCCTCCAGGCCGATGAGGAAATGCAGCCGCTGGTAGACCGACCACTGCTCGAAAGGCAGGTCGGAGGTGGCAGCCTCTGCGGCCAGCCAGCGCTCGCGCCAGTCGTCCACGCGATCGAAAGCATCCGACTCGGGGGCTACGGCGAACGCCGGAAGGCCGGGCTCGTAGAGCCACTGATCGACCTCGTCCATGCTCAGTGCGTCCGGATACTCGGCCACCAGGTTGGCCTGCAGATAGTCACGGAACGTGATCGTCGTGATCGACTGGAAGGCGAAATGATCGAAATAGGCCCGCAGGAAGGCGTCGATGGCCTCGCGTCCCACCCGGTGCTCGATCCAGTCGAGGAAGAAGCGGCCCTTGGCGTAGGGCACGCCGATGAAGGCCTGTTCCGGATCCTTGTCGTCGACGTCGAGAACCAGGCTGGCCATACCGTCCGAGGTGTTTTCCAACTCCTCGACGAGGTCGCGCCACTCCAGCACCGCGAGCTGCCTCTCGACCGCTTCGCCGTAGAGCGCTTCCATGACGCGCGATTCGAAGTAGACGGTGAAACCCTCATTGAGCCACAGGTCGCGCCAGGCAGCATTGGTCACCAGGTTGCCCGACCAGGAATGGGCCAGTTCGTGCGCGACGAGGGCGAGCAGGCTGCCGTCGCCGGCAATGATGGTCGGCGTGACGAAACTCAGCCGCGGATTCTCCATGCCGCCGAATGGAAAGCTCGGCGGCAGGACCAGCAGATCGTAACGGCCCCAGCGGTATTCGCCATAGAGATCGACACCGATGTCGATCATTTCCTCGAGCACGTCGAACTCTTCCGCGGCCGCCTCGATCCACTGCGGCTCGGCGTAGACGCCCGAGCGTGAACCGATCTCGGCGAACTCGAGGTCGCCTACGGCAATGGCCATCAGGTAGGACGGCACGGGCTCGGGCATGTGGAAGTCGTATTCGCCCCGGTCGTTGCGCTCGAACGCATTGCCGGCGGCGCCCATCACGGCCATCAGATCGTCCGGCACGCGGACCGTGGCGTCGAAGGTGTAGCGAACCGCCGGCGTATCCTGCAGCGGCACCCAGGTCCGTGCGTAGTGGGGCTGACTCTGCGAGAACATGAAAGCTTGCCCCGACGAGGTCTGCTCGCCGTCGAGCCACTGCAGGCCGAAGGCTGCGGGCGAACTGGCGTAGTCGATCCGAACCGCTTCGACCCCGGCGGGCAGGAGGATGACCAGCGGCCGTCCCAGGGAACCCGCTTCCTCGCCCAGACGCCAGGTCAGCGGGCGATGTTCGCCGCCGGATTCGGGCGCGGTGACATCCCGGATGTCCAGACCGCGGGTATCGAGGACCAGCCGGGAATGATCCGGGTCGATGCGCTCGAGCTCGAGGACCACGTGACCGGACAGTACGTGCTCGTCCATGTCGGCGGTGAGATCCATCCGCAGATGCGACACGCGGACCTTCTCGTACTCGGCGAAACTGTGCGGATCGGGGCCGGTGCCGACCTCCTGGCCCGCGGCGGGATCGAGCGATTGCTGCGCGCTCTCGGGCTGGCAGGCCACAAGCATCAGGATCAGGGCGACGAGCGTCGCGCCGGTCAGGATTCTTTTCATGGTTCGTTCCTCGTCAACTCGGGGGCGGCGTCCGAAGCGCGGCGCCGTGGATTGGTCCGTTCGGTCTGCGGCGAGCGTGGTTCGGGCGGGCGATCCGGTCCGGATCAGAGCGCGTCGTCGCCCTCTTCACCCGTGCGGATGCGCACCGTTCGCTCAA
>JAAAPE010000031.1 GCA_009908385.1 Gammaproteobacteria bacterium
GTTCGAGACCGGGCATTGTTTCCGCCAGGGCCAGGAGGCCTTCGAGGAAGCCTGGCGCCTCGGCCTTCTGATGACCGGCGACGTCCGCCCGGAGCACTTCAGCGGAAAGCCGCGGCCGATCGACTACTTCGACCTCAAGGGAGAGGTGGAGCATCTGCTCGATTTCAACGCCGTCGACGGCGAAACGAGCTTCGAGCGGGCCGACCTGCCGTGGTTGCATCCCGGCCAGGCGGCCCGGCTGCTCATCGACGGTGTCCCGGCCGGCTGGCTGGGCCAGCTTCATCCGGCACTGGCCGGTGAACTGGAGCTCGACCAGCCGGTCTTCGTGGCCGAGTTCGACGGGCGCAGCATCAGCGCCCGCCGCCTGCCCGAACACCGCGATAGCGGCCGTTTCCCGGCCGTCCGGCGCGATATCGCCATCGTGGTATCCGACGAGCACCCCGCCGCCAGCCTGATCGAATCGGTGCGCCAGTCGGCCGGCGGATTGCTTGAAAACTGCGTGGTATTCGACAAATATCGGGGCGAAGGGATCGAAAGCGGCTTCAGAAGCCTGGCTATTGGCTTGATTTTGCGCGATGTTTCGCGCACCCTTAAGGATCGGGAGATCGATGCACTGCTCGAAACGGTGCTGGCCGATCTCGAGAGTCGCTTCGGTGCCAAACTGAGAGGTTGAAAAGGGGATGTCGTTGACCAAAGCTGACCTGGCTTCCGCGCTCTTCGATGAAGTCGGTCTGAACAAGCGCGAGGCCAAGGAATTCGTCGATGCCTGGTTCGAGACCATCCGGCAGGCGCTCGAAAGCGGCGATCACGTCAAGCTTTCGGGCTTCGGCAATTTCCAGTTGCGCGACAAGAATCAGCGCCCCGGCCGTAATCCCAAGACCGGCGAGGAAATCCCGATCTCCGCGCGACGCGTCGTTACCTTCAAGCCCGGACAGAAGCTGAGGGCCAGAGTGGAAGCCTATGCTGGATCCGGGAAGTAATCAGGAACTGCCGCCGATTCCGGCGAAGCGCTACTTCACCATCGGTGAGGTCAGCGAGCTTTGTGCCGTCAAGCCGCATGTCCTTCGCTACTGGGAACAGGAGTTTCCGCAGCTCAAGCCGGTCAAGCGCCGCGGCAATCGTCGCTACTACCAGCGCCACGACGTCCTCATGGTGCGCCAGATTCGCAGCCTGCTGCACGAGCAGGGATTCACCATCCAGGGCGCGCGTCAACGGCTCGAGGGCGACACCGCCCAGAACGACGTCTCGCGCAGCCAGCAGCTGGTCAAGCAGATGCGCGTGGAGCTGGAAGAGATCCTCCACGTCCTGCGCCGCTAGCGGCGCGGAACACGATCTGAAACCACCGAATACACCGAAAGTTCTTCAGGTCGGCTCGTCATTCATTGATCTTGAAGGTTTCATATCGTTCTTTTCGGTGAATTCGGTGTTTTCGGTGGTTCCAAAAGAGTCCGCGTGTCGATCTCGCACGAGGCCATCATTTCGCGGTAAAATGCTGGTTTGACCCCAAGCAAGTTTTCGGTCGGAGCGTAGCGCAGCCTGGTAGCGCACCACAATGGGGTTGTGGGGGTCGGGAGTTCGAATCTCCCCGCTCCGACCATTTTCATTCCCGCCCGTGCCTCGTGGCATCATCTGCTTCACAAGCCTTTCATCGAAACTGGCGTCCAATACTGGCCGACTATACAATTACTCCCGCTTATCGGGAGTGCCTATCGGACCCAAAGCAGCAGAGAAGCTAATGACCAATCGATCGAAAGTTCTCGACATGCCCGATATCGCCACCCACGCCAAGGTCCAGGTGGCCGGGGCCCTGGACTGGGTCGGCATGAATGCCATCGAGATGCCGATTTTGCTCGATGCGCCCGACGGCAAACGCATGCAGACCACGGCTCACGTGAATGCCTTCGTCGATCTCGAGCGCCCCGACAAACGTGGGATTCACATGTCGCGCCTGTACCTTCACCTGGACCAGGCGCTCGCTGATCACACCGTGACGCCGGCGCTTCTCAGGCATCTGCTGCGGGATTTTCTGGCCTCCCATGACGGTCTGAGCTCACGCGCGATGGTCAGGCTCGATTTCGACTACATGCTTCGTCGCAAGTCGCTGGTGAGCGACAACAGCGGCTGGAAGCGCTATCCGATCAGCCTGATCGCCAGCCTCGAGGGCAAGGAGTTCGCGCTTGAGCTGGCGTTCCAGGTCACGTACTCGAGCACCTGCCCCTGCTCCGCGGCACTGGCCAGGCAGTTGATCCAGAACCAGTTTCGCAAGGATTTCGGCGACGCCGGATCGGTCGACGCGGAGTCGGTGCTTGCGTGGCTGGGGTCGGAAAAGGGCATCGTCGCGACGCCGCACAGTCAGCGCAGCTCCGCCGATATCCGCCTGCAGCTGGCACCCAGCTTCGAGTCCTTCCCGTTCGTGGAGATGATCGACGCGATCGAGGAAGCGCTCAAGACGCCGGTCCAGGCCGCGGTCAAGCGCGAGGACGAGCAGGCGTTCGCCCTCCTCAACGGTCAGAACCTGATGTTCTGTGAAGACGCCGCGCGACGGGTACAGCGCGCGCTCGACGCCCAGGAGCGGGTCCAGGATTTCTGGGCGCGCTGCCGGCACTTCGAGAGCCTGCATCCGCACAACGCCGTTGCCATCATCACCAAGGGCGTCGACGGCGGCTACCAGCCGATCGACGGCCAGGGGTCGGGACACCCTCAGGGCTGAGCGCGGCGCTCGACGCCGACCTGCAGCGACGGCAGGGTGATGCCGAAGGAATTGGCGCGGGCGCCTGCCCAGGCGTCTGCGATCGCCTCGCCGGTGTCGGCGTCCTTGACCGACAGGCGCAGCATGACGGGTGCGTCGCTCCCGGGCCGGAAGTAGTCCAGGCCGATCGACACTCCGAGCTGCATATCGGCCTCGTCCAGGGGTTGCACGGGCGGCGCGCCCGGGGTCAGCGACACGTCCCTCGAAACCCGCCAGGAATCGCCTTCGCGCCGGCCCAGCCGGGCTTCGTAGGTCCGCGTCGGAAGGAAGGTCAATACCTGTTCGCTCATCACGGTCCCGTCGTCGAGACGGACCAGGCGGTCGCCGATGACCAGCTGACGGCCGTCGAACGCGATTTCCTTGAGCAAGCCCGTGGCCTGGCCTTCCTGGCCGAAACGACAGTCGCGTTCGTCGGTGCGTCCGACCAGTCCGCCCTCTCGCAGGTGAAACGTCATCGCGCAGCTCCCCCGGGCCCGCCCGTTCTCGTCGAGCGGAGCGAAGACGCCTTCCAGCATCAGCGGCGCGTTCGAGGGTTGTATCGTCAGGCCGAAGCGACGCACCGCCGAGCCGCCGCCGGACTGCCTCAGTTCCAGCGCCAGGGTGCCCGCGCGATCACTGCTGCGCCGCTCGATGACGAGGACGCGTGAGGCGACATCGCTGTCGACGACGCTGGCGTAGCGACCGGGCAGGGCGCTGGCGATGGACGAGAGCCTGCGTTCAGCCTCGAGGGCTTCCTCCTCCTGCGTGTTCTCGCTCGTCGTGGCGCAGGCGCCGAGACACAGCACCACGGCGAGCAGCGCCGCCAGGGACGGCTTATCTCGGTTCGGCATCGGGGTTGTCGCTCCAGTCGACCAGCAACGCCGGGTCGATCCGCGTGTCACCCAGGTTCATGCGCCAGTCGAGGTGGGGGCCGGTGGCGCGTCCGGTCGCGCCCACGGTACCCACGACCTCACCGCGATCGACGGTTGCGCCGACTTCGACATGAATGGCATCCAGGTGCAGGAACGCGGAAACCAGGCGGTGGCCGTGATCGATGAACAGGGTGCCGCCGGAGAAGTACATGTCGGGATGGGCCAGCGTTACCACACCGGGGGCCGGCGAGCGCACGGGCGTGCCTGTGGGTGCCGCGATGTCGATGCCCCAGTGGGGGTTCCTCGCTTGGCCGTTGAGGATTCGTTGGCTGCCGTAAACGCCGGTGATCGGGCCGGTCAGCGGCCAGTCGAAGCCACCGACCCAGTCGGCTCGCGCGTCCCGGCGCTCTCTAGCCTGCCGCGCCTGCCGCGCATCGTCGCGGATTCGCTCGAGCACCGACTCCGGCGGGGTCACCTGGTCTTGCGGCAGGCCGTCGATGCGCTGGATGTCGAATTCGCGGCCTTCCGGCACCAGGCTTCGCTCCAGCCGCCTGCCCGAGGGCAGGGTGAGCGTCACGGTCGTGGCATCGGTTTGTTCGCGCGGAAAGGCCACCAGGAAGCGACCGTCTTCGGTGGTCAGGACGGGCTGGCCGTCCACGCCGACCGAGCTGCCGGCCGGGGCGTGCCCGATAATCATGCCGCCCTGGACCTGCCGTCCTTCGAAGCGGATCAGTTCGTCCTCGCCGAAGGCGCAAAACGAAGACAGGGCCAGGCAGACCGCGGCGAGCCAGCCGAACGGGAGGAAACGGCGAATCCGATCAGGCATTGCCGTCTCCCCGGATGGTCAGGGTCTGGCCGGGTCGGAGGATGGCACCATCGGCGAGCCCGTTCCAGCGCATCAGATCGCGAACCGTGACGTCGTGCCGCCGGGCGATGGTCCACAGGGAATCCCCGCGGCGCACGGTGTACTCGCGCGACGCCGACACACCGGGCTGCGACATGTTGACCAGGATGCGGTCGCCGGGGCGGATCAGGCTGTCGCCGCCGAGCCCGTTCCATTGCTGCAGATCCCGCACGCTCACGCCATAACGCCGGGCGATCACCCAGAGGCTTTCGCCCGGGCGCACCTGGTGCTGGAAACGCCGCGTGGGCAACAGGCGTGCTTGCAGCCGTTCGAGCTGGGCATAGCGCTCCGAGTGCGGGGAGCTTTCGGGTGTCCGGCCGTTGTCGGCCAGGCGCAGCTTCTGTCCGGCGCGCAGGAAATCGCTGGAGAGCCGGTTGGCCTCGCGCAGCTGGCGCACCGTCGTGTCGTGGCGCCGGGCCAGGTGCGACAGCGTGTCGCCGGGGCGCACGCGGATTTCCCGCCAGACGATCATGTCCTCACCGCCGATATCGTCGAGCACCTCGCGCACCCGATCGGCGCGGCCGGCCGGAACGAACAGGTGATGGGGGCCGCCCGGCGGCGTGAGATGCCCGTTGAGGCCGGGATTGACCGCCACGAGTTCGGCGATATCGATATCGGCGGCGGCCGACAGCGCGACGATATCGACCGGACCGTCCAGTTCGATTCGCGCGACCTGGGGGCGGTTGTCCCAGACCGGAATCTCGAATCCGTAGCGCCCGGGTTGCCGGAACAGGCAGCCCAGGCCGTTGAGCTTGGGCACGTAGCCGAGCGTTTCGCGCGGCAGTCGCAGCTCGTGCCACTCGGTGGACCGGCCCGCCCGCTGATTGCGTTCGATGGCGCGCTGGACGCGACCCTGCCCGCCGTTGTAGGCGGCCAGCGCCAGATTCCAGTCGCCGAATCGTCCGTTGAGGTACTCGAGGTAGTCCAGCGCGCCGCGCGTGGCGGCCCAGACGTCGCGCCGCCCGTCGTAGAAATCGTTGATCTCGATGCCGCGTTCGCGTGCCGTGGCTCTGACGAATTGCCACGTGCCCGCGGCCCGGCCGTGGGAGTAGGCGAACGGGTCGTAGGCCGATTCGACGATGGGCAGCAGCGCCAGTTCGCCGGGGAGGTCACGTCTTTCGAGCTCGCCGGTGATGTCGTAGAGCCAGGGGCGGGCTCGCGAGAGCACCCGCTGCATGTACTCGGATTGTTCGCCGTACCAGTGCGCCCATTGTTCGGCCCGGCTGTCGGCGGGGCATTCCGCGAAGTGAAAACGCTCGATGACGCGCGCCCAGAGGTGGGGCGGCCGGGGCGGCTGCGCTTCCGGTTCGAGATCGTCGCCGAGGTGACGCGTCGCTTCCTCGACGACTGAAAAGGGGTCGGGGAGGTCGACCGGGTTGCGTTTGGTCGCTTCGGGAGGGGTCGCGGGCTCGGTTTCCAGCGCGGCGCAGCCGGAAAGCAGGCTCAGCGCGATGGCGACCGCGAGCGGCGCGATCGTGGCCGGACGTTTCGGGCCGGTTTGGACGGAATTCGACTGGCGTGTGCTGGGCATGGATGATTCTGGGCTGGTTGCGCGGCCAATTATGCCTGGGGCTCGGTCCGGGTCAAGCAACTCTCTGCCGCTGTTTTCCGGAGCCCGTCGCCCCGGGCGGCAGGTACAATGTCCGGCATGACTTCACAATCTTCGCATATCTCCCGCGAGCGGATTCGCCGCGCGCTGGACGACGCCGGTCGGCCGGTCACTCGCCGACAGCTTTCTCACCTGTTCAAACTCGACAAGCCGCAGTCCGACGAATTGCTCAGACCGGTCCTGATGGAGATGGTTGCATCGGGCGAGCTGGTCAAGAACCGCCGAGCCGCATACGGCTTGCCGTCGCAGATGGATCTCGTCTCCGGGCGCATCAGCGCTCACCCCGACGGCTACGGCTTCGTGGTCACCGACGGAGACGACGACGATCTCTACCTCGCACCCAAGCAGATGCGGCAGGTCTTCAACGGCGACCGCGTGCTGGCCGCGGTGACCGCGGTCGACCGTCGCGGTCGCAAGGAGGGCGCCATCGTCGAGGTGCTCGAGCGCGTCCATGCCCAGGTGGCCGGCCGCCTGCTGATCGAGTCGGGCGTGGCGATGGTCGTCCCCGACGATCCCCGCCTGACCCAGGACATCCTCGTGCCGCCCGAGCGCGTGGGCAACGCGACGCCGGGGCAGGTGGTGGTCGTGCGCATCGACAAGCCCCCGACCATGCAGCGCGGCGCCGTGGGCGAAATCATCGCCGTGCTCGGGCATGCCGACGAGCCGGGCATCGCCACCGATATCGCCGTCTACAGCCACCAGCTGCCCTGGGAGTTTCCCGAGGCGGTGGTTCGCGAGGCCGAGTCCTTCGGCGACGAGATCGATCCCGATCGGACCAGCGAGCGTCTCGACCTGCGCGACCTGCCCCTGGTCACGATCGACGGCGCGGATGCGCGCGACTTCGACGACGCGGTTTTCGCCGAACCCCGCGGCGACGGCTTCCGGGTGCTCGTGGCCATCGCCGACGTGGCGGAGTACGTGCAGCCCGGGCGGTCGCTCGACGACGAGGCCGAGAAGCGGAGTACCTCGGTGTATTTCCCGGATCGCGTCATCCCGATGCTGCCGGAAACGCTTTCCAACGGGCTGTGCTCCCTCAATCCGCGAGTCGATCGCCTGTGCGTGGTCTGCGAGATGCGCGTCGACGCCAAGGGCAAGGTCACCTCCAGCCGCTTCCACGAAGCGGTGATGCGCTCGCAGGCGCGCCTGACCTACGACCAGGTGCGGCGGATCATGGAAGCGGGCGACCCGGAACTCGTCGAACGCTTCGGGCACGTGCTGGGCAACCTGCAGGCGCTGTACGAGGTCTACCGCCTGTTCTTCCGCAAGCGTGAGCGCCGGGGCGCCCTGGATTTCGATTCTCAGCAGGCTTACTTCGAGTTCGATACCGACGGGCGGGTGGCCAATATCCGGCTGCAGCGGCGCCACGACGCGCACCGCCTGATCGAGGAACTGATGGTCTCGGCCAACGTCGAGGCAGCCAAGTTCGTCGGTCGCGGAAAACTCCCCATGCTCTACCGTGTGCACGAGCCGCCGCCGACCGACAAGCTGGAGTCGCTCGAGGAATTCCTGCGCGTCAACGGGCTGCAGGTGCGCTGGTCGGAGCAGCCCGACCCGCAGCAATTCGCCGCCATCCAACGCAAGGTCGCCGGGCAGCCCAACGAGTCGCTGGTCAACGCCCAGCTGCTTCGCAGCCTGAGCATGGCCGTCTACCAGCCCGAGAACAAGGGGCATTTCGGGCTGGCGCTGGAGCACTACGCGCACTTCACTTCGCCGATCCGTCGGTATCCCGACCTGCTCCTGCACCGTGCCATCAAGCACCTCTGCCGCGAGCGCAAGCGCGGTGATTTTCACTACGGCGACACGCGGATGGAAGAACTGGGCCGGCATTGCTCCTGGACCGAGCGCCGTGCCGAGGACGCCTCCCGGGACGTGGAGGAGAGGCTCAAGTGCCAGTTCATGCAGCGCCATGTCGGCGACATCTTCGACGGCATCATTTCCGGGGTCACGAGTTTTGGACTGTTCGTGGAAATCGACGGCATGGCGGTCAGCGGCCTGGTGCACGTCACCGCGTTGCCGAACGACTACTATCACTTCGATCCCGTCAGCTCCAGCCTGACGGGCAAGCGTCGCGGCATGCGCTACCGCCTGGCCGACCGGGTGCGCGTCGAAGTCATCGCGGTAAACCTCGAAGAGCGGAAGATCGACTTCCGCCTGGTCGATCGTCGCGAGGACTGAGCGGTAACGCGGCATGAAACGTGAGCTGGCGATGGGCATCAACGCGGTCGAGGGACTGGTCCGGCACGCCCCCGAGCGCATCGTGCGGGCCTGGCTGAAGCCTGGCGGCCGGCGCGTCGAGGCGCTGGCAGCGGCCCTGCGTTCGGTCGGTGCGGCCGTTGAGCGCGCCGACGAGCGCGCACTCGACCGCATGGCCGGCAAGGTTCGTCATCAGGGCGTAATCGCCGAATTCACCCCGCGCCAGCCCGGCGACGACCGGCGCCTGCAGGAGGTCGTCGAGGCCATCGACGAGCGGGCGTTGTTCCTGGTGCTCGACGGCGTGCAGGATCCCGGCAACCTCGGGGCCTGCCTGCGCACCGCCGCGGCCGCAGGCGTCACCGCAGTGATCGTGCCGCGCAACAAGGCCGCCGGGCTCACGCCCGCCGCGCGGCGGGCGGCGGCCGGGGCCGCGGAACGTGTCGAAATGATCATCGTGACCAATCTCGCGCGCAGCCTGCGGCTGCTGGCCGATCACGGCGTCTGGCGCGTGGGCCTGGCAGCCGGTAGCGGCAGCAGCCTGTTTCGTACCCGCCTGGACGGGGCGCTCGCCCTCGTGCTCGGCGGCGAGGAGGGCGGCATGCGTCGCCTGACGCGGGAACACTGCGACGAGCTGGTCGAAATCCCCATGCCGGGCGCCATGGAAAGCCTGAACGTTTCGGTGGCGACCGGGATCGCCCTGTTCGCGGCCGTCGAGAGGAAAACGACATGAGGGCCAACAGCGGTTTCCGCGTGGATCTTCCGGACTGGATGAGCGAATTTTCCGACAAGCTGCCCCGCCACCTGGCGAGTGCGCGCGAGCGGATGGCCGTGGCGGTCAGCCTGGCCGACCAGAACGTACGGCGCAAGACCGGTGGTCCCTTCGGGGCCCTGGTTGTGGCCGAGGACAGCGGGGAAGTGGTCGCGCTGGGCGTCAACCGCGTCGAACCGCAACTGTGTTCGGCCGCACACGCCGAAATCGTCGCCCTGAGCGTGGCGCAGCGCGTGATGGGATCCTGGAGTCTCGCGGACACGCGCCTCGGCCGGTTGCAGCTGGTTAGCTCGTGCGAGCCCTGTGCCATGTGCTTCGGCGCGATCCCCTGGTCGGGCGTCCGTTCGCTGTTGTGCGGGGCCACCAAGGCGGATGCGGAGGCCTCCGGATTCGACGAGGGCGCGCGGCCCTCAGACTGGGTCGAGGTCCTGGAACGGCGCGGCATCGAAGTCCGGTGCGGGGTGCTGCGTGAAGAAGCAGCCCGTGTGCTCGAGCGTTACGCCGCCCGGGGGCACACGATCTACAATCCCTGAGCGTTCGGGATCCCGGGGGCGGGGTTCATGGACATGAAATGGAAAGGCCGGGACGGTGGCCGCCCCGGCCTTTCGCACGCGGACCGTCGCGGCCCGCCAGATTCGCGCAAGCGAACGCTTACTGCTGAATCATCTCGGTCAGCTTCTGCTGCAGCTCCGGGTCGTTCTGGATCGCCATGGCGATCTGGTTGAACGATTCGACGTCCAGGCCGGTTTCTTCGACGGCCGAGGTCATTTCCTCGTTGGCCTGGCGCTGCAGATCGCGCGCCTTTTCCGGATCCTCGACTTCCTGCAGGCGCGAGGAGAAGTCCTGCTGGATGCCCATGATCGCGGTCTGGGCGTCGGCAAACTGCTCGAGCTGCTGATCGCTCACGTCGATGGTCTCGGGCTGCTGTTGCTGCATGGCCTGACCTTCCTGCTGCGCTTCCTGGGCGACGGCGGCGAGGCCGAAGGTCAGGGCGAGGGCAGCGGCGAAAATCTTCGTGATGTTGCCAAGTTTCATGATCCACTCCTTGTGCGGGTTGGGGATGAGTTGATGTTGGCAGGGAGGTCGATGCAAGGGTCATGCCACGCTTGGCCTTTGCGTAAAAACAAGGGTTTGCGACCGACCGGGCCGCTGCAGCGGGCCCACTTATGTGTCACAATGCCACATGTGTCTTCCTTGAGTCCCGTTCGAAGCCTGCGCCTGCAGGTGGTTCTGATGGTCGTGCTGCCGCTGACCGTGCTCGGAACGCTGGTGGTCTGGCTGACCTACGAAGCGATCGAGGGCACGGTCGAGGAGCGCCTCGAAAAGGAGATCGAACTCGTCGCGCGCGCCATGCGCGTGCCGGTGGAACGTGCGTTGGAGCGCGGCGACCTCGACGCCATCGAGCGCTCGCTCGACGCGGTGTTCGAAATCGGCCGGGTCTACGGGGCCTATGTCTACGGCGCCGGCGGCCGCCGCATCGCGGTGGCCGGCGAAGCACGCCCCGGGCCGCGCGACCAGATCGAGGCCGTGGAGCTCGTCCAGATCGGCGAGGAGCTCGGCCGCTATGCGCAGCTCGGCGGGGAAGACGTGTTTTCGTATTTCGTCCCGCTCACCGGGGAGACCGGCCGCATCGAGGGCCTGCTGCAGGTGGTCCGGCTCGAAAGCGAGATCAGCCAGCGCCTGGCCCGTATCCGGAACCTTAGCTGGCTGGCCTGGATCGGCATCATGGTCCTGATGCTGTCGATCGTCGCCGTCGGCTATCGCCTGGCCGTCGGGCGGCACGTCGAGCGCCTGGAGGGCTCCATGGCGCGGATCGAGTCCGGCGACCGGTCCCACCGCGCCAGCCTCGAGGGGCCGGCCGAGTTCGCCGGCATGGCGGCAGCCTTCAATCGCATGCTCGACGGTCTCGACCGGATGTCGAGCCAGCTCGCCGAGCAGCGCCGGCAGCGTCGCGACATGGAGCGGCGCATGATCGCGCAGGACAACCTGGCACGGCTGGGACAGTTCTCTTCCGGCGTGGCGCACGAACTGGGAGCGCCCCTGACCGTCATCGATGGGGATACGCGCCGCCTGCAGCGGGAGGAGGGCGTCTCCGACGACGGCCAGAGGCGGCTCGAGCGCGTGCGCCGGCAGGTAGCCCGAACGCGCGAGCTGATCAATCAACTCATGGAGTTCGCCCGCAGCGATCGCAGCGATCCCGAACCGGTCGACCTCGACCGCTTGCTGCAGAGGGTGCTGGCGGGGCTGCGGCCGGAATGCGAAAGCCGGGGCGTCGAGCTGGACTATCGCCGGTCCGGGCGAACGAGCGTGCGGGGCTGGGCGGCCCGGATCGAGCACGCCCTGCTCAATCTCGCGCGCAACGCGATCCAGGCGGCGCGTTCACGGGTGCTCGTGCGGCTCGACGTCGCCGGGGACGGCACGGTCGCGGCCGTGATCGAGGACGACGGTCCGGGCGTACCGGCCGAGGAACGCGAGCGGATCTTCGAGCCTTTCCACACCGCCGGAAAGGGACAGAGCGGGACGGGGCTCGGCCTGGCGATCGTGCAAGGCGTTGCCGAAGAGCACGGCGCGTCGATCCGGATCGACGACAGCGATGAGCTCGGCGGCAGCCGCATTGCCCTGGTGTTTCCGGCGGGGGCGCCATGAGCCGCAAGGCCCGCGTGCTCCTGGTCGAAGACG
Organism: Gammaproteobacteria bacterium; assembly: GCA_009908385.1. Lineage (GTDB taxonomy): Bacteria > Pseudomonadota > Gammaproteobacteria > Xanthomonadales > Wenzhouxiangellaceae > Wenzhouxiangella. Next base: position 11,755 of record JAAAPE010000031.1, read on the forward strand.
ACCGGACCCTGGTCGAGCTGCTCGTCGAGGAACTCGAGGCGGAGGGCTGGACCGTTGACGCGCATGCCGACGCGGAAACGGCCCTGGAGATCGTCGACGAGTTCGAGCCCGACCTCGTCGTCAGCGACCTGCAGCTGCCGGGGATGGACGGCCTGGCGATGCTCGAGCGCCTGCGCGACCGCCACGCCCCCCCCGCGATACTCATGATCAGTGCCTACGGAACCGTCGAGCGTGCCGTCGCGGCACTCAAGGCGGGCGCCGGGAACTTCCTGACCAAGCCGCTCGACATGGATCACTTCGTACTGAGCTGCCAGCGACTGGTCGACAACCGGCGCCTGCACGAAGAGGTCCGACGCTTCCGCGATCTACTCGATGCGCCGTCGTTCCACGGCATGCAGGGATCGAGCCGCGTCATGCGCGTGCTCTTCGACCGGGTGCGGCAGATCGCGCGAGCCGACGGGCCGGTGCTCGTGAGCGGCGAATCGGGCACCGGCAAGGATCTCGTCGCGCGCGCCATTCACGCCGAAAGCACTCGGGCCGACCGGCCTTTCCTGGCGGTCAACTGCGCCGGTGTGCCCGCGGAACTGATGGAATCGGAGTTCTTCGGCCACGCCGAAGGCGCGTTTTCCGGCGCCGACCGGTCGCGCAAGGGCCTGTTCCGGGAGGCTGACGGCGGCACCCTGTTCCTCGACGAGATCGGCGAGATGCCGGTCTCGCTACAGGCCAAGATGCTGCGCGCGCTGCAGGACGGCCGGATACGTCCGGTGGGGGCCGACCGGGAACACCAGGTGGACGTGCGCCTGATCGCCGCGAGCAACCGCGACCTGCACGAGCAGGTGCAAAACGGCAGCTTCCGGGAAGATCTCTACTACCGCCTGGAGGCATTCCACCTGGAGGTGCCCCCGTTGCGAGAGCGCGGCGAGGACCTGGAAATGCTGGCGATGCAGTTCGTCGGCCGCTTTGCCGCCGTGCGCCAGCGTCCGGCCCGCTCGCTCAGCCACGGGGCGCTGGTCCTGATCCGGGACTACGCCTGGCCGGGCAACGTGCGCGAGCTCAGCAACGCGATGGAACGCGCGGTGACCTTCTGCGAAGGCGAGGAAATCGACGCGGCCCATCTGCCCGAGCGGGTTCGCAGGGAAGCGGGGCGCCAGTCCGCGCCGTCCGGCAACGCCGGCGCGCTCGACGACATGCTGGCCGGGGGCGAAATGCTTCCGACGATGGAAGAACTCCGGCGCCGCTACGTTCGCCACGTACTCGAGCGCGTCGACGGCAACAAGCGGCGCGCGGCGGCGTTGCTCGGCGTGGGGCGGCGAACGCTCTATCGCTGGCTCGACGACGACTGAGTCCAGCGCGCCCGTCGTTCAGCCGCCGTTGAACGGCGACGCGTTATTGATGGCGCACGCCTGATCGACATTCCGTCACATTCACCAAGGAGCGATTCATGAGTCCGAGAAAAACCGTTTCCACTTGCCTGGCCGTCTCGATCGTGCTGCTGGCGAGTGCCTGCGCGACGACCTCGGATCCGTACACTCGCGAGGAGCGCGCATCGCGCACCGCACAGGGCGCTGCCATCGGGGCAGGGGTCGGTGCCGTCATCGGTGCGATCACCGGGGGCGACCGGCTCGAACGCGCGGCCATCGGGGCCGGCATCGGCGCGCTCAGCGGTGCGGCCATCGGCAGCTACATGGACCGTCAGGAGGCCGAGCTGCGGCGACAGCTCGAGGGAACCGGCGTGAGCGTGACGCGCCGCGACGACGAGATCATCCTGAACATGCCCGGCAGCGTGACCTTCGACCTCGACAGCGCCAGCCTGCGGCCGGAGTTCTTCGAGGTACTCAATTCCGTCGCGCTCGTGCTCGAGAAGTACCGGAAGACCGTGCTGGTCATCGACGGCCATACCGACTCGACCGGATCGCGCGACTACAACATGGCCCTGTCGAGGCGTCGCGCCGAGGCCGTCGGTGATTACCTGGTTGCACAGGACGTCGATCCGGTTCGCCTGGCGACCTACGGTTATGGCCCCGATCACCCGGTCGCAAGCAACGAGTCGGAGTCGGGCCGCCAGGCCAACCGCCGCGTCGAGCTGACGCTGATGCCGGTCACCGCCGACTGACGCGATCCGGTGCCTGCAATCGGAGAGAAGGGCGCCGCGGGGCGCCCTTTCTTCATTCGGAGCTGTTCGTGATCTCTTCGGCCACCAGCTCCACGCTGCTCGACGCCAGTCCGACGTCCTCGCGCAGGATGCGGTGGTCGGCGGGCGTGAGCTCTTCGTACTGGCCGCTCTTTACGCGCGCGGGCAGGAACACCGGGCCGAAGCGGACGCGTTTGAGCCGCGCGACCTGGGCGCCGACGGCTTCCCACAGCCGGCGCACCTCGCGGTAGCGGCCTTCCATGAGGGCGACCGTGTACCAGCTGTGACCGCCGGTGACTTCACCGGCCACGACGTCGGTGAAGCGCGCGGGTCCGTCGTCGAGCCTGACGCCCTCCAGGAGTTGCCTGACCTGTGCCTCGTCGACGGCGCCGCGAATCCGGCACAGGTATTCCCGGTCGACCTGGCCCGACGGGTGCATCATGCGGTTGGCCAGTTCGCCGTCGGTGGTCAGGACCAGCAGGCCGGCGGTGTTGATGTCGAGTCGCCCGACGGCAATCCAGCGCCCGTGCCTGAGCCTCGGCAGGCGCTCGAAGACCGTGCGCCGGCCTTCCGGGTCGCTGCGCGTGGTCACCTCGCCTTCGGGCTTGTGGTAGATCAGGGTGCGGTGTTCGGCCGCCTGAGAGGCGATTCGCCAGCGTCGGCCGTCCATTTCAACGCGGCTGCCCTCGGACACGGTGGCGCCGAGTTCGGCGACCCGCCCGTCGATCCGGATATCACCGGCCTCGATGCGCGCCTCGAGCTTGCGCCGTGACCCGAGGCCGGCCTGGGCCAGGACCTTCTGCAGGCGTTCCTCGACCTTCCCTTCAGCGCTCTGCGGGGTCGTCGTCGCCGTGCGCGTCCGCTTCTTCCGGTTCGGGCCTTTCCGGCTCCTGGCCGGACGGTTCTTCGGATGCGCCTTCGCCGGACGACGGCCCGGCGCTTTCGTCGCCTCGGGCTGGTCGCGGCGGCGGGTCGGTTTCCGTTTCCCCGGCCGCGCGCTCTTCTTCGCCGCCCGTTTCGGCTTCGGTGCGTTGCGCCTGGGCTTGTCCGTCTTCGGCTTGTTCCGGGTCGACTTGCTCATGGGCGTCCTTCCGTTCGTTGGACGATTCGGCTTCGGATTCCGGGCTCCGCAGTTCGAGTTCCGGCTCGAGGTTGTCGATGTCCTTGATTTCCGCCAGGGTCGGCAGTTCGTCGAGGGACTTCAGGCTGAAGTAATCGAGGAAAGCCTTGGTCGTGCCGATCAGTTCGGGCCGGCCCGGCACGTCGCGATGACCGATGACGCGGATCCAGTCGCGCTCCTGCAGGGTGCGCAGGATGTTCGAGCTGACCGACACGCCGCGGATCTGCTCGATTTCGCCGCGGGTGATGGGCTGCCGGTAGGCGATGATCGCCAGGGTCTCGAGCAGGGCGCGGGAGTAGCGAGGCGGCTTCTCGGCCCAGAGCTGCGAGATCAAGGGCATCAGCTGTGTGCGGATCTGGAGGCGGTAGCCGCTGCCCACCTCGCGCAGCTCCACGGCACGTCCTTCCAGTTCGGCGTCGAGGGCGGCCAGCGCCTCGCGCAGCGGACCGTGGCCCGGCTGCTCGCCGTCCGGAAACAGGCTGTTGAGCTGGTTGAGGCTCAAGGGGTGGCCGGCCGCCAGCAAGGCGCCTTCGACAATGCGTTTGAGGGAATCGATATCCATCGGTCTTCGAATTCAGGCTTGGGAAGGGGTGCGCACGTAGATATTGCCGAACAGCTCCTGCTGGACCAGATCGATGAGGTGTTCCCGGAGCAGCTCGAGCATGGCCAGAAAGGTCACGACGGCGCCCATGCGTCCCTCTTCCAGATCGAAGCAGGCGTCGAATTCGACGTACTGGTTGTTCGAGACCAGGTCGATGATTCGCGACATGCGCTCGCGCACCGAAAGCGGCTCGGCCTGGACGTGGTGGTGGGCGAACATCTCCGCGCGCGCCATGACGTCCTTGAGTGCCAGCAGCACCTCGCGCAGATCGACTTCCGGCGGCAGCTTGACCTGGCCGTGGTCTTCCACCTCGGCGGCTGCCACGGCGACGTCGCGTTCCATCCGGGGCAGTTCATCGAGATCTTCGGCGGCCTGCTTGAATCGTTCGTATTCCTGGAGCCGCCGGATCAGCTCGGCCCGCGGATCCGCTTCCTCGTCCTCCTCGGCCTGCGGGCGCGGAAGCAGCATGCGCGACTTGATCTCGGCCAGGATGGCGGCCATCACCAGGTACTCGGCGGCGAGTTCCAGCCGCATTTCGGTCATCATTTCGATGTAGCCGGTGTACTGGCGGGTGATTTCGGCGATGGGGATATCGAGGATATCGAGGTTCTGCCGGCGAATCAGGTACAGCAGGAGATCGAGCGGCCCCTCGAAAGCCTCGAGAAAGACTTCCAGCGCGTCGGGCGGAATGTAGAGGTCGTCGGGAAGCTTGAGCAGCGGCGAGCCCTGAACGATGGCGAAGGGCATCTCCTCCTGACGAGCGCGACTTTCGGGGGCTTCGGTCATGGATTGCAAGTGTAGCGGTTTAGGGCGCCGGGCGGGGCGCGCGATCGGGACTCGGCCGGCCGCTTGTCGAAACCGCGGCTCGTTCCCCGATACAATGCGGCCCTGTTCATTCATCAGCCAACGGCATGCTCTACATGATTCTCGGCCGCGATGCCGACGACAGTCTCAACCGCCGCGCGAGCGCGCGCGAAGCGCACCTGGCCCGGATCCGGGTGCTGCTCGACGAAGGGCGCCTGGTACTCGCGGGCCCCTTGCCCGCCGTGGATGCCGACGATCCCGGCCCCGCCGGCTATGCCGGTTCACTCGTCGTGGCCGAATTCGAGGATCAGGCGGCTGCCCGGGACTGGGCCGAGTCCGATCCCTACCTGCAGTGCGGCGCCTGGACTGGCGTCGAGGTGCATCCTTTCCGGCAGGTCCTGCCGTGACCGAGGCGCGGGTCGCCGAAATACGCCGCCGGCTGCAAGCGGCGCTCGACCCCGAGGAACTCGACATCGTCGACGAGTCGCACCTGCATCGCGGCCATCCCGGGGCGCAGGACGGCCGGGGCCATTTTCGCGTGCGCATCGTCAGCGACCTGTTCGCGGGCCTGCCCAGGCTCGCCCGGCACCGTCGCGTCTACGCGGCCCTGGGCGAACTGATGACCAGCGACATTCATGCGCTCAATATAGAGGCACTTTCTCGAAATGAAACATAAACTACTGCTGTTAGTATCTTTTCTTTTGCTCGCGGCCTGCTCCGGGCAGGATGGCGGGACGAGCGATTCCCCGGATGAAGCGGTCGTGCTCGTCGAAGTCGACGGGGCGCCCGTGACCTTGCCCATGCTCGAGCGGGTGATGTCGGTCCAGGGTGTCGGCGAGGAGGATCACGAGCGGATGCGCCAGCTTCTCGACGAGCTGATTCGAATGCAGGCGGTGGCGAACGCCGCACGCAGCGAGGGGCTGGCCGACGATCCCGAGGTGCAGGCCGAGTTGCGCCTCGGCGAGCTCCAAACACTCTATCGCCACTACATCAACCGCGCGCAGCGGGCCGAGCCGGTGACCGACGAGGCGATCGAAGCGGTCTACCGGGAGCAACTCGACCGGTCGGGCGACACGCAATACCGAATCGAGTTCATCGCCTACGGCGACCAGGCCGCTGCCATGCGCGCGATCGAGCGCGTCGAGGACGAGCAGGCGGATTTCCAGGTATTGAAGGAGCAGGCCCGCGCCGACGGACGGCAGGTCGACGCACCAGGCTGGATCGATCGCAGCCAGGTGCCCGAGTCCTTCGCCGCGGCGCTCCCCGATGTCGGGGCGGGCGACGTGGTGCCGGTTCCGCTCGAGACAGCACGGGGCTGGCACGTCGTCCAGGTCGCCGAAACGCGACCGCTCGCGGCGCCCGCGATCGATGAGGTGCGCGAAGGGATCGCGCGTTCATTGCTCCAGCAGCGCCGGGAAGCCCTGATCCAGGGACTCTACGATCAGGCCGAGATCACGCCCATGCTGCCGCTCGACAGAGCCGATCCGGAGGCCGGCACGCAGGAGTGAGCCGATCGCGCGTCAGGGCAGGGCGACCCGCTCCGGTGCGGCCCAGCCCTTGGCGCGATGCTCCACCACGACCGCCGTGTAGATGCCGCCGCGCACGTTGAAATCGGCCGTCAGCCGCATGAAGCGCGGCTGGACGGCATCGACCAGGTCGGCGAGAATGCGATTGGTAACCGCTTCGTGGAACGCGCCCTCGTCCCGAAAGCTCCAGACGTAGCCCTTGAGTGCCTTGAGCTCGACGCAGTCGGCCTCGGGTACGTACTCAATCAGCAGCTCGGCGAAATCCGGTTGGCCCGTCTTCGGACACAGGCAGGTAAATTCGGGAATCCGGATCCGAATGGTATAATCCCGCTCCGGCTGCGGGTTGGGGAACGTTTCCAGATTCCGGCGGGCTTCAATGGCCATTTCGGTCGGCCTCCTGGCGTCGAAAGCGCGTACATTACAACAACTACGAACAATACTCTGTCTCGATGCGACTGACCGCAATGAAACTGTCCGGCTTCAAGTCCTTTGTGGAGCCGACCACGATCAAGTTTCCCTCCAACCTGATGGGCATTGTCGGGCCGAACGGGTGCGGCAAGTCCAACATCATCGACGCCGTGCGCTGGGTGATGGGTGAAACCTCGGCCCGCCAGCTGCGCGGCGAGTCGATGAGCGACGTGATCTTCTCGGGATCGAGCTCGCGCAAGCCGGTGGCGACGGCCACGGTCGAACTCATTTTCGACAACAGCGACGGCCGCGCCGGCGGGGAATACGCCGACTACAACGAGATTTCGGTCAAGCGCCAGGTCACGCGCGACGGACAGTCCATCTACTGGCTCAACGGCACCAAGTGCCGCAAGAAGGACATCGTCAACCTGTTCCTCGGAACGGGCCTGGGACCCCGCAGCTATGCGATCATCGAGCAGGGCATGATCTCGCAGATAGTCGAGGCCCGGCCGGAGGATCTGCGCGCCTTCCTGGAGGAGGCCGCCGGCATCTCGAGGTACAAGGAACGGCGCCGCGAAACCGAGAATCGCATCCGTCACACGCGCGAGAATCTCGAGCGCCTTAGCGACCTTCGCGAGGAAGTCAGCAAGCATCTCGACAAGCTCAAGCGCCAGGCCAACGCCGCCGAGCGCTACAAGAAACTCAAGGCGCGCTACCGCGCCGACGAGGCGCGCCTGATGGCCCTGCGGTGGCGCGAGATGAAGGCGCGCTCCGAGGGCGAGGAGAAGGCCCTGCGGGAAGTGGAGAACCAGCTGCAGTCGGCGCTGTCGACCCAGCGCTCGGCCGAAAAGGAACTCGAAGCGCTTCGCCAGAGCCAGCACGAGGCGCGCGACGCGGTCTCGAAGGTGCAGGGCGAGCTCTACGAGGTAGCCGCCGAGATCGCCCGCATCGAACAGGCCATCGAGCACCAGCGCGAAATCCGCAAGCGCCAGCAGTCCGAGTACAGCGAAACCGAGTCCCAGCTCAACGAACTCAAGCAGCACCTCGTTCTCGACAAGGCCCAGGTCAAGGAAACGTCGGAACTGCTCGCCCGGCTCAACCCCGAACTCGAGGCCGCCCGCGAGGCCGAGAAGTCGTCCCAGTCCGAGGTCGAGCGGATCGACGAGGCGCTGGAATCCTGGCAGGAGCGCTGGCAGGCCCACCAGGAGGGCGCCGGCACCGCCGCCAGCGAGGCCGAACTGCTGCGCCAGCGCATCGAGCATCTCGACGACCGGATGAATCGCGCCGCCGATCGGCTCAAGGCCCTCGATGAGCAAAGCGGTGATTCCGCGCTCGACCGGCTGGCGGGCGAGAAGGAAACCCTGGCCGAGCGCATCGTCTCCAGCGAATCGAGTCTCGACCAGATGCGCGAGGCGCTCGAAAGCAAGCGTGGTCGCGTGGGTGAACTGCGCAAGGGCATCGAGCAGCTGCGCAACGAGCTGGAAACGGCGCGGGCGAAACGTCACGAGCGCCAGGCGCGCGTCGACTCCCTGCGCCTGCTCAATCGCGGGGAGGATGACGACGGGGACATCGCAAGCTGGCTGGACAGGCAGGGACTCGATGCCGAGGCCCGCGTGCTGCACCGGCTCGACGTGTCCGAGCGGGCCTGGAGCCGGGCCGTGGAAACGGTGCTCGAGGACTGGCTGCAGGCCGTTCGCGTCGACGGGATCGACTCCCACCTGGGCGACGACCTGCCGGAGGCCGGTCTGCGCCTCGCCGACGGCGCGGAGATCGACGCCAGGGCCGGCACCCTGTCCGAGAAGGTCCGCGGTGCCGGCGCATTGGGCGCGGTGCTGTCGCGAGTGCACTGCATGCCCGATCTCGAAGCCGCCCGCGACAAGCTGGCCGAGCTCGACGACCACGAGTCGGTGATCACGCCCGAGGGCGTCTGGCTGGGTGCGGGCTGGCTTCGCCAGCCGGCCGGCGCCGCCGACGAGGCGGGCCTGCTTCAGCGCGAGCAGGAAATCAGGGAGCTCGGCGAGCGGATCGAGGCCGACGAAGCGCACATCACCGAGATCGAATCCAGGCTGGCCGAGGCGCGCGACGAGCGCGAGCGCCTCGAGGCCGAGCTTTCCAGGGACGGCTCCGAGCTCGAATCCGGGCAGCGCGAACATGCGCGCCTGCAGGGCCAGCTCAGCAGCCTGGAATCCCGGCTGGAGAATCTCGAGCGCCAGCGCAAGGCCGCGCTCGAAGAGGTGGAGACCCTCAAAGCGCGACAGGCCGAGGATTCCGACGCGGTGAGCGTGGCCCGGGGCGACATGGAGTCCGCGCTCAAGCGGATGGAAGCCGCCGAGGCCGGCCGCGAACCGCTGCAGCGCGAGCGTCGTGACCTGGATGAGGCGCGCCGCCAGGCCAGGCAGCGATTGGCCGAGTCGCGCAGCAAGCGCGAGGAACTGTCGCTCAAGGTGGAATCCAGCCGGGCAGGGCTGGAGTCACTGCGCCAGTCGATCGAACGGATGGACAACCAGGTCGGCCAGCTGCAGTCGCGCTATCTCGAACTCAGCCAGGCGCTGGCCCAGGGTGACGAGCCGGTCGCCGAGCAGCAGAAGAAGCGCGACGAGTTGCTCGACGGACGTCTGCGTGTCGAGGAGCGTCTGCGCGAAGCGCGCGCGAGCCTCGAATCGCTCGAGGCCAAGTGGCGCGAGCAGGACGAGATCCGCCAGAAGGCGTCCGGCGACGCCGAGCAGATCCGCGCCGACCAGTCCAGTCGCCAGCTGGCGCTGAAGGAGACCCAGCTGAAAGCCGAGACCATCGCCGGCCGGATTGCCGAACTCGACGCCGATCTCGACGAACTGCTCGGCGAACTGCCCGAAGGGGTCGAGGCCGAGAAGTACCAGCGCGAGCTCGAGACGCTCGAGCAGAAGATTCGCCGCCTCGAACCGGTCAACCTCGCCGCCATCGACGAGTACGAGACCGAGTCGGAGCGCAAGGATTATCTGGACCGCCAGCACGATGACCTGGTCGAGGCCCTGGAAACGCTCGAGAAGGCGATCAGCCGCATCGACCGCGATACACGCACCCGCTTCCGCGAGACCTTCGAGCAGGTCAACAAGAACATGGAAACCCTGTTCCCCCGCCTGTTCGGCGGCGGGCACGGTCACCTGGAGATGGTGGGCGAGGACTGGCTTTCGGCCGGCGTGGCCATCCTGGCGCGCCCGCCCGGAAAGCGCATTGCGCGCATTCACCTGCTGTCGGGCGGGGAGAAGGCGCTCACGGCCGTGGCCTTCGTGTTCTCCATATTCAATCTCAACCCGGCACCGTTCTGCCTGCTCGACGAGGTCGATGCGCCGCTCGACGACGCCAACGTGGGCCGCTTCTCGGACATGGTTCGCGAGATGTCCGAGCAGGTCCAGTTCCTCGTCGTGACCCACAACAAGGTCACCATGGAAGTCGCCCACCAGATGCTGGGCGTGACCATGCGCGAGCCGGGCGTGTCGCGGCTGGTTTCCGTCGATCTCGACCGCGCCGTCGCACTCGCGGAGGCTTGACCACCGCGGGTTGGCGCATTCGCTTCGGTTACACTCTGGGCATCGCAAAGGGCAAGGCCTTATCAACGTGGACAACTTGCGTCTGATCCTGATCCTGATCGGTCTGGTCGTGCTGGCCCTGATCGTGCTGCTGCACAAGCCTGAAGGCGAGACCAAGCGCAATCACGCCCGCTGGCGCGGCGCTCGTCGCGAGCCCACGCTGGGCGACATCGATGGCGGTGCCGACGGCAACTCGGACGACGACGGCGACGCGATCGACGGGGAGAACGCGAGCCTCTGGCCCGCCGCTTCGGGAGACGACGCCGGGGGAACGGCCGATGGTCACCTGGCGGGCGAGCGCTCCGGGGTCGTCCACGAGCAGCCCGACAAGATCGTCTACCTCTACATCTGCCGGCGTGGCGACAAGCGGATCAGTGGGTCGGAACTGCTCGATGCGGCCATCAAGGCCGGCCTCAACTTCGGCGAGATGAACATCTTCCACCGCCGTCAGGAAGGGGCCAAGAAGCCCGTTTTCTCGATGGCCAACCTGACCGCGCCCGGTCATTTCGACGCGTCTCAGTGGAACGTGTTCGACACGCCCGGCGTAACGCTTTTCCTGACCTTGCCCGCGCCGGTAAGTGCCCTGGATGCCTGGGATGCCATGCTGGCTACGGCCGAACGCATCAGCAAGCTGCTCGAAGCCGACGTGCTCGACGATGCCAAGTGCCTGCTGACGCGTCAGCGCATAGCCCAGATTCGCGAAGAGATGCGCGAATACGACCGGCAGTCGGGCAAGCTGGCGGGAACCCCCGATCCGTAAGCAGGAGGGGGCTTCGAGTCCATGAATGACAGCCGGAAGGACGCGGCCGGGCGCATCGAGGCGCTGCGCGAGAAGATCCATGAACACAACTACCGCTACTACGTGCTCGAAGATCCGATCGTCTCGGACGCCGAGTACGACCGCCTGCTGAGAGAACTCGAGCAGCTCGAGTCCGAGCATCCCGACCTGGTGACGGAGGACTCGCCCACGCAGCGGGTGGGTACCAGGCCGGCGGCGGGTTTCGAGACCGTCGACCACCGAATCCCGATGCTTTCCCTGGGCAATGCCTTCAGCGCGGACGAAGTGACCGAGTTCGACCGTCGCGTGCGCGAGCTGCTCGACATCGAACAGGTCGTTTACAGCGCGGAGCCCAAGCTCGACGGCGTGGCCATCGCGCTTCGTTACGAAAAGGGCCGGCTGAAGCTCGCGGCCACCCGCGGCGACGGCAGGAGCGGTGAAGACGTCACCGACAACGTGCGCACCATCCGGGCGGTGCCGCTCAGGCTTCGCGGCGGCGACGTGCCCGGGGCGCTCGAAGTGCGCGGCGAGATCTTCATGACGCGCTCGGGCTTTTCCGAACTCAACGAGGGCCTCGCCGACGCCGGCGAGAAGACCTTCGTCAATCCCCGCAATGCCGCCTCGGGCAGCCTGCGCCAGCTCGATTCTTCCGTGACGGCCCGCCGCCCCCTGCATTTCTTCTGCTACCAGGCCGCGACCACCGACGGCCTGCCCGGGCGCCATTCTGAAATTCTCGAGAGATTGAGAGACATGGGGCTGCCGGTCAGTCCCGAGGCGCGAACCGTCAAGGGCCTGAAGGGCCTGCTCGACTACTACGAGCAGGCGGGCGAGCGGCGCGACCGGCTCGACTACGATATCGACGGGGTGGTCTACAAGGTCGACGACCTCGACCAGCAGCAGGAGCTGGGCTTCGTGTCGCGCGCGCCGCGCTGGGCGATCGCCCACAAGTTCCCCGCGCAGGAAGAAGTCACGCGCCTGCTTTCGATCGAAGTGCAGGTGGGCCGCACCGGCGCGCTGACGCCGGTGGCGCGGCTCGAACCCGTGTTCGTCGGCGGCGTGACGGTGACCAATGCCACCCTGCACAACATCGACGAGATCCGCCGCAAGGACGTCCGCCCGGGCGACTACGTCGTCGTGCGTCGTGCCGGCGACGTGATTCCCGAGATCGTGCGCTCGATCCCGGAGCGGCGCGAGGATGAGCTCGAGGAATGGCAGATGCCCGAGCGCTGTCCGGAGTGCGATTCGGCCGTCGAACAGGTCGAAGGCGAAGCCGTGGCCCGCTGTACCGGCGGCCTGGTCTGCCCGGCCCAGAGAAAGCGCGCGCTCGAGCATTTCGCCAGTCGCGCGGCGATGGATATCGACGGCCTGGGCGAGAAGGTCATCGCCCAGCTGGTGGAGCGGGATCTCGTGCACAGCCCCGCCGACCTCTACAAGCTGGATCGCGAGACGTTCGCAGGCCTGGACCGCATGGGCGAAAAGTCGGCGGACAACCTCCTTAAGGCCCTGGAAGACAGCAAGAAGGTGGCGCTGGGCCGGCTCCTTTTCGCACTCGGAATCCGCGAGGTCGGGGAGGTCACCGCCCGGGCGCTCGCCCGGCACTTCGGCACGCTCGACAACCTTGCCGAGGCATCCGTCGAGGGTCTCGAGTCCGTTCGCGACGTTGGCCCGGTCGTTGCCCGGCACGTACACGCCTTCTTCGACGAGGCGCAC
>JAAAPE010000017.1 GCA_009908385.1 Gammaproteobacteria bacterium
CGACCGCCTCGACGACCACGGGCGGCTCGACGCGGTTGATGGCCAGGCGCCCGGGCGCCACGCGCACCAGGCCGGCCAGGCTGGGGAACCAGATCCGGCCTTCCGGGCCGGTCGCCACGGAGGGTTGGAAGCCGCCGGCGAACTGGCTGTTGCGAAGCCCGTCGGACTCGTTGAACAACCGCGCGTCGATGCGGGCGCGCTCGCCGTCGGCCAGGGCCAGGAGATCGTCGCGCTCGACCCGCACCAGGCCCCCGGCGCCGCTGAGCCATAGCTGTCCCCGCTGGTCGGCGGCGATTCCGTAGACCGAGGCCTGCGGCAGGCCGTCATCGACCGTGAAATGGTGGAAACCGTCGTCGCGGAAGAGGCTCAGCCCGCTGTCGCGCGATCCGATCCAGAGGTGACCGGCGGCATCTTCGTAAAAGGCGTAGATGATGTTGCCCGGTCCGCCCGATTCGGCGGGAAAGTTCTCGAAGGTATCGCCGTCGAAGCGGCTCAGGCCGCCGCCGTTCGTGCCCAGCCAAAGCCGCCCCCGCTCGTCGAGGTGCATCTGGCGAACGAGCGCGTCGGGCAGGCCGTCGGCTCGCGCCCAGGTACGGAATTCGCCGTTGCGGAAGCGGCTGATGCCGCCGTCGGCCGCCACCCAGAGCGCGCCGTCATCGTCGAGCAACAGGGCGAAGATGTGGTTGCTCGGGAGGCCGTCTTCGCGGGTCCAGGTCCGGATCCCGTCCTCGCCCAGGTGATTGAGCCCGCCGCCGAAGCTGCCGATCCAGACGCCGCCGGCTCCGTCCGGGGCGAGCGCGGAGATGTTGTCGCTCGCCAGCCCGTCCTCGACGGTGAAGCGCGTCGCGCCCTCGTCGTCCAGCCGGAACAGTCCCCCGCCCTCCGTGCCGGCCCAGATCGCGTCGTCCAGGGGATCGGCGGCGACGACGAAGGTTGCGTCGGCCAGGCCCTCGGGCTGGCCGAAAGGCAGGAACTTGCCGTCGCCGAGGCGGTGCAGGCCCTCGCGGGTCGCCACCCAAAGGCTGCCCTCGCGGTCCTCGACCATGTCGAAGACGAAGGCGTCGGCCAGCGGCCCCTGGTCGAAGGTCGCGACCCGACCGTCGTGAACGCGGATCAGGCCGTTGTTGTAGGTGCCCAGCCACAGGTTGCCGTCGCCGTCTTCCAGGATGCTCTGGACACCGTTCCCGGCCGCGCCCTCCGGCAGCTCGTAAGCCTCCGGTCCGGCGGCCCCCATCCGGTAGAAACCGCCTTCATAGGTGCCCAGCCAGATTCCGCCGGCGGAATCTTCGTAAACGGCGTGCACCTGGTCCGACACCATGCCGGTGCGCTTGCCGAAACTGGTCATTTGGCCGTCCTTCATGCGCGTGACGCCGGCGACCAGGCTGGCGAACCACATGGCGCCGCTGCTGTCCTGGAACACGTCGAACACGCGGTCGTGGGCCAGGCCGTCCGCGCTGGTCAATGTGCTCACGTCTCCTTCGGGATCGAGCTTCGTCACGCCGCCGGCGGTTCCGAACCAGATCGCACCGGCGTCGTCGACGTGAATGTCGTAGACGATCGGATGAGTCAGGCCCTGGTCCGTGCCGAAGGCTTCGAATTCGCCGTCGCGGTAGCGCACGGCGCCTCCGCCGTAGGTACCCACCCACAGTTCACCGTCGCCGGTTTCGACCAGGGATCGGACATCGTGATTGGCCAGGCCCGGCGTATTCGACGTCGTGAAGGTCTCGGCTTCGACACCGTCGAAGCGCACCAGCCCGTTCTGCGTGCCGAGCCAGAGGTAACCGTCAGCGGCCTGGAGGACGGTCCACACCGCGCCGGAGGGGAGTCCCTCGTCACGACCATAGCTATCGTGCACGTACTGGGAGGTGAGTCGATCAGGATCGAGCGCCGAGGCCGGCAGGCTGGCCGCGACGAGCGCCACCGCGACCCATGCGAAGGCGACTGCCCGGAAAACGGCCGGATCGTCGCCCCGAGTGGCTGCAAACACCCTCCGCCCTCCCTATCGCACCCGGCGGCGCCGGCTGCCCCAGAAGAGGATGAGGCCGAAGCCGAACAGCATGCCGCCGAGATGCGCGAAGTGCGCCACCCCGGGCACGGCGCCGGTCATGCCGAAGAACAGGGTCAGCAGGCCGTAACCGACCACGAAGTACTTGGCCTTCATGGGCACGGGCGGAATCAAAAGCATGATGGTGCTGTTGGGAAACATCAGACCGTAGGCGAGCAGCAGGCCGAACACCGCCCCGGAAGCGCCGATGGTGGGATAGATGTCACCGCTGAATGCGGCCACCGCCAGCTGGATGACGGCGGCACCGACCATGCACACGAAGTAGTAGATCAGGAAACGGCGCGCACCCCAAAGGCGCTCGACCGGCAAGCCGAACATGTAGAGCGCGAACATGTTGAAGAACAGGTGCATGAGATCGCCGTGCAGGAAACCGTAGCTGATCAGCTGCCAGGGTGCGAACCCGGTTTCCATCACGCCCACATCGGAGAAGCGCACCATGTCGGGCGTGGCCAGCGGCCAGAGGGCGAACAGGCGAACCATGTCCGACAGCATCGTCATCTGCACGAAATAGGCAGCCACGGTCACGCCGAGCAGGATCATCGACACGGGCAGGCCGTCTTGGCGTGGCGGATAAGGCGTTGGATTCACGGCAGGGTCTCCAGCAGTCGCTCCAGGTCTTCACGGCCCTCGAGCATACCGCGTCCGGCCAGCCGGGTCCGCAGCCCGGCGACATCCCCGGCCGTCAGCGCCGTGGCGCCGCTTGCCCACCTCGAGGTGCTGAAGTTCACGATATCGGCCAGCTCCGCATCGCCGATGTGCTGCAGCGAGGGCATGAAGCCGTTGTAGCGCCGGCCGGCGACCTCGATCTCGCCGCGCAGCCCGAGCAGCACGATCGCGGCCAGCGCCCGCGGCGGCAGCTCCAGCCACTCGGAACCGGCCAGGGGTGGAAAGGTTGGCGCGCGGCCCTGGCCCTCGGGCCCGTGGCAGGAGGCGCAATGACGCAGGTAGGGCCGTTCGCCTTCGGCCAGGGGCGCTTCCGGTTCCCCGGAGTCGCCGCATGCCGCCAGCAGCACGAGCAGCACCAGGAGCAAGCTGTGTTTACAATGTGGCTTCACGATCAGCGGGTTCCTTTCGAACATCCATGTCGATTCATACCGTTACCGTCTATGCGGCCTCCAGCCAGGCCCTCGAACAGGTCTATATCGAGGCCGCCGGCGAGCTCGGGCGCGCTCTTGCCGGATCCCGCCTGCGCATCGTCTACGGCGGAGGCAGCACCGGGCTGATGGGTGCCATGGCAGACGGCGCGCTCGCCGAGGGCGGCGAAGTCCACGGCATCATCCCCGAGTTTCTCACGCGTGTCGAACGAGGGCATCAAGGGCTCCGGAAACTCGAGATCGTGGCCGACATGCGCGTGCGCAAGGCCCGCATGCTCGAGGAGGCCGATGCGGTCATCGCGCTGCCGGGCGGCTGCGGCACGTTCGAGGAACTGTTCGAGGCAATCACGCTCAAGCGACTCGGTCAGTTCCTCGGACCGATCGTACTGGTGAACACCGCCGGCTACTACGACCGGCTGATCGACTTCCTGCGCTACAGCGTCGAGAAGCGCTTCATGAGCCGCACCCATCTCGACATCTGGCAGACCGTCGCGCGCCCCGACGAGGTAACCGATGCGCTGAGGAAGGCGGTCGCGTGGTCGGCCGGCGACGCGCTGGAGTCGGCCGCCGTCAGGCCGCAGCCATGACCGACAAGGCCTATCGAAAGGTCGGTTTCCGCAGCGGAATGCGCTGGCTGCCGTCGGCCGCGGAGCGCCTGTTCGCGTCATTCGCCCCGCTGGCCGGCGTAGCGGCGCTGTGGCTGCTGGTTTCGATGATCGCCCTCGTCCCGCTCATCGGGCAGCTGGCGATGATGCTGCTCACGCCCGTGCTGACCGCGGGCGTACTCGCGGCCTTCGACGAGGCAGCCGCGGGGCGCCGCCCGGGTCCGACCGTTCTGTTCACCGCATGGCGGCAGCCGCAACTGCGCACCCGCCTCCTGGGCGTGGGCGCCTTCTGGATCGGCGGCAGTCTCCTGGCCCTGGCCGTCGCCAGTGCCTGGCTCGGCAGCCAGGTATCGCCCGAGCAACTGCAGGCGGCCCAGGGTTCGCCCGAAGCGATGGCCGAATTGCTCGCCCAGGTCAGCTTCGGACCCCTGCTGCTGGTGGCCGCGGGCATCCTGGCGGCCGTACTCTCGGCCATGTATTTCGCCGTGCCCCTGCTGCTGTTCGAGAGCGGCACGACGACCCTCGCCGCGCTGCGCATCAGCCTGGTAGCCGTGGTGGCCAACTGGGCGGCCTTCCTGGGATTCACGCTGGTGCTGCTGGCCGCGGCGATCGCCGCCGGCTTCGTGTTCGGCATACTCGTCCTGTTCCTGGGCCTGGCCTTGGGCAGCTTCGGTCAGTCGCTGGGACAGGTTCTCTTTCTCCTGGTGGCCATGCTCGTCCAGGTCGTCATGGCCGGTACCCAGTGGTTCGCCTACCGCGACGTGTTCGGCCCCGGGCACGGCGCCGGCCGCGACGGCGACGACGATCAGCTGCTGGCCTGATCGCCCCGGCGGTCCGCGCCGGGCACCAGGAGGCGCGCGGCCACGATGCCCAGCTCGTAGAGGGCCAGGACGGGCAGCGCGAGCAGCGTCTGCGAAATGAGGTCCGGCGGGGTCAGGAACATCGCGACGGTGAACGCCCCGATGATCACGTAGCCGCGCGCACGACCGAGCGCCTTCGGCGTCGTGATACCCAGGGCCACTAGGATGATGGTCGCCACGGGCACCTGGAAAGCGAGACCGAAGGCAATGAAGAGCGTCAGCACGAAGTCGAGGTAACGATTGATGTCGGTCATCACCGCCACCTGCTCCGGCGCCATCGAGGTGAAGAAGGCGAAGACGACCGGAAACACCACGAAATAGGCAAATGCGCAGCCGGCGTAGAAAAGCAGCACGGCCATCGCCAGCAGCGGCCGCGCGAGACGCTGTTCCTGGCGATAGAGGCCGGGGGCGACGAACGCCCATAGCTGGTAGAGCACGTAGGGCATGGCGATCAGCAGGGCCAGCACGAGCACCAGCTTGAACGGCGTCAGGAACGGTGACGCGACGTCGATGGCGATCATACTGCCCCCTTCCGGCAGCTTTCGCACCAGCGGCTCGGACAGAATGCCGTAGAGCTGGCGCGCGAAAGGCGCCAGACCGGCCAGCACCAGGACCACCGCGGCCAGCGCCCGCAGGAGTCGGCTGCGCAGCTCCAGCAGGTGGTCGATCAGCGTGAGATCGTCGTCAGTTCGGGTCGTTTCGCGGCTCATGCGAATCCGGGGATTGCGCTTCGGCGGTCGCCTGCTCGGCTTCTTCGGCCTTTTCGGCCTTCCCGGCCTTCTCGGCTTCGAGAATGCGGCGATTGTGGTCGCGATCCATCTCGTCCTGGAACTCGGCCTTGAGGCTCTCCCATGCGTTGCGGGCGCGGCTCGACCAGCGTCCAATGGTTCGGGCCGCTTCCGGCAGCCGCTGCGGGCCGACCACGAGCAGGGCGATGACGGCCAGCAGCATCAGCTCGCTGATGCCGACGCCGCCCATCGATCAGGATTCCCGCTTGGTCGTGGACCCGTCCTCTTCCGGCTTCTTCCCGGTCGGCTGATCCGAGTTTTCGTCGTTTCCGGACGATTCCTCGCCGTCTTCACCCACGCCCTTGCGGAACTCGCGAATGGCGCCGCCGAGATCGCTGCCGATATTGCGGATGCGCTTGGTGCCGAAGATAAGCAGGACGATCACCAGGACGACGAGCAGCTGGGGCCAACTGATACCGGCAATACCCATGATTCAAGACCTCTGTGCCGACGGAGGCGGCCCGATGGATGGAACCGCGAGTTTATCAGCTTGCCGCGGCCCGGCGAAGCGAGAACGCTGCCAGTGCGAGCACGCACAGCACGAGCAGCCAGCGACCAGGATCGGTCATGACGGGAACGACGGCGGGCTGGACCGGGGCGATGCCGCGATCGCAGTCCCCGGGCGGGGCAACGGCCAGGGATTCGACGCCGACCAGCTCCTGGCCGTACTCGGTGGCCTGAGTGTAGGCCACGTGCTCGGCCATACCGGTATGCGGGTCGATCCTGATGATCTGGCTGGCGATCGAGCGATCGGGATCCGACGGGCTGCGTCGCTCGGTAACCGCCCAGAGCGTCCCGTCGGCGTCCGTGGCCAGGCCCGCCTTGTTGTAGGAATCCACGGCGCTGCCCAGCGGGCCGATCAAGGCCGCCTCGCCACCGACGGGATCGACGAGATAAAGGTTGGGCGAGGCCGGGTGCGCTTCCGAGGCCATGCCGCGACCGATTCCGAATACCTGATCACCGATGGTGGCGAGATCGACGATCGGGGCGCCGGTTTCCCCGATCAGCAAGGCCTTTCCGGTTGCCGGATCGGCTTCGTAGAGCGCCGAACCCAGCGACCCGGAGTCGGTCGATACGAGCAGGCGCCCGTCGCAGGTGAAGCTCAGTCCGAAATCATGGTTGGCCAGGGGCAGGTCGAGATTCCGCTCGGCCTGGTTGACCGCGACCGCGTTGCCGCTGGACGTTCCCAGGCGCACCAGCGTGTTGGTGTCGTCGTCGACCCCGAACAGCTCGCCGTCGGCGCTGAAGCTCAGCCCTTCGATGAAGATGTACGCGTCGATGCGCGAGCGGCCCTCGAGTTCGGCTTGGCCGGTGGCGAGATCCACCGTCCAAAGGGCGCCGATGCGGGTACTGTCGGAGAAATCGCCGCGGGAATTGATGACCCAGGCCTCGGGTTGCGCCCACGCGGGCACGCTGACCGTCAGGGCAACGATCAGGAGCACACATCTCCGGCAGAGAGGCGTGAGCGAGGGCATTACTTTTTTCTCTTCTTTTACTCCGACCTAAGGCATCATAGCAGAAAAGTCCACAAGCTCGCACTGGCCGGATTCTGCGCCCGCCCCTCACGGTCCCCCGGTAGAATGCAGGCCGGTTACCTGCAAGCGGATGCAACCCTTATGCCCCCACGAGACGCGCTCGTCCAGACCGTCGAAGCGACCCGCCAGGTCAACGCCCATCGTCAGGCGGCGAGGGCCGGCATCCTCATGGTGAACCTCGGCACGCCGGAAGCACCGACCGCCAAGGCCCTCAGGCCCTATCTCAAGCAGTTCCTGTCCGACCGGCGGGTCATCGAGGCGCCGAAGCTGATCTGGTGGTTCATCCTCAACGGTTACATCCTGCCCTTCCGCTCGCCGCGCTCGGCCGAGGCCTACGCCCGGGTGTGGACCGAACACGGCTCGCCCCTTCTGGTCAACAATCGCAGCCTGGCCGACAAGCTGGAAGCTCACCTGCAGTCGGACCTGCCGCGCGTAAAGATCCTGCTCGCCATGAGTTACGGCAAGCCCGATATCGACTCGGCCATCGACCGGCTGCGGCGCGAGAACATTCAGCGTCTCCTCGTGCTGCCGATGTACCCGCAGTATTCGGCGACAACCACGGCCTCCGTATTCGACCAGGTCACAGATTCGCTCCGACGGCTGCGCTGGCTGCCCGAGGTGCGCTTCATCAACGATTTCCATCACGCCGAGGACTGGCAGCAGGCGATCGCCGACTCCATCCGGCGCTTTCGCAACAAGCACGGCGAGCCCGACAAGCTGTTGTTTTCCTTCCACGGCATTCCCAAACGCAACCTGCTGGCGGGCGATCCCTATTACTGCCAGTGCCAGGCCAGCGCGCGTAACATCGCCGCCCGCCTGGGCCTCTCGGACGAGGAGTGGCTGGTCACGTTCCAGTCGCGTCTCGGGCGGGCGGAATGGCTCAAGCCCTACACCGACAAGACGCTCGAATCGCTCGCCCACGAGGGCGTGAAGAAGCTGCACGTGGTCTGCCCCGGTTTCTCGATCGACTGCCTCGAAACGCTTGACGAGATCGCCGTGGAGGGCCGCGACGAATTCCTCGAGGCCGGGGGCGAGTCGCTCGAGTACATTCCCTGCCTCAACGACTCGCCCGCGCACGTCAAGTTGCTCGACGCCCTCTGCCGCCGCCACGGTCAGGGCTGGCCGGAATTCGCCGGCGCCCGGGACGCGGGCGAATCGGAGCTGGAAGCGCGCGTCGAGCGATCGGCGGCGGCGGCCGAGCGGCTTGGCCTCGACTAGGCGAATCGCCGTCCTCGAGGCGGCGGCCACGCTGGCCCTCGTCGGCGCGCCGCTCTACTGGCTCCAGGGCCGTCGCGTCCGCCGCCGCACGCAGCGCCTCGAGGAAGCACCCGGCGAACGCGCGGGCGCGCTGCCCGGATCGCCGCCGAATCGGCGCATCGTCGGTCTCGGTGAGTCGCCGATGGCCGCGGTCGGCCTGGACGACCAGGGCGCCGGCGTCATCCCCCGGCTGGCTTCATTGCTGGCCGAGTCGTCGGGGCGGCGGGTCGAGTGGCGCACGTCCGCCCGCAGTGGCGCCACAGCCCGCTTCACCCGCGAAGTGCTACTGCCGCGAATCGAACCCGGCGGCGTCGACCGGGTGATCGTGGCGCTGGGCGTCAACGACTGCCTGGCCCTGAGATCCTCGAAGCGCTGGCTCGACGAACTCGAGCGGCTCACGTCCGCCATCCGCGAGCGCCTCGAACCGGGCGGCATCATCTTCACCGGCGTGCCGCCGATGCGGCACTTCCCGGCCCTGCCCATTCCCCTGGCGACGATGCTGGGCCTGCGGGCGAGACTGCTCGACGCGTCGCTGGCGCGCTTCACCCGCACCGACGCAAGCCTGGTCCACGCGCCCATGGATTTCGCGCAGCACCCCGACGGCATGTTCTGCCGCGACGGATTCCACCCCAACGAAGCGGCCCATCGCCTGTGGGCCGGCCAGCTCGCCGAACTCGTCAGCGAATAGCTCACTCCCGACGGGTCGAATTCGCACATCCGGTCGCGGAGAATTCCCGACCCTCGCCGGCGCGCTTTGTGGCAGTCTGTGAACCGAGATGGTCGTCACCGCCCCTTACAGCCACCGATGAGCAGCGTCGTGCCGGACAACCCGCCCCGGTCGCCCGAGGCACTCCTGCGCCAGGTCTTCGGCTACAGCGAGTTCCGCGGTCGCCAGCGCGAGATCATCGGTCACGTCGCCGAAGGCGGGCATGCCCTGGTCCTGATGCCCACCGGCGGCGGCAAATCGCTGTGCTACCAGATCCCGGCCCTGATGAGCCCGGGCACGACCATCGTCGTCTCGCCGCTGATCGCCCTGATGCGCGACCAGGTCGAGGCGCTCACGCACAACGGCGTGGCCGCGGCGGTCCTCAATTCCTCGCTCGACGCCGAGACCCGGCGCCGCACGGAAGACGAGCTGCTGGCGGGAAAGCTCGACCTCCTCTATATCGCGCCCGAGCGGCTGCTGCGCGAATCGACCCTGGCCCTGCTGGCGCGCTGCCGGATCAACCTGTTCGCCATCGACGAGGCACACTGCGTGTCGCAGTGGGGCCACGACTTCCGCCCCGAGTACCTCAAGTTGGATGTCCTCGCGGAGCGCTTTCCCGCCGTGCCGAGGATCGCGCTGACGGCCACCGCCGATGAACGCACCCGCGGCGAGATCGTGGGCCGCCTGCTCGGCGACGACGCGCGGATTTTCGTGGCCAGCTTCGACCGGCCCAACATCCGCTATTCGGTCGGTCTCAAGCGCAACGCCCGCCAGCAGCTGCTCGCTTTCATCCGCCGGCGTCACCCCGGGCAGTCCGGCATCGTCTACTGCTTCTCGCGCCGCAAGACCGAGGAGACCGCTGCCTGGCTGGTCGAGCAGGGCCTCGACGCCATCGCCTACCACGCCGGCATGGAATCCGGCGACCGGCAGGCCGCGCAAGACCGCTTCATCAACGCCGACGGCCTGGTCATCTGCGCGACCATCGCCTTCGGCATGGGCATCGACAAGCCCGACGTGCGTTTCGTCGCGCACCTCGACCTGCCCAAGAGCATCGAATCCTACTACCAGGAAACGGGCCGGGCCGGCCGCGACGGGCTGCCGGCCGACGCCTGGATGGTCTACAGCCTGGCCGACGTGGTGCGCATTCGCCAGCTGCTGGAACAGTCGAACGCAGGCGCCGACCAGAAGAAGCTCGAGCGCGAACGCCTCGAAGCCCTTCTGGCGTACTGCGAGCACGCCCGATGCAGACGCCCGGCCCTGCTGGGCTATTTCGGCGAGGGCCACCCCGGCGACTGCGGTCACTGCGACAACTGCCAGGACCCGCCCGAGACCTGGGACGCCACGGAGGCCGCGCGCATGGCGCTGTCCTGCGTCTACCGCACCGGCCAGCGTTTCGGCGCCGGTCACGTCGTCGACGTGCTCACCGGCAAGCGCACCGAGCGCGTCGAACAGCTCGCACACGACCGTCTGAGCACCTGGGCGATCGGCCGCGAGACCGACCGCAACACCTGGCACTCGGTCATGCGCCAACTGTTGGCCGCCGGCTACCTGGTGCCCGACCCGGAGGGCCACGGCGGGCTCAGGCTCGGCCCCGAGTGTCGCGACCTGCTCCGCGGCGAGACGCGCATCGAGATGCGCCGCGACGCCGTCCCCTCCAGCCGCAGGAGCGGTTCGAGGAAATCGGTCGAGATCGACACCGACTCACCGCTCTGGCAGGCACTGCGCCAATGGCGACTGGAGACGGCCCGCAGCGAGGACGTGCCGCCCTACGTGATCTTCCACGACGCGACCCTGGCAGCCATCGTCGACACCAAGCCTCTCACGCTCGATGAGCTGGCGACGATCAGCGGTGTGGGCGAGCACAAGCTTTCGCGCTACGGGGAAGCCGTCCTGGCCGCGCTGGACGCTGCCGCGGACTGATCAGCTACCGGCGCGAAACAGTTCGACGAGGGGTGCGAACAGCACCAACAGCACGAAAACGCTGCCGGCTACGACCAGTAGCGTTCTCAGCGGATGCCGCCGCACGAGCGAGGCGACCGTGTCCGCCTCGCCCCGGTCGCGGGCCGCCCGCCAGGCCGAGCGCGCCCGGGCGCTGCGTTGTTCCTGGTATTCATCCATCAGCCCGCGCGCCCGGGCGTAATCGTCCGGATTCTTCAGCCAGATGCCGCCCGCGGTGATGCCGAAGGGCCCCCGTGGCGTGTCGTAGCACTCGATGGCGTGCCGGTCCATTAGGTCGCGGATCTCCTCGATCTCGTCGTCGGGCACGTGGCGCAGGTTGAGTAACAGTCGGGGCATGAGCTTCACCTTGGTTGACGGCGCAGGCGGACCGGCCGGGTCACCCGGTTTTCCAGACGGGCGGCTGGCTGCAATCTACATCGCCTCCGGGTCGACAATCCAGCGCGCCGTTCAGGATCGGAGGCGGTTCGGGACGACCCGGGCATCCTCGATCCGATAGACTGGTATGAAGCGACCGGCGCCGCAAGCTGCGTTGATTGAAGGAGGGACACGCCATGCAACGATCCGCCCCGCCCGGGACACCGACACGCCGGAAGCCCCTTTGCGGCTGAAGTCGCAGGCGGCAATCGCCTTGTTTCTGGGCGCCCTGCTGGCGCCGGCCGGCGCCAGCGACGACGATGAGCAGCTGCAGCGGCACCTGGCCGAGCGGCTCGCCGTCGCCCGCGAGCTCAACACGACCGCGCCCTGGCGCGAGTCGCAGTCCGTGCTCGACGAGATCGAAGCGAATCTGCCGGCGGCCTCCCCGGAACAGCGGGCGGAGTTCCTGCTCCTGTCGGCCCGCAATCAGGCCCTGTCGGACCGAATGGAAGCCGCGCTCGAAACCCTAGAGCCCCTGTTCGACCAGCCGCTGACAACCGAGCAGAGAGTGCGCGCCCACGGCCTGGCGGCCAACGTCGCCATGCTGGTTCGGCGCTGGGAGGATACCTTCGAGCACCTGATGCGAGCACTGAACCTCGCCGGCGAGCTCGAGGGTGAAGCGAGGCGCCATTCGCCGATGGGCCTGGCCACCTACCTGTACACGATGCTCGGCGAAACCGGCCAGGCCATCGCCTACGGCCAGCGCGCCGTCGAAGTGGCGCGCCGATACGGCACGGCGCGCGACGAATGCCTGAGTCAGAGCCGCCTTGCCTACGCCTACAAGATCGCGGAGTCCTTTCAGGCGGCGAGGACGAACTACCGCCAGTCGCTCGAGGCCTGTCGCCGATCCGGCGACGAGCTCATCACCGGCGTGGTCGAGAGCGGACTGGCCGACCTGCTGCGCGCCAGCGGCCTGCACGAAGCCTCCGAGGCATTGTTCGGGATGGCCCTGGAGCGACTGCAGGAACAAGAGTACGGCTACGGACTCGCCGAAGCGCAATACTACCGTGCCCGTCTTCACCACGCGCAGGACGAGCCGGAGCAGACTCGCGGCATGCTGGAGGCCGCACTGCCGAAACTCCTCCAGGAAGATGTCTGGGACTACGTGGCCGAGGCCCACGGCATGCTCAGCGATATCGCCCTGGATGACGGGGACATGGGCCGAGCGCTGGACCACAAGCGCGAGCAGCTGTCGGCCCGGGAACGATTCCTGGACGTCGAGAGAGCGCGCCAGCTCGCCTACCTGGAAGTGATCTTCAACACGCGCAGCCAGGAGCAGGAGTTGGCCCTGCTCCGGGAACAACGACGCGTGGCGGCGCTCGAGCGGGAAACTCGCCGCCACCGCGACCGCGTTCGCTGGCTGACCGGGGCTTTCGGCGCCTTCCTGATCCTGGTCCTTGTCCTGGTCCTTGCTCACGTGCTTCGCGAACGTCGCCATTTCCAGCGGCTCTCCAGGCGCGACAGCCTGACCGGCCTGAGCAACCACACGCGCTTCTTCGACGGCGCGCGCGGCATGGTCGAACAAGCGCATGAACAAGGAAAGCCGCTGGTGCTGGCGCTGGGCGACATCGATCATTTCAAGCGCGTCAACGATCGCCACGGCCACATGGCCGGCGACGAGGCCCTGCGCCAGGTCGCTCGCGTCCTTCGCGATGCCTTCCCGGGCATCGCCAACGTCGGCCGGATCGGGGGCGAGGAATTCGCCGTCTGCCTGCCGGGGCAGACGGCCGAGTCCGCAACGGAGTCACTCGCCACCGTACGCGAGTCGATCGGGAACATCCGCTACGGCGAGCGGGGTGCACCGCTGACCATGAGCTTCGGCCTGGCGGAAGCCCAGCCGGGAGAACCGCTCGAGTCGCTGCGACGCCGCGCCGACGGGGCGCTCTACGTGGCCAAGGACTCCGGGCGCAACAAGATCCGGGTCGCCGACCCCCGCTGACCCGGGCTCGACGTGCTGGCACTGGTGGGTTGGCACGGTTAATATCGAATCCTTTGCTTCCAAGCGGTGCCGAAGTGGAGGCCGACGCGCCGGAACCGGAGCATCCTCAACCAATAAGGGAGCCGACATGAAGCCACTGACCCAACTGATCAACGACCTGAGCGCAGACCCCGATCTGGAAGCGGCGTACCGCAAGGATGCCCGCGCCGTCGCGAGCCGATACGGGCTTGACCAGGAGGAGACCGACGCCCTCGTATCGGGAGACATCGAACGCATCCGCAAGGCCTGCGGCCTCAAGGAGATCCACCTGACCAACGGAACCGTCAGGCGTCACGAAGGCTGAGCCGTCGGACCCTTGCCGGCAGCGAGAGTCATCAGGGTGCTCAGGAACCTTCCCGGACGCGGATGGTGCACGCTCGCCCTTGCCGGGCTGCTGCTCGCCGTCTCGCTCCCGGGTTTCGGCGCTGACGAGGAGCCGGTTGCAGTCGAGCGACTGATCGATCGCGCCGAACGCCTCGATACGACCGCGTCCTGGCAGGAAACCCGGGAAACACTCGAGCGGGTGGCGGAGCGACTCGGCGAAGCGAGCGATGAACAGCGGGTGAGATTCCGTCTGCTCGAGGCCCGCAACCGGGCGCTGGCGGGGGAATACCGCGAGGGACTCGAGGTGCTGACCCGGCTCGAGCCGCTGGAGCTGTTGCCGCGGCACGAGCTGCGCTCGCTCGAGCTGTGCGCCAACCTGGCCATGCAGATTTCCGAGTACCTGGAGGCGTTCCGCTGCCTCAACGCGGCGATGTCGATGCAGGCCGAAGTCGACGATCCCGAGCTGCAGGCCGGCGTCTTCGGCCTGGCGGCATACTGGCACAGCCAGCTCGGCGATCCCGACAAGGGCCTGCGATATGGTCGCCGCACGCTGGAGCTCGCCCGACGGACCGGCAGCCTCCGCGAGGAATGCGTCGCCCACGAAAAGCTCGGGCAGGCCTACGAGTTGTCCGGTCGCCTCGATTCGGCCATCGAAATCTATCGCGATGGCCTGCCGCGTTGCCGCGAGAGCGGCGATGTCCTCTACACCGGCGTGGTGCAGATCCTGCTGGGCCGCGTCCTCCATCGCAAGGGCGAACTGCAGGCCGCCGAGCGGTGGCTCCAGCAGGGCATCGAGGCGACCCGGCAGTCCGGTTTCCAGGACGGCGTGCTCGACGGGCAGGTCAACTACGGCAGTCTGCTGTTTGATCTCGGACGGGCCGAGGAAGCCGAGGACATGCTGCTGAGCGTTGTCGACGAAGCACGCAGCCGGGACCGCTGGGAATCGCTCACCGGCAGCTACAAGATCCTGGCGGAGATCGCGGCACGCCGTGGCGACACGAGGGCCGCCTACGATCGGCTCGTGCGCCATCTCGAAGTGCGCGAGAACATGCTCAACATCGAACGCGCGCGCCTCATCGCCTTCCATGAAGTCGAGTTCGACACCCTCGCTCGCGAGCAGCAGATCGAATTGCTCGAGGAACAGGCACGGATCAGCGAGCTCGAGGCCGTCAATCGCAAGCAACGTCGGCAGCTGGTCTGGGTGACTTACACCATCGCGGGCTTCCTGCTCGTGGTCCTCGCACTGCTGTTGCTGCACGCCACCCGCGAACGGCGACACTACCGCAGGCTGTCCACGCTCGATAGCCTCACGGGGCTGCGCAACCACACCAGCTTTTTCAGCGAAGGGGAGGGGCTCCTCAATGAATGCCGGGCCCTGGACCGGCCGGCGACGCTGATCCTTTGCGACATCGATTACTTCAAGCAGATCAACGACAGCCACGGTCACCACGCCGGCGACCGCGTGCTCGTCCGGCTGGCTTCACGCCTGCGCGAGAGCTTCGGCGAGGAGGCGCTGGCCGGGCGAATCGGCGGCGAGGAGTTCGCCGTCATGCTCGCCGGCGCCGACATCGACGCGGCGGGCGACCGGGTCGAGGCGCTGCGCCGGAACATCGAGCAAGCCCGAAGCGACGACAACCCCATCGTCTTCACGCTCAGCTTCGGCCTCGCCGAAAGGCGGGAGGGCGAATCGTTCACCAGCCTTCGCGAGCGGGCCGACCGGGCGCTCTACCGGGCCAAGTCGGCCGGACGCGACCGGATCGTCGCCGAACGATGAACGCCCCGGGCGACGCGCGGCTGGTCGTCGTCGGCTGCGGCATCCAGGCCGCCCGGCACCTGAGTCGACGCTCGGAGGCCGAGATCCGCCGGGCCGACAGCGTCTTCGTCCTTGCCGATCCGATGGGCCTGGAGCAAATCAAGACGCTCAACCCCCGCACGGAAAGCCTCGACGGCCTCTACGGCGAAAGCCGGGACCGGCGCGAGACCTACCGCGACATGGAAGCGAGGATCCTGTCGGCCGTCGAGGCCGGCCAGGCGGTCTGCGCGGTTTTCTACGGCCACCCCGGTGTCTTCGCCGACGTGCCGCACGACGTCATCCGGCGGGCCCGGCAGCTCGGTGCCGTCGCGACCATGGAGCCCGGCATCTCGGCCGAGGCCTGCCTCTACGCCGACCTGGGCATCGACCCGGGCAGCCGGGGCGTGCAGTCCTTCGAGGCAACGCGGTTCCTCGCCTACCGCCACAAGCTCGACCCGACGGCGCTGGTGTTGCTCTGGCAGGTCGCGCTGACCGGCAATCTCGCCCACCTGGGCTTCCAACCCGATCCCCGACGCCTGGCCCTACTGGTCGAGAAGTTGTTGCACGACTACCCGCCGGACACCCCGATCATCCTCTACGAAGCCGCCCAGCTGGCGATCGAGGAGTTCCGGGCCGAGTCCTTGACCCTGGCCTGCCTGCCCGGCGCTCGCTACAAGGAGTGGACCACTCTCGTCATCCCGCCGGTCCGCGAAGCCGAGCCGGATGAAGCTTGGCTGTCGCGACTGCAGGCACTGGACTGATAACGCCCGGTTCAATCCGTCGATTCCTCCTCCAGGATGGTCCGGCCCGAACCGAAACCCATCGGCGCCTGGGCGCCCAGCCAGGCCAGCACGGCGTAGGCGGCCGCGTTCTGGGCCAGCGCGTCGGGCTCGATCTTGTCGAGGGTGTCGTTGACCGTGTGGTGGTAATCGAAATACTCGGTGCCGTCCTGCTCGAGGTCGACCGCGGCCACGCCGTAGCGCAGCGCCGGGGAAAAGTCGGGCCCGCCGGAGGCGCTTCGCTCGCCCAGCTCGATTCCCAGCGGCTCGAGCTCCTCCTGGATCGCGGCGATCACCGGCCAGGCGGCGTCGCTCACTCGGGCGCTGATCGCATAGGCGCGTCCGGCGCCGAAGTCCGATTCGGCCACGAACTGGTACTTGTCCATCTGCGCTTCGCGTGCCCGCACCCAGGCCCGGCCGCCCCACAGGCCGATTTCCTCGGCGGCGAACAGGATGACGCGAATCGAGCGGTCCGGTCGCCGGTCGAGGTTCCCGATCAGGCGCGCAGCCTCGGTGACGATCGCCACGCCGGCGCCGTCGTCGATCGCTCCGGTGCCCACGTCCCAGGAGTCCAGGTGCGCGCCGATGGCCACGATCTCCCCGGGCTTTCCCGACCCCGTGATCTCCGCGAACACGTTCTGCGAGGTGTAGGACTCGACCGTCTCGGCGTCGACCTCGACCTGGATGCGCACCGGCTCGTCGCCGGCCATCAGGCGTTCGAGCAGGTCGGCATCGGGATTCGAGATGGCGACCGCCGGCAGCAGGCGCACGTCCGAGTCGAAGCGCTGCATGCCCGTGTGGGCGAAGCGATTGTTGGAGGTCCCGATCGAGCGGATGACCAGCGCCAGGGCGCCCTTCTCGGCGGCTACGCGGCTGCCCACCGAGCGCGCACCCACGGCGCGGCCGTAGCCGGCACCCGTCCGCGTGCGCTCCATGCGGTTGCGGATGAACACGATGCGATCGGCGACCTCGGCCGGATCGGCCTCCTGCAGCGCTGCCAGGTCTTCGAACATCGCCACCTCGGCCTCGATGCCGCCCTTCGGCGTGGCCGGTGAGAAACCCAGCGCCAGCGTGACCAGTTCATGACGCGCCGGCGAGACGATTTCGGTGCGTTCGAGTCCGCGGTGCCAGGTGGGGAAGGTCGCCGGCTCGGTCCATACACGGTCGAAGCCCATGCCCTCGAACATCTGCACGGCCCATTCGACCGCCCTCGCGTCGGCTTCGCTACCGGCCAGGCGCGGCCCGATGCGGGTGGTCAGGTCGGCGACGATCTCGTAGCCGCCGTCACCGGCCAGGGCGGCCTCCCGAAGTTCGCGCGCGACGGCCAGGTCCTCTTCGGAAAAGGGCTCCGCGGCCAGCGGTCCGGCCACAAGCAGGCCGACGGCCAACCAAAGCGTGCATTTCATTTCAACGAATCTCCAGTGAGCGGTTGTTTGACGATCGAAGGCAATCAACCCGAACGAAAGCCAAGGGGATCCAAGGGCCGCGAGACCCGTTTGGACCATTCGGGTTTTCGGTCATTCGAATTTGTTTGGTACTTGGTGTTTGGTGCTTGGTACTTTGTATTTGCTACTTGATGCTTGGTACTTCGTATGTGGTACTTGGCGAATTACAGAATCAACGATCCAGCTGCTCGCCATCGGGCAGCATCGGCTCGAGGTGCTTGAGCGCGCGCACATAGACCCGGCGCTTGAACGGAATGACGTGGCGCACGGGATACCAGAAGTCGACCCAGCGGTAGCGATCGAATTCGGGCTTCTCGGTCGCGGACAGGTCGAAGACCCCGTCGTCGGCGAGAAAGCGAAGCAGGAACCAGACCTGCTTCTGGCCCACGCAGATCGGCTTCTGGTTGCGCCGGCGATAACGACGCGGCAGTCGATAGCGCAGCCAGCCCGGCGTCTGGCCGAGCACGTCCACGTGATCGGGCCTCAGCCCGGTTTCTTCCGCGAGCTCGCGGTACATCGCTTCGATCGGCGTTTCGTCGGTGTTCATGCCGCCCTGCGGAAACTGCCAGCCATCCTTGCCGGCACGACGCGCCCAGAAAACGCGCCCATCTTCCCGAGCCAGCACGATCCCGACATTCGGCCTGAAACCGTCCGGATCAATCATGGTGATGGTCAACGCGGCCGGCTATCATACCGGGCCGCGGAAAGATTCAACTGTCTGGAATGGTAATCAATTCATGGCGAGTGCACCAGTCACGAAGACGCTGATCGCCTGGACGGGGCTACTCGCCCTGCCGCCGGCGGCGTTGCTTCTGGCCGCGAGCTGGGGCAGCGGCGGCTGGGCCTGGCCCTTCGGCGCCGGGGAGGCCATGTCGCGCGTGATCGGGGAGCTGCGCCTGCCGAGAGCCATCGCCGCGCTGGTGACCGGCGCCCTGCTCGCCCAGGCCGGCTGCCTGATGCAGGTCCTGTTGCGCAATCCCCTGGCCGATCCCTACGTGCTGGGCCTGTCCGGCGGAGCGGCGGCCTTCGCGCTGCTGGGCATGAGTTTCGGGCTGGCCTTCCTGCCCACGCCGCTGCTGGCTTTCGCCGGCGCCATGCTGACGATGATCCTGGTGTTCGTGCTCGCGCGCGGGCGCGGGCCATGGAGCACGACCCGCGTGCTCCTGACCGGTGTCGTGGTGGCCTCCGGCTGGGGCGCGGTCATTTCCCTGGTCCTGGCGACCGGCCCGGACGCCAGCCTTCGCTCGATGCTCTACTGGTTGATGGGCGACCTCAGCTACACCGGCCTGTCGGCCTGGTGGCTGCTGCCGCTGGCTGCGGGCGTCGGGGTGCTGTGGCTGCGCGCCCGCAGCCTCAACGTGCTCAGCGGCGGCGAACTGCAGGCCGAGCTGCTCGGCGAGTCGGCGCGCTCGCGCTTCTGGGAAATCTACGTGATCGCGTCCCTGCTCACTGCCCTGGCGGTCTCCCTGGCCGGGGCGATCGGTTTCGTGGGACTGATCGTGCCGCACCTGATGCGCCTCCTCGTCGGCGCCGATCATCGCGTCCTGCTGCCCGCCTCCGCGCTGTTCGGCGGCGGCTTCCTGGTGCTGGCCGACACCGCCGCACGCAGCCTGCTGGGCCCGCGCCAGCTTCCCGTGGGCGTGCTGACCGCGCTGATCGGCGTGCCGCTGTTCCTGCTCCTGCTCTACCGCGCGACCCGGATCCGGTAACCATGATTCCCGCCCCCGACAGCCCGCTGGTCGTCGAGGATCTCGACGTTCGCATCGGCTCGGTCAACGTGGTGCGCGATCTCAACCTGGCCATCGGGCGGAGCGAGTTCTGGGGCCTGCTCGGCCCCAACGGCGTCGGCAAGACCACCCTGCTCAAGACCTTGGCCGGCGTGTTCACGCCCGAACGCGGCGGTATCCGGCTCGACGGTCGGCGCCTGGACGAGCGCGGCCGTCGCGACATCGCCCGCCGCCTCGGCATGCTGCCCCAGCACACGCATTACGCCTTCGACGCCACCTGCCTGGAGACAGCCCTGGTCGGCCGGCACCCCCACATCAAGGCCTGGGGACGAGAGTCCCGGGCCGACCGCGATCGCGCGCGCGACGCCCTGGCCGATCTGGAGATGCTCGAGCTCGCCGAGCGCAGCTGCATGGATCTCTCCGGGGGCGAGTCGAGACGCCTGGCCCTGGCCACCCTGCTGGTGCAGGACCCGCAGGTGATGCTGCTCGACGAGCCCACCAACCATCTCGATCCGGCCAACCAGGTGACCATCCTCAACGTCCTGCACCGGCAGGTCAGCGAGGCCCGCAAGTCGGCGCTGATGGCCCTGCACGAGGTCAACCTGGCCACCTGCTACTGCTCGCACGTCCTGCTGCTCTACGGCAACGGCGAATGGGACGCCGGCCCGACCCGGGAACTGCTCACGGCCGACAACCTGTCCCGCCTGTATCGCTGCCGCGTCCGCCTGATCGACGACGGCCACCAGCGCGTTTTCGCCGTCTCCGGCGGTTTCGATCGGCGCCGCGATCGATAGTTAACGCGAATCATTTGCATTCGCAAGGGAATTGGCCTAGTCTTCGCTTGACCCAATCGCAAGATGGACCCAGCAGACATGGCACCGACCCAGTTCGTCGCCGGCACCGGGGAGCGCAGCTTCCGCCACGACCCGCGCATGCGCCAGGCCCTGGCCCGGCTGGGACGCGACCTCTCCCCCGACGGTCCCACGGGCACCTCCCTGTACTGGCTGCTGCGCTCGCGCCGGCCGAAACTGGCCGCGCTGACCGGCCGCATCCCGCAAGCCGACCTGCTGGTGGTCGCCTGCGCACTGGCCGACTGCGGCGGCAAGCTGGTCGTGGATGCCGGAGAACACGGTCGAGTCGGTTCCGCGCTGGCAGCGGCCGGCATGGACTGGATCCTGCGAAGCGGCGACTGCCTGCCCTGCCTGCGTCGGGTGCGTCCGTTCGATTGCCTGATCATCGGGGAAAGCGCCGACACGCTGGCGGGCTGGGCCGACCGCCTGGGCCGCAATGCCCTGCTGCTGGGCCTGGGTCGTGATCCCTCGGCGACGCCCCGGCTGGCGGATCGCATCCTGGACACGGGGCTGGCCGGGGAGATCGCGCAGCTACGCGACGGCCGGCGCTGCCTGCTGATCGCGGACCACGACCCGGCCTGAACGATGTGTATCGGCCAGATACCCACGGGACTGGGCATCCTGCACGCCCTGCGGCTGGCAGCCGACCCGAACGCCGATGACCCGGACGGCTGGCTCGCGAGCCGTGGCCTGGACGCAACCGGAGGAACGGTGCGGGCGCTGGCCGAGCTGATCGGCGAGGCTCGCCTGTTCGCGCCTCCGGGTGCAGCGGCGCCGTGGCCCCACGAGCGGGCGGTGATGGAAGCGTTGGCCCGAGTGGACCGCGAACCGGAACGGGCGGAGGCGCTGCTGACCTTCCTGCCGAATCCCGCGCGCCTCGCCGGCCTGGCCCTGCTGGCCGATCTCTCCCAGCGGATTTCAGCCGGCCTGACACTCCGCTTCACGCACCCGCGAGGGCGCGGAATGCGCCTTCACTGAGCAACGGCCTCGCCGTCCCGGATTCAAGGCGAGACGGCGTCGGGCTGCGGCGGGGCCGGACCGGCCATGGCCGAATCGTCATCCGGATCGGGCTCGCCGCCGCTGATGCGCACTTCGACCTGCTGACCGTCGCGAAGACGCTCGTTGCCACGAACGACGATCCGGTCGCCGGCCTGGACAGGCCCGGCGACTTCGATCCAGTCGCCCTGGCCGATCCCGGTCGACACCGTGGCCCGCCGGGCCGTCCCGTCCTGCTCGATGACAAACACCGCGGTGCCGGAACCGCGCAGCACCAGGGCGTCGCGCGGAACGGCCAGCACTTCGCGCAAATCCGCGGTCGGGATGGTCACCCGGGCGGTCTGGCCCACCGGCAGTGGCCGGTCGATGTCCAGGCGAAGCTCGAACACGTGCAGCTCCTCGTTGCCCACGCTGACGACCGTGCGTAGCGGGGCCTCGAAAACATCGCCCTCGGCATCGACGATGAGCCGGTCACCCGGCAGCACGAAACGGTAGTAGCGCAACGGCGCGCGGGCGACGACTTCCAGGCTTTCGGGGTCGACCAGGCGCAGGATGCGCGCCCCGATGCCCACGCGCTCCCCCATCCGGGCGACGCGTTCGACGACCACGCCCGGGAAAGGCGCCCGGACCCGGGTGCGCTCGATCTGGTCCTGGAGCTGGGCCAGGCGCGCGCGGGCGACCGCCAGGTCGCTCTGCGCCATGTCCCGTTCCGACCGGGTCTGGTCGATCTGGCTGGCGGCCGCCAGGTTGGTCTCGGCCAGGCGCTGCACCCGATCGAGTTCGGCATCGAGGAATTGCAGCCGAGCCTCGCCGCGGTTGATCTCCGCTTCCAGTTCAGCCACGCGCAGCTGCAGCGTCGTATCCTCGATGCGCGCCACCACGTCGCCTGCGGCCACGCGCGTTCCGACATCGGCCACTTCCACCAGGCGACCTTCGACTTCGGCCGACAGGCTGGCATCCGAACGCGACAGCACGGTGCCTGCCACCTGCATGGTCGGCGCCATTTCGCGCTGCTCGGCCGAAGCGACTTCCACCGTCGGCTCCCCGCCGAACTGGGCCCACAGCGGGGCAGCCAGCATCAGGCCGGCGGCCGCAACGATCGTTCTTGTCATTGGAAAATCCCTTGTCATGCCGGCACCACCTCGCCTTCGGTAGCGCCTTGCTTGTCTTCATTGGTTCGCAAAAGCGACGGCAGCAGCACCAGCGTAAACAGCGTGCTCACGGCCATGCCGCCGACGATTACCGCGGCCAGACCGCGATAAAGTTCCGTGCCCGCGCCGGGCAGCACCAGCAGCGGCAGCATGCCGAACACGCTGGTCGTGGTGCTCATCAGGATCGGCCGGAGGCGCAGTCGAACCGCGGTCTCGACCGCCTCGCGCCGGCTCAGGCCCTCTTCGCGCTCGCCGTCGCGGGCACGGTAGACGAGCAGGATGGCGTTGTTGACCACCAGGCCGAGGAGGATCACGAAACCGATCATGGTCAGCATGTCCATGGCCTGGCCGGTGACCAGCCCGGTAATGCGCAGGGCGACGATGCCGCCGACGGTCGCCATCGGGATGGTCAAAAGCACCAGCAGCGAGTCCCTGAAGGAGCGGAACAGCGCCGAGATCAGCAAATACAGGATCACGATCGCCAGCAAGAAGCTGCCGGCCAGGTTGGCCAGCGTCTCGCCCAGGGCCTCGGCGGTGCCGCGATAGGTGATCACGCCGTCCGGCGGCAGTGCGTCTCGAATCGCCGGCTCGACCTCCTCCTGCAGGAAGGCCAGCGCGGTTTCCATGGGCATGCCCGACGGCGGGGTGACCTGAAGCGACAGGGTCCGGCGCCGATCGACGCGGCGGACCTGGTTGGGGCCGGCGGTGCGTTCGAGTTCGGCCAGCTCGCCCAGCGTCGCGGTGCGCCCGGACGGGGTGGCCAGCGGCATGCTCATCAGCTCTTCGGGCGTCATCCATTCCTCCCCGCGCAGGATCACGTCGAGGCGGCGATCGCCGTCGAAATAGTCCCCCAGGTAGGCGCCGTTGCCGAAGGCGCGCACCAGCGTGGCGACGTCGCCGCGGGTCCAGCCCAGCTCGGCGATGCGCCGGTCGTCGGGCCGGAGTCTCAGTTCCGGTTCGGCCAGCTCCAGCCCGGGTTGCGGACGGATGGTGGCGCCTGGCATTTTTTCCTGGATCAGCCCGAAGGCCGTCCGGCCGGCGCCGAGCAGCTCCTCGACATCGGCGGCCTGCAGGTCGATGTCGATCTGCCGGCTGCCCCGGCCGCCGAAGATGGGCGAGCGGTTGGCCCGGCCGAAGGTGTCGGGGAATCCGGTCAGGAACTCGTCGTTGACGACCGTCAGCAGTTCATCCACGCGGCCCTCGTCGGCCGCGCGCATGCCAAGGAAGGCGCCGCTGCCGAAAAAACCCAGGAAAGTGTTGGCGATGGCCGGCTCCCTCTCGCCCCGTATGTAGGGCATCATGCGATCGTTGAGTGGCTTGATTAGTTCCTCTTCGGCCGTGTCCGGCCCCATGCCCGACGGAGTCTGGAGAAAACCGAAGATGAAGTTGCGCTTGCCCTCGGGCAGGTAATCGGCCGGCGGCACCAGCAGCGCCCCGATCAGGATCGGCACGATGGTCAGGCCGGCGATCCAGCCCCAGCGACGGCGGGGCGTGTCGGTCAGCTTCATGATGAAGTCACTGGCCTGTTGCCACCAATGGCCGTGGCGATCCTCGAGCTGCGCCTCGCCCAGCAGCCGGTAGCTGGCGGTGGGCAGGACGACGATGGCCACCAGCAGGGAGCACACGATCGCCGCCGAGATCACCACTGCCAGGTCGGCGAACAACTGACCCGCCTCGTCCTGGAGGAACATCACGGGCAGGAAGATGGCTACGGTGGTGGCGGTCGAAGCCAGCAGCGCACCCCAGACCTGACCGGTGCCACGATCGGAGGCCTCCAGCGGCGCGCGGCCCTGCTCGCGCTGGCGAACGATGTTCTCGAGCACCACGATGGCGGCATCGAGCACCATGCCGGTGGCGAAGGCCAGGCCG
>JAAAPE010000045.1 GCA_009908385.1 Gammaproteobacteria bacterium
GCTGTCGTAGACCATCTCGCAGGTGGCCGAGGCGCGGATGCCCATCTTGTGGTCCAGTCCGGCGCATTGCACGCCGTTGCGCTCGCCGGGGTGGCCGTCGTCGTCGAGGCGGAACTTGGGCACGATGAACAGGCTCAGGCCGCGCGTGCCTTCGGGGGCATCGGGCGTCCTGGCCAGGACGAGGTGGACGATATTCTCGGCGAGGTCGTGCTCGCCGGCGGAGATCCAGATCTTGGTCCCCGAGACGCGGTAGCTCCCGTCGTCCCGGCGCTCGGCCCGGGTCCGGACGAGGCCCAGGTCGGTGCCGCAGTGCGGTTCGGTGAGGTTCATCGTGCCGGTCCACTCCCCGGCGATCATTTTCGGCAACCACGTCTTCCTCTGCGCTTCGGAACCGTGCTGGTCGATGAGTTCCCAGGCGCCGTGGGCGAGCGCCGGGTACATGCCCCAGGAGGTGTTGGCGGCCGTGATCATTTCCGACAGCGCGATACCGAGAAAATGGGGCATGCCCTGGCCTCCGAAATCCGGCGAGGAGGTCAGGCCCGGCCAGCCGTTCTCGGCATATATGCGGTAGGCATCACGAAAGCCCTCGGGCGTGCTCACCTCGCCGTCCTCCAACCGGCAGCCTTGCGCGTCGCCGGTGGCGTTGAGTGGTTGCAGCACCGATTCGCAGAACCGCGCCGCTTCGGCGAGGACCGCCTCGATGACCTCGCTGTCGACGTCTTCCAGGGAAGGCAGGTCGCTACAGGCGTCCAGGTCCAGGAATTCGGCGATGAGAAATCTGAAGTCTTCAACGGGTCCGGTGTAGCTCGGCATTCGGGGCTCCTCGGCGTTCGGCGGCTGCGGTTTGATCCATACGGTAACGTATGGTAGCAGACTGGCACGGCGAACAGGGTGATCGAATTGACGCGGCGAAAACTTGACGCCAGACTGTTCGGAGGCAATGCCGCCGGTTCATCGGAGTGGGTTCATGCAAGCAGCCGATATCGCTAAATATCTTGAAAAGACGGATTTTTTCGGTGACCTGGAAGTCGAGCACCGCGACTGGCTGTCCGAGCACGCCAGTGAGACCGAGTTCGACGACGGCCAGCTCGTCGCCCGCCACGGCGACAAGGCCGATCGCTTCTTTCTGGTTCTCGACGGAGAACTGGTGGTCGAGGTGCCCGCGCTGACCGGACCATCGCTGGAGGTCACGCGCCTCGGTCCGGGCAAGCTCTTCGGCTGGTCTTGGCTGATCGAGCCCTACCGCTGGCATTTCAATGCCCGGGCCGCGGGTGCGACCCGGGTGCTGGACTTCGACGGGCTGGCGATCCTCAAGCGCGCCGAGGAGGAGCCGAAGTTCGGCTACGCGCTGCTCAGGCGGTTTTCAGCACTGATGGGCACTCGCCTCGAAGCGGCGCAGCGCAAGATGATGGATCAGTGGGCGCCTGACGGGCTGCCGTAAGCGCCCGCGACAGGTCTTCCCACAGGTCGTCGGCTTCCTCCAGGCCGACCGACAGGCGCAGCAGCCCGCTGCCGATACCACCGGATTCGCGCCCCGCATCGGACACGACGCGGTGGGTCAGGCCGGCCGGGTGCTGAATGAGCGTATCGACCGATCCCAGGCTGACGGCCGGGGTCATCAGTGAAACGCTTCGCATCACCTTCGAGGCCGCTTCGTAGCCCTCGGCCAGTTCGAAAGCCAGTATGCATCCGCCGCCGTTCATCTGCCGTTCGAGCAGGCGATGCTGCGTGTCGCCGCTTCTGCCCGGATAGAACACTCGGGTGATCGCCGGATGTGCTTGGAGTCTTTCAACGAGATCGCTGGCCGTTTGCTGGGCGCGTTCGACGCGCAGCTTCAGCGTCGGCAGGCTCCGGTGGAGCAGGTAGGCCGCCCAGGGGTGCATCAGGGCCCCGGTCGCCACGCGCACCTGGCGCAGGCCGGCCGCCATCGCTTCACTGCAGGCGACGACCCCGGCAATCACGTCGCCGTGCCCGCCCAGGAACTTGGTGGCGCTGTGCAGCACCATGGCCGCGCCCTGCTCGAGCGGGCGCTGCAGCACCGGCGTCGCGAAGGTCGAATCCACGACCACGGGGACATCGCCGGCCTGGCGAACGACCCCGGCGATGTCGACCAGCTCCAGCGTCGGATTGGCCGGTGTCTCGATCAGGACGAAAGCCGTTTCACTGGTGATGGCGTCGGCAACCTTGTCCGCCGTCGTCCATTTCACGCTGTTTCCGAGCAACCCGCTGTCGAGCAGGTGGTCGCTGGTGCCGTAGATCGGGCGAACGGCGACGATTTCGCGACCGCGCGCTTGCGTCGCCAGCACGATGGCCGTCAGCGCCGCCATGCCGGAGGCGAAGCCCACCGCTGCCTCGGCCGCTTCCATTCGGGCCAGCGCCTTCTCGAAGCGCGCGACGGTGGGGTTGAGCAGTCGTGCATAGACCGGGTTGTCGGCCTCGGCGTCTCCGGCCACCAGGGCGTCCAGGCTGGCCGTGCCCGTGCCCAGGTCCTGCAGCGGGTAGGTGGTCGACAGGTCGACGGGCAGGGCGTGTACGCCGAGTTCCCGCAGGTCTTCGCGCCCGGCGTGCACGCCCAGCGTGTGGTTGTAGCTGCTCATGGTCCGAGTTCCTGGTTGAAAGCCGGCCCGTATTCTAGGAATATGTTCGGGTTCAATGTTAAAAACCGAAAAATGAGCGGAAATGAAACAATCAATCGAACTTGATTCGAAAGATGTCCGGATCGTGCGCCTGCTGCGGAAGAATGCTCGGATGTCGAACAAGGAGCTTGCGGCGAAGACGGGCCTGGCGCAGTCGAGTTGCCTCGAGCGAGTGCGTCGGCTGCGCATGGCCCGGGTACTGACCGGCTATCACGCCGATGTCGACCCGGATCCGCTGGGTATCGGCCTGCAGGCCATGGTCGCCGTGCGGCTGGCGCGGCACGCCCGTTCCGACGTGGAGGCCTTCGAGCGCCACCTCGATTCGGTCACCGAGGTGGTCACGATCTTCCACGTGGCCGGCGCCAACGACTACCTGGTGCACGTGGCCGTGCGCGATTCCGCCCACCTGCGCGAACTGGCCCTGTCGGCCTTCACCGAACGTCCGGAAGTCGACCATATCGAGACCCAGCTCATCTTCGCTCACCGGCGCAACCACGAACTTCCGGTGTACCTGGATCTCGATGAGGCGTGAGTGTGTGGTGGGGGCACCCGCCTCGGGTATGCGAAGGCACCGAGCGGAGGGCAGGCGGACGGGGCTTCGATCGCGTGATTTGGAAATCTCCGATTTCGTATGAGCGCGATTGAAGCCCCGTCCGCCTGCACGCAGCGCCCCGGATAAAAACTCCACAACGAAAAAAGGCCCGCCAGTAGCGGGCCTTCCTCAAACGATGGCAAGAAGCCAGAATCCTGCTGGTCCCTATATCTGACCCCTGAATCCTGACTCCTGATCCCTGAGGCAGCGTCAGGCCGCCTTCGCCATATCCCGCAGCACGTAATGCAGGATCCCGCCGTTCTTGTAGTACTCGATTTCCTTCGGCGTATCCAGGCGCACCTTCGCCTTGAACGTGGTCTCATTGCCTTCCGGGTGCGTGGCCTTGACCTCGACTTCCTTCTCCGTGCCGTCCGACAGGCCCGTGATGTCGAAGGTCTCCGTTCCGTCCAGGCCGAGGCTGTCTGCATCCTCGCCTTCGGCGAAGGTCAGCGGCAGCACGCCCATGCCGATCAGGTTGGAGCGGTGAATGCGCTCGAAGCTCGCGGCGATCACGGCCTTGACGCCGAGCAGGCGCGTGCCCTTGGCCGCCCAGTCACGCGACGAACCCGAACCGTACTCCTTGCCCGCGAGGACGACCAGCGGCGTGCCGTCTTCCTGGTACTTCATGGCCGCGTCGTAGATCGACATGACCTCGTCGTCCGGGAAGTAGGTGGTGAAGCCGCCCTCGGTGCCCTCGGCGATCTGGTTCTTGATGCGCACGTTGGCGAAGGTGCCGCGCATCATGACTTCGTGATTGCCGCGGCGCGAGCCGTAGGAGTTGAAGTCGGCCGGGTGGATACCCTTCTCCTGCAGGTAACGGCCCGCCGGGGAATCGGGCTTGATGGCGCCGGCCGGGGAGATATGGTCGGTGGTGACCGAGTCGCCCAGCTTCGCCAGCACGCGCGCACCGGTGATGTCTCCGATGGGTTCGGGATCCATGCCCATGCCCTCGAAGAACGGCGGATTGCGAACGTAGGTCGAATCGTCTTCCCACTCGAACATTTCGCCGGTGGGCGTATCCATGCTGTTCCACAGCTCGTCGCCCTCGAAAACGCTCTTGTAGTTGCTGGAGAACATCTCGGAGGTGACATTGTCGCGGATGAAGTCCTGGATCTCGTGGGCGTCGGGCCAGACGTCCTTGAGATAGACCGGGTTGCCGTCGGGGTCTTCGCCCAGCGGTTCCTCGACCAGGTCCAGGTCCATGCGCCCGGCGATCGCGTAGGCCACCACCAGGGGCGGGGAGGCCAGGTAGTTCATCTTGACCTCGGGGTGGATTCGGCCCTCGAAGTTTCGATTGCCCGAGAGCACCGAGCAGACCACCATCTCGTGTTCACGAATGGCTTCGTCGATCGGCTCGGGCAGCGGGCCCGAGTTGCCGATGCAGGTCGTGCAGCCGTAGCCGACGGTGTAGAAGCCGAGCGCCTCGAGATCGTCGTCGAGTCCGGACTTCTCCAGGTAGTCGGTAACGACCTTCGAACCCGGCGCCAGCGAGGTCTTGACCCAGGGCTTGACGTTGAGGCCCTTCTCGCGCGCGTTGCGCGCCAGCAGGCCGGCGCCGAGCATGACGGCCGGGTTGGACGTATTGGTGCAGGAGGTGATGGCAGCGATCACGACCGCGCCGTCCTTGAGCAGGAAGGTCTGGTCCTTGTAATCGACTTCGGCGGCGCCCGGGACTTCCGAACGACCGACGGCCGTGCCGCCGCCCTCGGCTGCAAAGCGCTCCAGCGCGCCGCCGTTGCCGGATTCGTCACGGTCCTTGGTCATTTCCGAAAGCTGGCGCAGGAAGGTGTTCTTGGCCTTGCTCAGCAGGACGCGATCCTGCGGACGTTTCGGTCCGGCCAGGCTGGGGACCACGTCGCCCAGGTCGAGCTCGAGCACGTCGGTGTAGACGGGGTCCACGTCCTCGTCGTTGCGCCACAGATCCTGGGCTTCGGCGTAGGCCTTGACCAGTTCCAGCCGCTCTTCACTGCGCCCGGAGAGCTTGAGGTAGCGGATCGTTTCATCGTCGATCGGGAAGATGGCGCAGGTCGATCC
>JAAAPE010000082.1 GCA_009908385.1 Gammaproteobacteria bacterium
GATCGACCTGCTCACCGGTTCGCTGCTGGGGCAGCACGCCCTGAGCCTGGTCATCATCAGCTACCTCGTGGAACGATTCCGCTTCCGGATTCGCTTCTTTCCGCCCTGGCAGCAGGCCGCGGTGGTCATGCTGCTGCTCTTCAACGACCGCATCGTCCAGCTGTGGATAATCGGCCTCGTCGGCGATCGCTGGCCGACCTGGCAGTGGTGGCTGGCGCCGCTGGTGGGCATGCTGATCTGGCCCTGGCTCTTCCTGCTGCTCGATGCGCTCCGGCAGCGTGAGCGGCGGGTGCGGACGTGATTTCCGGTACGCGCGAGGCGAGCATCGGTGATTCGCGCGCCATCAGGGCGCTGCTGAGGGGCCGCTTCCGCTTCCTCATCGTCGTCATGCTGCTCGTCATCGGCCTGCTCCTGCTGCGGCTGGCCCTGCTGCAGCTGGGCGATCACGAACAGTACGCGGCGCGCGCCGACGAGAACCGCATCGGCCTGCGCGCCCTGGCCCCCAACCGGGGGCTGATCCTCGACAGCCGCGGCCGCGTGCTGGCCGAGAACCTGCCGGCCTACCGCCTGGTCGTGGTGCCGGAGCGGACCGACGATCTCGACGCGACCATCGCGCGCCTGGCAGACCTGGTGCCGATCAGCGACGACGAGCGGGAGCGCTTCCACCGGCAGAGCGCGCGCTCCGGTCGCTTCGAGGCGATCACGCTCAAAAGCAACCTGGTCGAGGAAGAGGTCGCGCGCCTGGCCATTCACCGCCACCGCCTCCCGGGCGTCGACATCGAACCCTACCTGACCCGCCACTATCCGCACGGCGAGCTGTTCGCCCACCTGGTCGGATACGTCGGCCGCATCGACGACCGCGATCGGCAGCGCCTCGACGACGATCGATACCGCGCCACCACGCACGTCGGCAAGACCGGCATCGAATACGAGTACGAAGGGCGCCTCCACGGGCAGCCCGGCTTCGAGCGGGTCGAGACGAACGCGCAGGGCCGGGTGCTGCGGGTGCTCGAGCATACCGACCCGACGCCCGGGGAGGACCTTCGCCTCAACGTCGACCTCGACGTGCAGCGCGCCGCCTACGAGGCCCTGGGCGAATTCGCCGGCGCGGTCGTCGTCCTCGACGTCGCCAGCGGGCAGGTGCTGGCCCTGGTCAGCAAGCCGGGCTTCGATCCCAATCTCTTCGTCCACGGAATCAGCCATGCCGACTACGACGCGCTGCTGGACCACCGGCAGCGCCCGCTGTTCAATCGCGTGCTCTCCGGCGGGTACGAGCCGGGCTCGACGGTCAAGCCCTTCATCGCGCTGGCCGGGCTGCAGGCCGGCGCGATCACGCCCGACACGCGGGTTTTTTCCAGCGGAACCTACCAGCTGCCCGGGCACAGTCGACGGTACAGGGACTGGAAGGACGGCGGCCACGGCGAGGTCGACCTGTCCCTCGCGCTGGCCGAGTCGGTCAACGTCTACTTCTATCGCCTGGCCGTCGAGCTCGGCATCGACCGGATCGCGCGCGAACTGGCGCTGTTCGGTTTCGGGCGCAAGACCGGCCTCGACCTGCCCGGCGAAATCACCGGCGTGCTGCCCACGCGCTCCTGGAAGCGCGCGACCTTCGACCAGCCCTGGTTTCCGGGCGAGACGGTCATTACCGGC
Source organism: Gammaproteobacteria bacterium (assembly GCA_009908385.1). GTDB lineage: Bacteria > Pseudomonadota > Gammaproteobacteria > Xanthomonadales > Wenzhouxiangellaceae > Wenzhouxiangella. The sequence goes on from JAAAPE010000082.1 coordinate 1,651, forward strand.
ATCGGGCAGGGCTTCACGGTGGTCACGCCGGTCCAGCTCGCGCACGCGACCGCCGCCCTGGCCGGACGGGGGCGGACGGCGCCGCCGGCCCTGGTGGGCGAGCGGCAGCCAGTTCGCATGATTGAACACGACGAGGCCTACTGGCAGGCGGTGCACGAGGGGCTCGTGGGGGTGATCCACGGGGCGAGCGGCACGGCGCGCGCGATCGAGCCCCGGCTGGACGTGATCATGGCCGGCAAGACCGGTACGGCCCAGGTGTTCGGTCGCCCGGACGACGATGAAGGCGTCGATGAGCGCGAGCAGGACGAGCTGCCCGAGTTCCTGCGCAACCACGCCCTGTTCACCGGCTTCGCCCCGGCCGCGGAACCGCGGCTGGTCGTGACCGTCGTCGCCGAGCACGGTGGCGGGGGTGCCAGCGTGGCCGCGCCGATTGCCGCGGCCACGCTCAACGCGGCGCTGGAGGCCGGGCTGTGAGTCTCGGCGGGCGATCGCTGCTGGCCGGCGGGCTGATGCGGATCCGCCTCGACCCCTGGCTGACCCTGCTGCTGGGGATCCTGATGGCCGTGGGCCTGCTCGTGTTGTACTCGGCCGCCGAGCAGGAACTGGGGGCCGTGACGCGGCAGTCGGTGCGGCTGGGCCTGGGGCTGGCCGTCATGGTCTTCATCGCCCAGATTCCGCCGAGGTTGCTCAAGGTCTGGGCGCCGTGGCTGTTCGCCGCCGCCTTGCTGATGCTGGTGGCCGTGGCCTTCTTCGGCGTCGGGCGCGGCGCACAGCGCTGGCTCGACCTCGGCATCATCAGTTTCCAGCCTTCGGAAGCCATGAAGCTGGCGCTGCCCCTGGCCCTGGCGGCGCTCCTGAACGGGCGCGAACTGCCGCCCGACTGGCGCAGCCTGGCCATCGCGGCGGTCCTGATCGCCGCTCCGGTCGGGCTGATCGTCATCCAGCCGGACCTGGGTACGGCCGTCCTGGTCGGCCTCAGCGGCGCCTGTGCGCTGTTCCTGGCAGGGATGCGCTGGCGCCTGATCCTGGGGCTGGGCGCGGCCCTGACCGCCGCCGCGCCCCTGCTGTGGATAAACCTCCACGAATACCAGCGCGACCGCATCCGCACTTTCCTCAGCCCGGAAAGCGACCCGCTCGGCGAGGGCTGGAACATCATTCAGTCGAAGATCGCGGTCGGCTCCGGCGGCCTGTCGGGCAAGGGCTGGCTGCAGGGCAGCCAGTCGCACCTGGAATTCCTGCCGGAGCCGCACACGGACTTCATTTTCTCGGTGCTCGCCGAGGAGTTCGGTTTTCTCGGCGTGGCGGCCGTCCTGGTGCTCTATGCCGCCATCATCCTGCGCGGCATGCACCTGGCCGGGCAGTGTCGCGACGCCTTCGGCCGCATCCTGTCGGGCACGCTGATGTTCATGTTCTTCATCTACCTGGCGGTCAACGTGGGCATGGTCTCCGGCGCATTGCCGGTGGTCGGCGTGCCCCTGCCCCTGGTCAGCTACGGCGGCACATCGGCGGTGACCCTGCTGGCCGGATTCGGGCTGGTGATGGGGCTGTACAGCCGCCGACGATTCATGGGCTGAGAAACGCCTTGATCGCGCACCGAGAGCGTCTCTGACGGCGCCCGGCGGTACTCGGAATCCTCATGTACTCCTTCGTACACGCGCGACGGCTCCAATCCGGCGCTTCATGTGCTGCGCACAAGCCGCACCGGATGTTTCGCCTGCGCTCCGGTTCCTGCGTTCCGGCGGTCACCGTCAGAGACGCTCTCGGCACGCGCTCAAGGCGTTTCTCCCGAGTTCACTGACAGGCGGCGTCCGCGTCCGGCAGGCGGAAGGTCGGGGGCGTGTTTCCTGGAGCGCAACCAGCGTGCGGCCCGGCGTGGTCTCGGTGTCGTGGGATTGGTTGTAGAATCCGGTCTCGGCCAACGGGGGCAAACTTTTTCTTTACTCCGGCCTCTATACTCTCGAATCCCGAGCCAGACGTGACCCGATCGATGATGCGACTGTTCCTGTGTGCCCTGATCCTGATTGCCAGCTCGGCGCTGGCCAACGACGAGGAGCCGCATCCGGGGGCGGCGGCGTTCATCGACCGCGTGGTCGCCGAGTACGGGCTCGACCCCGACCACGTCCATGCGGTGCTCGCCGAAGCCCGCTACCAGCAGTCGATCATCGACGCGATCACGCGGCCGGCCGAGTCGAAGCCCTGGTACGAATACCGCCAGATCTTCGTTACCGACACCCGGATCGACTCCGGCGTGGAATTCTGGCGGGCCAACCGCAGCCTGCTCGAGCAGGTTTCTTCCGAATTCGGCGTGCCGGTGGAGGTCATCGTCGCCATTATCGGCGTCGAGACCAATTACGGGCTCAACACCGGCAGCTACCGCGTGATCGATGCGCTGGCCACGCTCGGCTTCTACTATCCCAGGCGGGGGGAGTTCTTCGCCGGCGAGCTGGGCGAGTTCCTGCGCCTGGCCGACGAGGAAGCGCTGCCGGTCACCGAAGTGCGCGGCTCCTACGCCGGGGCGATGGGCGTCGGACAGTTCATTCCCTCCAGCTACCGCGCCTACGCGGTCGACGAGGACGGGACCGGCGATCGCGACCTCTGGCGATCGCTGCCCGACGCGGTCGCTTCGGTGGCCAATTACCTGTCGGTTCACGGCTGGCAGGCCGACCGGCCGATCGTTCTGCCGGCGAGCGCGCCCGACGGAGTCCCGGAGGCCGACTTCGGCGTCAAGCCGGCCCACGCGCTGGGCGAACTCGACGACATGGGGCTGCGGTTCGACGCCGGCGACCTGCCGGACGACACGGCGGGCACCCTGGTCAGTCTCGACCTGGAGCAAGGACAGCGCCACTGGATCGGCCTCAACAACTTCTACGTCATTACCCGCTACAACCGCTCGCCGCTTTATGCCATGGCGGTCACGCAGCTTGCCGAGGCCATCCGGGAGCGGCGTGGATGATTCGCGGCCTGCCCGCGCTGGCCTGCATGGTCCTGCTGCTGGCGGCCTGCGGCCGCCCGGGTGTGCGCGACGTGCCGGACGGTCCGCCGGCCCGCGGGCTGGATCCGGCGCTGATCGAACGCCCGCAGCCTCGGCCCGAACCGCTGAGCGCGTACGGCAACCACAGCCCCTACGAGGTGCTCGGTCGAACCTACTACGTCCTCAACGAAGCGCGGGGTTATCGCGAGCAAGGCACGGCGTCGTGGTACGGCACCAAGTTCCACGGTCGGCCGACCTCGTCCGGCGAGCCCTACGATCTCTACAAGCTGACCGCCGCCCACCGCACGCTGCCGCTGCCGACCTGGGTGGAAGTCACGCGCCTGGATACCGGTCAGACCATCGTGGTGCGCGTCAACGACCGCGGCCCGTTCCATCCCGACCGCATCATCGACTTGTCCTGGGCGGCCGCGAGCAAGCTGGGGATGACGGAACTGGGAACCGCGCCGGTCGAGGTCCGGGCGATCACTTTCGACGACGGATCCCGGCGCACCCCGCGCCCGGCTCGCCTGCCGGTGTTCGTCCAGGTGGGCGCCTTTTCCGAGCGCGATCGGGCCCGGGCCGTGGCGAGAGAGCTTGAACGCGCCGGAATCGGACCCATCGAGACCGAACGCGCGCGGACGAGCGTCGGCCGGGTCTGGCGCGTTCGTCTCGGGCCGGTCGACGAGATGACTCGCGCCATCGCACTGGTGGAGAGCGTCGCGCGACTGGGTCTCGGCCAGGCCCGCTACGTCTATCCTTGAGTCACGCACCGCCGGCATATATCGTTCGCACTCCCATACCGATCCTGAATCAATGAACTGCCCCATGAGAAAATCGCTGCTGCTTGTCCTGCTCGCGCTTGTCGCCGGCGCCGTGTCCGCCCAGTCGCCGGTTCCGGCCGCCCCCTCGGTCGGCGCGACCAGTTACGTCCTCACCGACTTCCACAGCGACAGCGTGATCGCCGATCGCGAGGCCGACGCCCGCGTCGAGCCGGCCTCGATTACCAAGCTGATGACTTCCTACGTGGTCTTTTCCGAGATCGAGCAGGGCAGGTTGTCGCTGTCCGACGAGGTGCTGATTTCCGAAAAGGCCTGGCGCACGGAGGGGTCGCGGATGTTCGTGGAAGTCGGCGAGCGCGTTACCGTGGAGGAACTGCTCAAGGGCGTCATCATCCAGTCGGGCAACGACGCCAGCGTGGCACTGGCCGAGCACGTCGGCGGCACGGAAACCGTCTTCGCCGACATGATGAACGAGGAGGCGCGCAAGCTCGGCATGGACAACACCCGCTACGTCAACGCGACCGGCTTGCCGCACCCCGAGCAGTACACCACCGCCCGGGACGTCGCCCGGCTGGCCGCCGCGCTGATCGAGTCCTTCCCGGACTTCTACGGCTGGTACTCCGAGCGCGAGTACACCTACAACGACATCCGGCAGCACAACCGCAATCGCCTGCTCTGGCGCGACCCGTCGGTCGACGGGCTCAAGACCGGGCATACCGAGTCGGCCGGCTACTGCCTGGTCACGTCGGCCATGCGCGACGGCATGCGCCTGATCAGCGTGGTCATGGGCACCGAAAGCGAAGAGGCCCGCGCGACCGCCAGCCAGGCCCTCCTCAACTACGGATTCCGCTTCTTCGAAACCTACCAGCTCTACCAGTCCGGAGACGAGCTCAGCGTCGAGCGCATCTGGAAAGGCGCGGCCGACGAGCTGCCCGTGGGCGTTGCCGAGGACCTGTTCCTGACCATCCCACGCGGTCGCTACGACGCGCTCGAGGCGCGGCTGGAGGTCAACGGCACGCTGACCGCGCCGGTCAGCGAGGGGCAGCGGATCGGTCGCCTCGTGGTGGCCCTGGACGACAGCGACCTCGTCGAGCGGCCGCTGGTGGCATTGTCCGACGTGGAGCGGGCCGGCTTCTTCGGACGTTCCATCGACGGCCTGAGGCTCTGGGTGGGCGGTCTGTTCGGAGGCGACTGATGTCCGAAGACGACAGCCCGCTCGAGTTTCCCTGTCGCTGGCCGGTCAAGGCCATGGTCGAGGCCGGCGACGATTCACTGCACGACGTGCTGGCGGTGATCCAGCGCCATGCCGAGCTGCCCGGCGAGCACGACGTGCGCGTGCGTCCCAGCCGCCACGGCCGCTACGAAAGCATCACCGTCGTGATCGAGGCGGAGTCGCGCCGCCATCTCGAGATCATCTATACCGAGATCCGCGCGCTGGACGCGGTGAAGATGACGCTATGAGCGAAGAAAAGGGTTCAGGGTTCAGAGTTCAGGGTTCAGGAAAGCCTCCGGCGGGCCGCGATGCCTCCGGCGATGGCGCCGGCTCCGAACTGATCGTTCGATATCTGGGGCGGCAGGCCTACGAGCCGGTGTGGGCGGCGATGCGGGATTTCACCGATTCGCGCGGCGAGCGGGCCACGGATGAACTCTGGCTGGTCGAGCACGACCCGGTTTTCACCCAGGGCCTGGCGGGGCGACCGGAGCACCTGCTCAATCCCGGCGACATTCCCATCGTCCAGACCGACCGCGGCGGGCAGGTCACCTATCACGGTCCGGGCCAGGTCGTGGCCTATCCCCTGCTCGATATCGAGCGCCGGGGCGTGGGCGTGCGTTGCCTGGTCGACCGGCTCGAACAGGCGGTCATCGACGTGCTGGCCGACCTCGACGTGGCCGGCCACCGGCAGGAAGGCGCGCCCGGCGTGTTCGTCGACGCGGCCAAGATCGCATCGATCGGCCTGAAGGTCCGCCGCGGCCGCACTTACCACGGGCTCGCCTTCAACGTCGACATGGACCTGTCGCCCTTCGCGCTGATCAATCCCTGCGGGTTCGCCGGCCTGCGCATGACGCAGGTGGCCGAGCTCTCGCCCGCCCACGCCGACTGTCAGGTCATGGCCGATCGGCTGATCGAAGCGTTCTGCACGCTGATGGGGTACCATGCGAAGCGTGGCGAAAGGCCTTTTCTGGCCGGCTGCCAAACTTCCACCGCATGATCCGGTCATAGCTGACATGAACATTCATCCGATTCGACTGACTCTCGTAGCGCTGCTGTTCGTCGTGGCCGTGCCGGCATTGCTGGTGCAGCCGCCGGCCGGGGAAGCCAGCGCCGCCAGCACGCCGGCCCCGGACCTCGCGCCGGAACCGCGGCACCGCTTCGCCAGCCGGCTGGCGTCGCGCTTCATGACCAGCTATCACTACCGCAGCCCCGAGCTGGATACGGCGTTCTCTCAGCGCGTGTTCGAGCAGTACCTGGAGGTGCTCGACCCCAACCGCATGTACTTCACCGCGGCCGATATCGAAGACATGTCCCAGTACGCCGACTACACGGCCGACGCGGTGCGCACCGCCGACCTCGAGCCGGCCTACGACGTGTTCAACCGCTACGTCAGTCGCGTCGACGAACGCATCGAGCACGCCCTGGGCCTGCTCGACGACGGCTTCGACTTTACGGTCGAGGAGTCCTACCACTTCGATCGCAGCGAAATGCCCTGGGCCGAAAGCCGGGAGGCGCTCGATGCGATCTGGCGCAAGCGCGTCAAGAACGACTGGCTGCGGCTGAAGCTGGCGGACCAGTCCGACGAGGAAATCGCCGAGACCCTGGCCGAGCGCTACGAGAACCTGCAGCGTCGCATCCACGAGTTCAACAACGAGGAAGTCTTCTCGTTTTTCATGAACGCGTTCACGCGCTCGATCGAGCCGCATTCGGCGTACATGTCGCCGCGCACGTCCGACAACTTCGAGATCTCGATGCGGCTCTCGCTTGACGGCATCGGCGCCATGCTGCAGCGCGAAACCGAATACACCACGGTCATGGAGATCGTGCCCGGCGGGCCGGCCGACCTCGACGGACGCCTGCAGTCCGGCGATCGCATCGTCGGCGTCGGACAGGGTGAAGACGGTGAAATGATCGACGTCGTGGGCTGGCGGCTCGACGACGTGGTCGACAAGATTCGCGGCGAGCGTGACACGATCGTGCGTCTGGAAATCCTGCCGGCCGATACCGGGCTCAGCGGCCCGTCGAAAGTCATCCGCCTGGTCCGCAACGAGGTCAAGCTCGAGGAGCAGGCCGCGAGCAGCGAAGTCATCGAACTGCCGGACGGTGACGCCACGCGCCGCATCGGTGTCATCCGGGTGCCGGTCTTCTACGTCGACTTCGAAGGTCGGGCCCGCAACGAGCCGAATTACCGCTCGAGTACGCGCGACGTTCGCCGCCTCATCAACGAGCTGCGGAGCGAAGGCGTCGACGGCCTGCTGATCGACCTGCGCGGCAACGGCGGTGGCGCCCTGGTGGAAGCTACCACCATGACCGGGTTGTTCCTCGACAGCGGGCCGGTCGTCCAGGTGCGCGATTCGCGCGGCAAGGTCAAGCTCGAGCGCGACAACGAGCCGGGCATGGCCTGGGACGGCCCCCTGGGCGTGCTGGTCGACCGCCGCAGCGCTTCGGCCTCCGAGATTTTCGCCGCCGCCATTCAGGATTACGGCCGCGGCGTGGTCATCGGCGAGCCGACCTTCGGCAAGGGCACGGTCCAGAACCTGATCGACCTCGACAACATGTCGCGCGACGAGGAGACCCGCCTCGGCCAGCTCAAGCTGACGATGGCGCAGTTCTACCGTGTCGCGGGCGGGTCGACCCAGAACAAGGGCGTGGTTCCCGACATCCGCCTGCCCACCGCCGGCGATCCCGAGGAATACGGCGAGAGTGCGCTCGACTTCGCCATGCCCTGGGCCGAGATCGAGCCCACCGAGTACGATCCGGTGGCCGATCTCGAACCGCTCATCGACCTGGCCCGCCACCGCCACGAAATGCGCCTGGAGTCCGACGAGGAACTCATTACCCTGGTCCAGGACGTCACCGAGTGGGAAGCCGACAGCCAGCGTGACACCATCTCGCTCGTTGAATCGGTGCGGCGCAAGGAAATGGAAGAGGCCGAAGCCCGCCGCGCCGCCCGCTTCGGCGTCCAGGACGGCGACATGGCGGCGGCCGAGCAGGGGCAGCCCGATGATGATTCCGAGGCCTCGGACGAAGAAGGCGAGGCCGGGGAAGAAGACGACGAGGATCTCTACCTCGTCGAGACGGCCCGCATCCTCAGCGACCTGATCGATCTCGACCAGGAGCGCCTGCTGGCGCACCGCCAGACCGAACAGTGAGCCGGCCGGTGGCGCGCGCCGCAGCCGTTCACCCGGCCGCTCCCGGCGCTCGGTGACGCGCGCCGCGGCGCCGGCCGTGGCGCGCGTGGCCGTTCCGGTGCCGCTGCCGCGGCTTTTCGACTACCTCGCCCCCGCCGGGCAATCCCTGCCCCCGGCCGGCAGCCGCGTGCTGGTGCCGTTCGGACGCCGTCGCGTCGTCGGCCTGGTCATGGATCAGGGGCATGCCGACCCGGCCGCCGGTCACACCCTCAAGCCGATCGAGCGCGTGCTCGACCCTGGGCTCATCGCCGCCGGGCAGCTGGAACTGATCGACTGGTGCGCGCGCTACTACGCCTTCGCCCCGGGCGAAGCGGTCAACCTCCTGCTGCCCGGCGCGCTGCGGCGCGTCCGGGCCTTTCGCGCGCCGGCCCCGGCGGGCGTGGCCCTGACCGAGGCCGGGCGGGATGCCGAGCTGTCGCGCGCGCCGCGCCAGGCCGAGCTGCGCGAACGGCTCCTCGAGGGCCCGCTCGAGCGCGACAAGCTGCTGGCCGACACCGGTGCCGGCAGTGATGTGCTCCGCCGTATGGAGCGGCAGGGCCTGGTCCGGGGGGTCGAGCTCGAGCAATTGCCGGCGGCCCGGCCGGGGCCCGAGCTCAACGCCGAGCAACGCGCCGCCGTGGCGGCCGTCCTGCGCCGGCGCCGTCGCTTTGCACCGATGCTGCTCGCCGGGGTAACGGGGTCCGGCAAGACCGAGGTCTACCTGGCGGCGGCCCGGCGCATTCTCGACATGAACCGCCAGGTGCTGATCCTCGCGCCCGAGATCGGCCTGACCCCGCAGCTGGTCCGCCGCATCGAGGCGCGCCTGGGCGAGGCCGCCTGGCTGTATCACTCCGACCTGAGCGAGGGCGAGCGCCTGGCCACCTGGCAGGCCGCACGCGCCGGCCGGGCGCGCGTGGTCGTGGCCACCCGCTCCGGTGTCTTCCTGCCGCTGCCGGATCCCGGCCTGATCATCGTCGACGAGGAGCACGACAGCTCCTTCAAGCAGGCCGAGGGCGCGCGCTACCACGGCCGCGACGTGGCCGTGCTTCGTGCCCGCCTGGCCGGCGTTCCGATCCTGCTGGGCTCGGCCACGCCGTCGCTCGAAAGCCTCCACAACGTCGAGCGCGATCGATACGAACTGCTCGAGCTGCCGCGGCGGGCGGGCGCCGCCCGGCAACCGCGCTGGCGGATACTCGACCAGCGCGGCAGTCCCGCCGGGCTCGATGCCGGCCTGATCGAGGCGATGCAGCGCCACCTCGACGAGGGCGGCCAGGTGCTGCTCTACCGCAACCGCCGGGGCTACGCGCCCGTGCTGATGTGCAGCGAATGCGGTTGGCAGGCCGACTGCCAGCGCTGCGACGCGCACCTGACCTTCCACCGGGCCGGCAAGAATCTCCAGTGCCATCATTGCGGCAGCCAGCGGCCCCAGCCGCCACGTTGCCCCGAATGCGCTTCGCCCGGCCTGATCGCCCTCGGCGCCGGCACCGAGCGGCTCGAGGAGGCCGTTCGCGAGCGTTTTCCCGACGTGCCGGTACACCGCGTCGACCGGGACGCAATGGGTGGCAAGCACGACTTCGAACGCCTGCTCGAGCAGGTTCGCGGCGGCGAGCCCTGCATCCTGGTCGGCACGCAGATGCTGGCCAAGGGCCATCACCTGCCCGGGGTCACCCTGGCGGCCGTGCTCGATGTCGACCAGGCCCTGTTCAGCGCGGATTTCCGCGCGCCCGAGCGTCTCGGGCAGACCGTGGCACAGGTGGCCGGTCGCGCCGGCCGGGGCGACCGGGCGGGAGAGTTTTTGCTGTTGACCCGCCACCCCGAGCACCCCCTGCTCGAAGCGCTAGGCCGCGGTGACTATCGTTCCTATGCATGGGCCCTGCTCGAGGAAAGGGTGCAGGCGCAGCTGCCGCCGGCTTCGGCGCTGGCGCTGCTGCGCGCCGAGGCGCACGAGGCGGCGGCCGCCCGGGACTTCCTGCGCGCGGCCAGCGGTCGGCTGGCGGGCCGGGGGATCGATGTCATCGGGCCGCTGCCGGCGATCATGAGTCGCCGGGGCGGCTACTGGCGATTCCAGCTGTGGCTGCAGGCCGAGTCTCGCGCGGCCCTGGTCAACCGCATTTCGGCCTGCCTGCCGGCGCTGCACGACATGGACTCGGCGCGCCGGGCGCGCTGGCATTTCGACGTCGACCCGCTCGAGCTCTAGAAGCTCGATCGTCTTTCATCCGGCCAGTACAATGCTGCCGCGCCGCCGGGGCGCGGATCCTCGGGCCCGACCGCCGCCGGGGCGGGCTTCAGCCGTCGTCGTCGCTTCGCGCCCTGCGGGGCGGGTTGACCCAGACGACGTCGACGCCGACCTGCTTGGCCGATCGTTCGATCGTGGCGACGTAGCGGGTGTCGACCTCGGTGGGGGCGCGGAGTTCGTCGCTGGCGGCGCAGCCGGCCAGGAGTGCGGCCGCGAGCGCGACGGTCAGCCAGGGGATGGGCTTCTTCATGGTGAACCTCCCGTTGCGGAAGACAGTTCCACAATACAATTGACCGCGAGCACAGGTCCGCGGTTCCCCTTGATTCTTGCGTGCGGTCGTCAGCCCCGCTGCGGCTTGAACTTTCCGCGGCAATACAGGACAATATCCGGCTATTTCGTAAATGCACGAACCAGGAATTCAAGCGCCATGAAACCCGAAATCCACCCCGAGTACCGCGAAGTGGTGTTCCAGGACCTCTCGAGCGACTTCGCTTTCAAGACCCGCTCGACCATCCAGTCGAAGGAAACCATCAAGTGGGAAGACGGCAACGAGTATCCGCTGGTCAAGGTGGAAGTCTCGAGCAAGTCGCACCCGTTCTACACCGGCAAGCACAAGATCATGGATTCCGGCGGCCGCGTCGATCGCTTCAAGCAGCGCTACGGCAAGGGCAAGAAGTAAGCCTGCCCGCCCGGCGCGCCGCCTGAACACGCCGCGCCGACCCCGCCTCCGGAACGCCGCCCGCCCCTCCGCGGGCGGCTTTCTCTATCGAAGCCGCCGCCCCCGAGTCGCCCCGGCTCGACCGCTGATCCGGAATCCGCTCCCGTTCGTCGCCGCGATGATGCACTTCCGTCGTCGGGGCGCTAGGGTGCACCTTGGGTTTCAATATCAAGGATCCGGGCAACGTGAAACTGACCGGGCAGCGCGGGTTTACAGTTCTGGAGCTGATGATCGCCATCGCATTGTTGGCGATCCTTCTGTCGGTTGCGGTGCCGAGCTTCATTGCGGCCATCCAGAACAATCGTCTCGCTTCGCAGGGTAACGAGCTCATCACGGCGCTCCAGGTGGCCCGAAGCGAAGCCCTGAAGCGATCGCGGCCTTACGCGGTGTGCGCCTCCGATACCAGCGAGGCGTCTCCCACCTGCGACGGGTCCTGGGAAGAAGGCTGGATGGTTGTCAGCGAGGCGGTCGGGTCCCAGGGCAGCGGCTCCGTCACCGCGGTCGAGATCATCAGGCTCTGGCCCGCGCCGCCCGACGAGATGACGATCGAATCCCCGAATTCCGAAACTTTCGTGCGTTACCTCGAACGCGGTGACGTGGATACCAGCGTCGGGACGTTTCCAATCAATCTAGAGATCAGGCTGGATAAATGCACTCGCGACAGCGCGAGAAACGTCAGAGTATCAGCGACCGGCAGAGCGGTCGTCGAAAGAGTGGACTGCTAGCGATGACCCTCAATCCCAGAATCTCCGGACTGTCCGGTTTCAACGTCCAGCGCGGCATCTCGCTGATCGAAGTGCTCGTGGCCGTGCTCGTCCTTTCCGTCGGGCTGCTCGGCCTGGCCGCCCTGCAGGGCTTTTCGCTGCAGAGCGGTCAGTCGGCCTACCAGCAAACGCAGGCGACCAACATCGCCTACGAACTGTCCGACCACATGCGAGCGAATCGCTCGGTGATCAGGGCCGGCGGGGCGGTGCCTGCCCTGGATCAATGGAACTTCCTTGCCGCGGAATTGCTGCCCAACGGAGAGCTGGACGTCGATATCGTCGACGCCGCCAACGGCATCGTGGCGATCACGGTGAATTGGTCGGACGATCGGCTGGACGACGCGCCGGATGACGGCGACAGCATTTCCATCCAAACCCAGATCTAGGTGACTGATCGATGCAAGCCAGCGCATACACTATAAAGCATTCGAAGGGCCTGAGCATCATCGAGCTCATGGTGGCCCTCGTCCTGGGCCTGCTCGTGATCGGCGGTGTCCTTCAGCTATTCGTCGGTTCGAAGATTACCTATACCTCCGCCGAGGCGCTCGCCCGCGTGCAGGAGAACGGCCGCTTCTCGATCGAAACCCTCAAGCGGGAGCTGCGGGATGCCGGTTCCCATGGCTTCTGCGCGGGTCAGATGGAAATTCGCAACCACCTCAACGAGGACTGCACGGGATACGTTTCTGTTGTCTTCGATCCCAATCAGACGATCACCGGCTGGGATTACTCGGGTACCGGAATCAGCGAGACGTTCACGATGCCGGAAGACCTGACGCCGACCGGCATCGACCTCGGCAACTGGGATTCCAGGCAGGAAGACGGCTCCCAGCTTTCCCTGCCGCCCCCCCTCCAGGACCAGGTCGTGATGGGCTCGGACGTGTTCATCGTTCGGTCTCTCGATCTGCTCGACGTCGTCGTCGACTCGAACCAGAACAACACCAACATCACGCTCGGCTCGGGCGACGTGCCCCGGCGGGGCATCATCATGGTCACCGACTGCGCCAACGGCGCCGACATTTTCCAGCAGTCGAATGCCAACAACGCCGGCGGCAGCCTGTCGAAACCGTCACAGAGCTGCACCAACCCGGGGCCCGGCAACAAACCGCCGGGGACCAGCGCCTGGAGCACGGATTACGATGCGTCGGCGCAGGTGTTCATGGCCACGACGACGGCCTATTACATCGGCTACAACGAAGACCGGGAGATGCCCGGCCTTTACCGGATGGCTTTTTCCAGCGGCCTGCGGGATGAAGATATCCAGCCCGAAGAGCTGGTCGAGGGCGTCGAATCGATGCAGGTTCTCTACGGGTTCAGCCTGCCGGCGCCCGATGGTGACGGCCAGAGCGTTGATTTCTGGCTGCCGGCCGACGAAGTGCGCGACTGGTCTCTCGTGATCGCGCTGCGCATCACTCTGCTTGCACGCTCGGCGGATAACGCGGGGACCGAACTGGTGCAGCAGACCTTCAATCTCTCGGGCGCGGAGATCGAGGCGAACGAGGATCGAAGGCTGCGCCAGCCCTTTTCGAGCACCGTCGCGCTCCGTAACCGACTAATCATCCAGTAGTAAGGTTGACTATGCTTGCGAAACCACTTCCCAAACGACAACGCGGCGTGGCCCTGGTCGTCGGGCTGATGTTCCTGCTGTTGTTGACGCTGCTGGGCCTGACCTCGAGCAACGTCAGCGTGATGCAGGAGCGGATGGCGTCCAACGTACGCGAGTACAACATCGCGTTCCAGGAGGCGGAGGCCACGCTCCGGGAGATCGAACGACGTCTCGTGCAGATCGCCCAGGGTACTTCCGGCGGCATTCCGCCCGCTCCCGGATGGGCGGACGACATCAACCTGGTAAATCTTCCCAACGACTGCACGCTCGAGCGACGCTACGGGGTCGACTGGGATTCCGTGCCCTGGCTGACCGCCCCGGATACCCAGAACGACTATTACATCATCGCGCTGAGCGACTTCATCAACCCGAACACCGGCCTGCCGCAGGGCTCTGCCTGTCGTCCGATGGACGACAACCAGCGCCCGGACGGTTCGCTGATTTCAGACCGTTACTACCTCGTGCTGGCCCGAGCTTTTGGGCCGGGCGCCGCCGACGGCGGGCGCCGTGCCGAGGCGCTCGTACAGAGCATTTTCTTCTGGCCCGAATGACTGCCTGGACGGTTCCGAATCGAATCGTCCGCCGATTGAGAGGCTTCTATGATGACTAACCGATTCTTCAAGTCGATCCTTGCCGGGGTTGCGCTGCTGGCGGGAACTCCGGTTGCCGCGGATCAGCTGGAAATTGCCCAGTTTCCGCTATTCCAGTCAGCGAATTACCCGCCCATGAACATGATGGTCATGGGGCGGGATCATTCCCTGTTCTACGAGGCCTACAACGATTCGTCGGACCTTACCGGCAACGGTGTGCCCGACGTCGGCTACAAGCCGGACGAAATCGACTACTTCGGCTACTTCGATTCGTTCACTTGCTATTCCTACGGCACCGATGTGTTCGAACCGATCGCTGAAACCGCGAACAAGACATGTGCCTCGGGCTGGAGTGGTGACTTCCTCAACTGGGTGACGACGGCCCGGATCGATGCGCTCCGCAAGGTGCTCTACGGCGGCCTGAGGGACGCCGACGACGAGGATCGAACTGTCCTGCAGCGCAGCTATATTCCCCAGGACGCGCACTCCTGGGGCAAGGAATACCAGAGTGTCGAGCGCGACGGCTACGACATCACCGATTACACGCCGCTGTCGCAGCCCGGCCCCGGCCGCTACCACCTGTTCGCCAATACGAGCCTGACATCCGATCCTGATGTCCCTCTTATGCGTGTCCTCAAGAACACCGGCTTCCGGGTCTGGGAATGGGTCGCCATCGAACGGCCGGTCGCCGGCAATCGCTGTGAGGACGGTGGCAACGGTCCGTTCTGCACCTCGGATGCGGATGGACGTGACGACTACGTCGTGCGCGTCGAGGTCTGCAACGAGAACTTCCTCGAGGAGAGCTGCAAGCTTTACCCGAGCGGGTACTACAAGCCGACCGGGCTGCTCCAGGACTTCGGCGAGGAAGGCCAGATGCATTTCGGTCTGATCACCGGCAGCTATCTCAACAACATGTCGGGCGGCGTCCTGCGTAAGCGGATGGACAGCATCGCGTCGGAAATCGACCTCGATACCGGGCAGTTCTCGGACGTCGACGGCATCATCCGGACCATCGACGCGTTCAGTGTCGTCGGCTTGCGATCCGGCCACGACTACTATCCCGGCTGGAGCGGCGCCTGGCTGACCCAGCGGTCGATGGAAGAAGGCGAGTTTCCGGACTGGGGCAACCCGGTGGCGGAAATGCTCTACGAGAGCCTGCGCTACTACGCCGGCAAGGCGGAGCCGACCGGCGCCATGGTGCCTGATCTCGACGACGGCATGGAAAGCATCCCGGTTCGGCTCGGCGGCAACCTGGAGCTGCCGGTCAGCGAGTGGGACGACCCCTACGGTGAGCGCCCGTGGTGCACCATGGGTGCCAACCTCGTCATCAGCAACGTCAACATCTCTCACGACGGTGACCTCGTGCCCGGCAGCGCGTTCTCGGGATTCTCGGGCGACCTGTCGGGCTTCGACGCCAGTGCGCTGGGCCAGGAAATCTGGAACCTGGAGCACGGCGGGTCCAGCAATCATTTCATCGGGCAGTCCGGTGCGAATGCCGACGGCGCGCCGACGGTCAAGGCCGTCTCCAGCCTCGGCGACATCCGCGGCCTGTCCCCGGCCGAGCCGACCAAGGAAGGGACGTACTATTCGGCCAGCGCCGCCCGCTTCGGCATCCTGGACGACCTGCGTCCGGACCTCGAAAGCGACCAGAAGATCGAGACGTTCTCGGTCGCGCTGGCCTCACAGCTGCCCAGGATCGAGTTCCCGGTGGGCGATGACGTCGTCAGTCTAGTGCCGTTCGGCAAATCGGTGAACGGGTGCATCGGAACGAGCCCGGATCGGGATGACTTCCAGCCCATGGCCCAGATCGTCGACTTCTTCATCGAGGAATGGGCTAACACAGACCCGAGCAACCAAGACGACAGCGTCAACAGCGGCCTTCCCTACGCCAGCTTCCGAATCAACTTCGAGGACGTCGAGCAGGCCGCCGACCACGACATGGACGGAATCGTCCGATACGAGATCCGCGTCACGGAATCGGGCACCCTCGAGGTCAGCCTGACGCCCGAGTACTACGCAGGTTGCATCAAGATGAACCTCGGTTACGTGATTTCCGGGGTGGAATCCGACTTCATGCACCCGACCCTTCCGGCCCAGATGGTGCGACAAGCGGCGGACGGCCTGTACCTGGAAGTCCGTGGTGATCCCAACGCCGGGGAGAACATGGCCTATTACCTGAACACCCCGCCGGGCGTTCCGCCGGGGGCCTGTGCGGCCGAAACGGTTGAGCCGCAGTACATCGCGGACTGCAACGACTCGCCGCCTCCGAATGGCATGGGGGATACCGTGACCCGCGTGTTCTATCCGTCGGACAGCGATGCCGCCACGGTGCTGCGCGACCCGCTGTGGTACGCGGCCAAGTACGGCAACACCAGCAACGAGGATCTCGAGCCGGGTGAGACGCCCGAGAACTACTTCCTCGTGACCAACGCGGCAACGCTGAAGCAGCAGCTAGCGCAGGCTTTCCAGCAGATTCTCGACCTCAATGCGGTCACCACGCTGCAGACCAATTCGACCCGCCTGCAGACCGACACGCTGCTCTACCAGGCGAGCTTCGAAACCGGCTCGTGGGGCGGCGAGGTGATTGCCCTCGATCCGGAATCGCTCGACATTGAGTGGACCGCTTCCGACATGCTGCCCGAAGAGTCCGAACGCAACATCTGGACCTGGGATTCGGAGTCGCTCGTCGGTAACACGCAGGGACTCGAGTTCAGTACCGACCACGCCGACTACTTCGGCGACATCATCTTCCCCTCGGATCCGGAAGATGCTGCGGAAGCGGCCGCCAGTGCGCTCGTGTCCTACGTGCGAGGCGACCGCGACATGGAGGAGAGCGAAGGCGGCCCCTTCAGGACGCGAGAGAGCCTGATCGGCGCGATCGTGAACTCCCAGCTCAACCTGTCGACCAATCGCAACGAGGGCTGGGCGCGCCTGCCGACCGATGATGGCGGCGGCAATGAAGGCTCCGGCAGCTACGGGCATTTCCTCGACAACGTCAAGGTGAATCGCCCCGACGTGCTATTCGTGGGCGCCAATGCGGGCATGCTGCATGCGTTCGACGCCGAAAGCGGCGAAGAGCTCTTTGGCTACGTGCCGCATACCGTCCTGCAGAATCTGCCGGATCTCGCGCGGCCGGAGTTCAACAGCCGTTACTACGTGGACGGACAGATTTCCGTGGCCGACGCGCGCATCGACGGCCAATGGCGAACGATCCTCGTGGCCACGCTGGGCGCCGGTGGCCGGGCCGTGTTCGCTCTGGATGTAACCGACCCGGAAAACTTCAGCGCCGATGACGTGCTCTGGGAGTTCACCCGGGACGAGGATACGGGTCGGGGTCACCCCGACCTGGGTCATCCGTACGGCTCTCCCTCGATCACGCGCCTGGCCGATGGCACCTGGGTCTCGGTCTTCGGCAACGGCTACAACGGCGCCAGCAACGAGCCGGTGCTGTTCGTCGTCGACCTGGCGACCGGTGCCCCGCTCCACGCCGTGACCGCTGAAATTCCCAACAACCAGAAGCCGGACGTCAATGGATTGGCTTCCCCTGCCATCCTGATGGAAGTCAATCAGCGCGCATATGTCTGGCGGGCCTATGCCGGGGACCTTTCGGGTCGCATCTGGCGGTTTGATTTCTCGGAAAGCGGTGAACCGTCCATTCCGGCCATCGGCCAGGGCAACAGGAACTGGCTGTTCGAGACGGACGACAATCGCCCGGTCACGAGTACGCCGACGCTCGCGCTGAGCACCAGCGGTGGTGTCAACGTGTTCTTCGGCACGGGCAAGCTGATCGAGAACGACGACCGGACGTCGGACGAAACCGAGAGTTTCTATGTGGTGCGCGACACCGACGAACAGGTCGCGCTCAACGAGCTGGGCGAGCGGAGCTTGGTCCAGGAAGACGAGGGCTTCCGGTCGATTTCCAGGGACAGCGACGGTCCGAAGGGCTGGCAGCTCGAACTCGAGATGGAAGGAGACGGCGGGGAGCGCGTTCTGGCCCGTCCCTCGGTCTCGTTCGGCACGCTGGTCTTCTCGAGCTTCGAGCCGGATTCGGGAGAATGCTCCCTGGGCGGCTGGCAGAGAATCTACGTACTGGATGCGGTCAGCGGGGAAGGCGATCTGAGCCTGCCCTCCTGCCCGGGCTGCGGCGCGATCGAGATCGGCAGCGGTGCGCCGATCAACCCGCCCGTGGTCATCGTTCCGCCCAAGCCGCCCGAGCCGGGCGATGACGATGATCCGAATCCCGCGCCTGGACTGCCGACCGACCCGGACGATCCGGACGATCCGACGATTCCGCTGCCGCCGGATGATGCCACCGGCGAGCGCTCGGCCTGGTGTTCGGCCTTCGGGTTCATCAACCCGGCGACCAGCCAGTTCCAGGCCTTCGGTACGATCTGTGACGGTCGCCAGGTCTGGAGGCAGGCGAGGTGATGGCCATGACCGACGTCAATCAAAGCGGAGCCTCGGGCTTCACGCTGATCGAACTCATGGTCGCCGTGGCGATCCTGGCAATCGTGATGGCTATCGCGATTCCCAGTTACCAGAACTACGTCACGCGCACCAATCGTGCCGAAGCCAAGGTGTTGCTGTCCTCGGTGTCGCAGGCCCTCGAGCGCTGCTACACCCGTTATACGGCCTACGATGCCGATGACTGCACGGTCGGCTTTCCACAGCAGTCGGAGAACGGCTGGTACCAGATGGCGGAGGATGACCAGACCATCGACGCCACGACCTACGAACTGGTGGCCGTGCCGCAAGGCACACAGGCCACCCGCGACACCGACTGCGGCAACTTCACGCTGACGCAGAACGCAACCCGCGGCGTCAGCGGCTCGGCCGATGTCGAGGATTGCTGGTAGGCGAAAGTGCCTTGATGAAAGTGCCTTGATGCTGGATACCCGAGTGCGCGGCCCCGCCCCTGTGGCGGGGCTTTTTTTGGTCTGATAAGGTGACTGATGTCCTGCCGCCGGGGCTCGCGTCTCGTGAATCGTTCCGCACAGTCCGTGCCTGTCCAGGGCACCATGAACACCCGACTGCCCGACCTGTGTACGCCCGGCAGCGTCTTCGTGCTTGTCTTGGTCGGCCTGGTGGCTGCCCTGATTTTTACCCTCGCGGGTACCAGCGAGTGGCGCGGTTTCTGGTTTCGATTCGGCCTGTCGGTCCTGTTCGTCGAGTGGATCGTGCTCGTCTCGGCCGCGCTGCTTTGCGGCCTCAGACGGATCGGCGGCCATTGGCAATCCACGACGATTACCGCACTCAGCCTGGCAATCATCCCCCTCGTGACGCTGTTGGCTAGCCTGGTGGTCGTCCGCTTCGTACCCATTGCCCCGACGACCGACACGGCCTGGTTCGTCGCGCGCAACGGCCTGATCAGCCTGCTCGCTTCGCTGATGCTGGTGCGCTACCTGGTGCTGCAGCAGCGCTGGCGCCAGCAGGTCGCCGCGGAAGCGCGCGCCCGCCTCGATGCCCTGCAGGCGCGGATTCGCCCGCACTTCCTGTTCAACGCGCTCAACACCATCGCCAGCCTGGTTCACGACAAGCCCGACCAGGCCGAGCAGGCCACCCTCGATCTCTCCGACCTGCTGCGCACCGGGTTACGCTCGGGCGCGACGCATAGCCTCTCGGCCGAGCTCGACCTGGTTCGAGGCTACCTGCGCCTGGAGGCCCTGCGCCTGGGTGAGCGCCTCCGCGTCGAGTGGGCGCTGGCCGAGGACCTGCCGCTGAATCTCGAGTTGCCGGCGCTGCTGATCCAGCCGCTGGTGGAGAATGCCGTGGTGCACGGCATCGCGCGCCTTCCGCAGGGCGGCCGTGTGGAGATCCGGGGGGAGCGGCGGGGGCGCAACAGGCTTCGTTTCGAGATCACCAACCCGCTTCCCGACACCGAAGGTCAGGTGCGCGAAGGCAATCGCATGGCGCTCGACAACATCCGCCAGCGTCTGGCCCTGGCCTACGAGGAAGGGGCGCGCTTGAAGATCGGCCGTGAGGACGGGCGATTCCGCGTGGAGTTGACCCTGCCCGCGTGAATCCCGGCGCTATCGTGATTCAGGTTTCAGGTTGCTGGTGGCGTCCGGTCAAGGGCAACCTACGCGCGTGAGTCCTCGTTCGCATCCGCCGCGAGGGAATCGTCCTGGTCCTCCGGCTCCGGATACATCTCCAGCGCCGCCGGGGAAGTGGCGAACTGCGGCACCCACTCGCCCTGTTCATCCAGCGGCACGGCCGGCCGCTGCCACATGCGCCATCGGGCGAAGGCGGCGGGCGCGAGCGCGGAGAGGCCCATGAAGCCGAGCAGGCTGGTCGGGCCGATCCACTGCATCATGAAGCCGGCGACCAGGGGGCCGACGATGGCGCCGCTGCCGTAGAGCAGCTGCAGGCTCGACGTCGCCTCGAGCATGTGCTCGGTGCCGATGTGATCGTTGGTGTGCGCCGCCGACAGCGAATACATGCTGAAGCCCGTGGCCCCGTACAGGAAACCGGCGGCCAGGATCAGCCGCGTGTCCCAAGTGATCAGCCACAGCCCGCTCATCGCGGCGACTCCGGTGATCAGGCAGGCCACGGCCAGCACCTTGCGCCGGTCGAGGCGATCGGACAGGGCGCCGATGGGCCACATCACGAGCGCGCCGCCGAGAATGCTCAAGGCCATGAATGCCGAAATGGCGGCGGGTGCCAGGCCGATGTCTGCGGCCATCACCGGCGCCAGGCCCCAGAAGGCGCCGGTGCCCACGCCGGCGAACAGCGCGCCGACCACGCCCAGTGGAGACGCCTCGTAGAGCTTGCGCAGGCCGAGCCGGTGCGCCTCGACCATCGGCGGCTCCTGGACGCGGGTGAGCGCGACCGGGACCAGGCCGAGCGACATCAGCACCGAGCCCAGCGCGAAGAGCTGCAGGGTGGAGATATCGCCGGCCAGCAGGAGCAACTGCCCGATGCCGAGGCCGACGAGCGTGGTCGTCATGTAGGCCGAGAAGATGTGGCCGCGCTGCTCGTTGCTGGTCTGTTCGTTGAGCCAGCTCTCGATGACGATATAGATGCCGACGATGCAGATTCCGGCGGCTGCGCGGGCGACGAACCAGACCAGCGGGTTCGGGTACAGGCCGTGAAGCAGCACGGTCACCGAACAGATCGACGCCAGCGCCGAGAAGGTCCGGACGTAGCCCGCCCCGCGAATCAGTCGGGGCACGATGAAGGTGCCGGCGACGAAGCCGGAGAAGTAACCGGCCATGATCAGGCCGAGGATCGACGAGGAGAAGCCTTCCAGGCTGCCGCGCACGCCCAGCAGCGTGCCGATCAGGCCGTTCCCGGCCAGCATCAGCCCGATGCCGAACAGCAGCGTGAATATCGAAGAAATGGCTTTCATGCCCGAAGCTCCCGGATTTCCGCGGCGATTATGTCAGAGGAACCCGCCTGTGACACGGGCGAATGAAGCAGGTTCCCGGCTGCTCAGAGAAAAAGCGCCTGGAGGTCGTTGAGATAGCGATGACCGCGGCGCGTCCGCCGGATGACGGTGGACGCGTCGGGCGGCCGGTCGCTGTCGCCGGTCCGGCTGACCAGGCCCAGTTCGAGGGCGCGCGCCAGCGGCGCCTCGATCGAGTTGCTGGCCAGGCCGGTGCGCGCCTCGAACTCCGACAGCGGCAGCGGCTCGTCGAGACGGAAGCGATTGAGGAAGTACTCGAAGGCCAGCTCGCCGGCCGGGACCGATTTCTCTTCGGCGATGAAACGGCCGTCGTCGAGCGCCTTCAGGTAGGGCCGCGGGTGCGACTTGCGCCGCGTGCGCAGGACGCGGCTTTCGGCCGGCAGGGTGATCTTGCCGTGGGCGCCGGCGCCGATACCGAGGTAGTCGCCGAAGCGCCAGTAGTTGAGGTTGTGCACGCTTTCCTCGCCGGGCGAGGCCCAGGCCGAGATCTCGTAGGCGCGCAGGCCGGCGCGCTCGAGACGTTCACCGCAGGCCTCCTGCATGGCGATGACGCGATCCTCGCCGGGTAGCGGCGGCGGATGCTTGGCGAAGACGGTATTGGGCTCGAGGGTCAATTGGTAGTGCGACAGGTGGGACGGCCCGAAAGCCAGCGCGCGCTCGACGTCCGCCAGCGCCTGGGCCGTGGTCTGCTCGGGCAGCGCCCACATCAGGTCGAGGTTGAAGCGCGCGAAGCCGGCGGTCCGCACCGCCTCGATGGCGCGCTCGGCTTCACCGCTGCGGTGGATGCGGCCGAGGCGCGCGAGTTGACCGTCGTCGAAGCTCTGGATGCCCAGGCTGATGCGATTGACCCCGGCCTCGCGATAGGCTTCGAAGCGGTCGTGTTCGACGCTTCCCGGATTGGCTTCCATCGTGATCTCGGCGCCGGGCGCCAG